>NZ_JBQMXS010000107.1:0-2504 GCF_052173895.1 Catonella sp. | reverse complement strand
GAAGACCGTCGGAATACCTTCTTCCCGGCATTACACGACCTGTAAACTCATCTACTATAAGCACTTCCTCATCTTTTACTATATAATCTTGATCTCTAAACATAAGGTTATGTGCACGAAGTGCAAGTATAATATTATGCTGTATTTCAAGATTCTCAGCATCTGCAAGGTTTTCAATATTAAAGAATTTCTCTACCTTAGCAACTCCGTCAAGGGTAAGACTTACATTCTTATCTTTTTCATTTACAATGAAATCTCCTGTTTCAACTACATCCTCTCCCATGATAGCATCTATCTTACTAAGTTCCTTATTTGCCTCTCCCTTTTTAAGCTGTCTTGCCAAAATGTCGCAGAGCTCATAAAGTTTAGTAGACTTACCACTCTGACCGGAAATAATAAGAGGAGTTCTAGCCTCATCTATAAGTACTGAGTCAACCTCATCAATTACTGCATAATGGAGGTCTCTCTGAACAAGCTGATTTTTATAAATAACCATGTTGTCCCTAAGATAATCAAAGCCCAGTTCATTATTGGTCGCATAAGTAATGTCACAGTTATAAGCTTCTCTTCTCTCTTCAGGCTCCATATCATTTAAAATACAACCTACAGTAAGGCCTAAGAAAGTATGTACCTGTCCCATCCACTCACTATCACGCTTTGCAAGATAATCGTTGACAGTAACAACATGTACACCCTTTCCTTCAAGAGCATTAAGGTAAACAGGCATAGTAGATACAAGTGTTTTACCTTCACCTGTACGCATCTCTGCTATTCTTCCCTGATGAAGTATAATACCACCCATAACCTGAACCCTATATGGTTTCTGTTCAAGTGTTCTCCAAGCAGCCTCACGCACTACTGCGTAAGCCTCAATAAGCAAATCATCAAGAGTCTCGCCCTTACCTAGTCTCTCTTTAAATTCAGCTGTCTTAGCCTTAAGCTCCTCATCACTTAGTGCTTCCATCGCAGGTTCTAACTCTTCTATTTTATCAACTGCAAACTTAAGCTTTTTAACTTCTCTCTCACTATGGCTTCCAAAAATCTTTTCAATAAAACTCATAATCTTCCTCTTTTACTCATCATTTTTCCTAAAATCAGGATAAGATATATCAGCATAACTCTTGATATATTAACTCATACTATCTATTTTAACATTACTTTGGGTATGTTTCAATAAAAAAATGCCCCAAAGGGCATTTTTTACATTTTGTTCACATTATATATTATGTAAAGTGCCAAAATAAGACATTCTAGTACAAAAAATAATTATAAGTAAACTCTCTTAATTTTGGCACTTATAACTCCCCTAATCTTAGAACTCAGGCTCTATAAGACCATAATCACCATTTTTTCTCTTATACACCACATTTACTTCATCAGTTTCAGCATTTCTAAATACATAGAAACTATGATTAAGAAGTTCCATCTGTACACAAGCCTCTTCAGGATCCATAGGCTTTACAGCAAATCTCTTAGTTCTTATAACCTTTACTTCCTCATCATCATATTCATCTTCCTGCATAAATTCAGATGTAAAATTACTTGCACTCTGTTTCGAATCTACTATCTTTGTCTTATATCTCCTTAACTGCCTCTCAATAATATCCTCAACAAGATCAATAGAAACATACATATCATCGCTAACTTGTTCAGCCCTTATTATATGCCCCTTGACCGGAACAGTAACTTCTATTTTCTGCCTGTCTTTTTCAACCTTGAGCGTTACATGCACTTCAGTATCCGGCGTGAAATAATGCTCTAACTTACCAAGTTTCTCTTCAACAGCATTCCTAAGTCCATCAGTAACATTTGTTCCTCTGCCGCTAATAACATATTTCATACAATACCTCTTTTCCGCTGCAGTTCTTTGTAGCAGCTCTAGATTATGCCCATCATATATATGGGTTTAGTGCTAACTTTATTATACTATAAGTCCACCAAAAAATCAAATACATTTATATTTCCTTATATTATTGTCTGAATATTTACTATATTATATATAATTGTATTCTTTCTTTTATGTCAAGTCTGATTTTAATATTTTAGTCTATTTTGTATGTTTTTATCAATACAAACAAAACAAATTTTCATCCTTGACATACATAGACCACTTAATATTTTTGTGGATAATGTGGATAACTCTGTGTATAACCTTTTATAAGCCATGTATTTCATAAAATTATGTGGATAAACTGTGAAGATTTCTTTTCTAAACAAATCTTTACTCTTTATTTATATTAATATTTTTACTTTACTTTGTACAATTTGCACAAATAATTATTTGTCAAGTTTTTTATTAAATTTATTTAATTTGGAAAATTCAGAAAATTTATTCTGTTTAACAAAAATTATAAATATGTGCGACTTCTATTTAAATAACTATTTTTCTTTTTCATTGAGTTATTTTAGAGTTTTCAGTTCTCATAAAATAAAAGCTATCAGAGTGCCGAAAACGGCACTTTCTGATAGCTTTTAAAACTTATCTAATCTTTCTTCTTATAATC
>NZ_JBQMXS010000106.1:0-2547 GCF_052173895.1 Catonella sp. | reverse complement strand
TCATCAACCATAGATTCATCAATCTTGCCACCAAGTCCACCCGGCATCATACCAAGGATGTCCGTTATACTGCCAAGCTTACTTATCTGTTCAAACTGGGCCAACATATCGTTAAAATCAAACTCAGCTTTCTTAAACTTCTGCTCAAGTTCTTTAGCTTTTTCAGCATCTAAAGCACTTTGAGCCTTATCTATAAGAGTAAGTATGTCGCCCATTCCAAGTATTCTATTTGCCATTCTATCAGGATAAAACTGCTCAAGATCTGAAAGTTTCTCTCCCATACCGGCATACAGAATCGGTTTACCTGTTACACTCCTTATAGAAAGTGCCGCACCACCTCTAGTATCACCGTCCAGCTTTGTAATAACTACTCCATCAAGCTCTATCTTACTGTCAAATGTAGTTGCTACATTTACTGCTTCCTGACCGGTCATCGCATCTACAACCAAGAGTGTCTGTGTAACCTCTACCGCTTCTTTTATATCTACAAGCTCCTGCATCATATCTTCATCTATCTGAAGTCGGCCTGCAGTGTCAAGGAATATCATATTATAACCGTTGTTTCTGGCGTGTTCCATAGCTGCCTTTGCAATGTTTTGAGGCTTGTGACCATCTCCCATTGTAAATACAGGCACTCCTACCTTTTCACCATTTACTTGTAACTGCTTGATAGCAGCCGGTCTGTATACATCACAAGCAACTAAAAGAGGCTTTCTTGTCCCCTTAAATTTAGATGCAAGTTTTGCTGTAGTAGTAGTTTTACCTGCACCCTGAAGACCGCACATCATTATAACCGTAATCTCCTGCGTAGGTCTTAAGGCAAGTTCAGTCTTTTCTGCACCAAGCAGAGCTGTCATCTCTTCATTTACTATCTTTATAACCATCTGCCCCGGTGTTAAAGAGTTCATAACATCCTGTCCAATAGCTCTTTCTTCAACGGTCTTAATGAAATTTTTAGCAACCTTGAAGTTTACATCTGCTTCAAGCAGAGCAATCTTAACTTCCTTAAGAGCAGCCTTGACATCATTTTCATTTAGCTTGCCCTTACCACGCAGATTCTTAAAAACCTTCGTGAGCTTATCTGTTAAACTGTCAAATGCCATAGCTCCTCCTTTTTAGAATATATTTTCAAGGCTTATCAGATTTGTCAGTAACTTTTCTTTAAGTTTATCATCCTTACAAGCAAGCACTGTTTCTTTAAGTGCAGTTGTTATTACGGATATCTCTACTGACTTTTTAATTAGTCCAAGTTTATTGTCAAACTCCTCAAGCTGTCTAATACTCCTCTTAAGATTATCATGAACACCCTGTCTGGAGATTCCCTCTGTTTCTGCTATCTCTGACAGAGATAAGTCTTCAAGTATATATGCCACTAACAGTTTGCTCTGACCTTCTTTTAGAAGTATTCCATAATAATCAAATAATTCAGAGATTCTAAGTCTCTCGTCAAGTATATCTGCTTTCTTTTCCATGATAATAAACTCACCATCTCCTTAATCCTACGGTATTATAACAGATGAAAAAAACGATGTCAAGTTTTTTTCTTGACATCAAAAAAATTATAAAATATTTTCTTTTTCCAGGTATGTTTTAATAACATTAATAAATTCTTCTGCACGTACTATCTGCCTTTCTGCCTCACCTTTTGATGCTATAAAGAAATCCAAATAATCTGCTTTTTCTCTATTTTCAGAAGCCATTCTTATAATTTTTGAAAGTTCTTTTGAAAATATGCCTTCCTTAACATAATTCTGATTAAAATACGCTATCACTCCACTATGTTTGCTACTGTCAAAGCCGCGCAAAGCATTTACTGCTCTTATTGCATGAAATATAGCGTAATACGCTCTGTTTAAAGTATTCTTGTATCTTTCATTTTCATACATTAATTTAGCATCTGATAATGCTTCTAAGCTTGTTTCAAAACGGTATTTTGATAGTTCTCTTGCTCGTTCTTCCATAGAGGAATTCCTTCCTTTAATATATTCTTATAAAATGGTAGGGTTGACTTCCATTCATTAAAATTATCCTGGTCAATCGAAATTACAGATAAGGTAACTCCAAGCTCCAATTCATAATCGACCACTATATCTGTCATTTTTTTATGTTGTTCATCTGTCCGAGGTAATCTTAAAATAATTGCTATATCTATATCTGATTCAGAAGTTTCCTGACCTCTTACATAAGAGCCATATAGTACAATCTCCTCTATTGAATTATTATAAATTTCCCCAATTTCCTGACACATCTCAGATAGCTGTTTTAATATTTTTGGATGCTTTCTACTAATTCTAACTTTATTTCTCCAGTTACGATATTTGCCACTTTTTAATCTTCTATCCTCACCGGGTTTAGCAGTTTTAGGAATAAGCCACTGATTTCCTACTTTTTCTCCCTCTAAAGTTCCGTTAATAAGCATTCGTCTTATATTCCCCGAATCTTTTCCAAATATAGCTGAATATTGTGAAACAGTATAAAAATTACTCATACACTCACCTTCTAGTATAATAATGATGTAGTCAATCAAGACTACTTGGTTAATAAGTT
>NZ_JBQMXS010000105.1:0-2636 GCF_052173895.1 Catonella sp. | reverse complement strand
TAAAATAAGGATATAATAATGACAGAAGTTCAACAAGGAACAACAATCGGACATTGTCTATAAATTGGGGTTATTGCAAATTTATGTTTTATAATTGAGTTTTAACATTAATTATAGTATAATAACTCATAATATTTTTGTTTAGTAAAAAAATTCTTATTTACATTTAGGCTTGAAAGGAGCGTTAAGATGTCTAAGAAACCGGTAGTTCTTATTATAATGGATGGTTTTGGTATTAATGAAAGAGATGATTACAATGCAATAGCACAGGCAAAAAAGCCTAATCTTGATATGCTTATGAAAACTTATCCTTGGAAACGTGGTTATGCAAGTGGTATGGCAGTAGGTCTGCCTGATGGACAGATGGGAAATTCTGAAGTAGGCCATATGAATATGGGTGCAGGCAGAATTATTTATCAGGAACTTACAAGGATTACAAAGGAGATAGAAGATGGTGATTTCTTTAAGAATGAGGCACTTCTTTCTGCAATAGAAAACTGTAAAGAGAAAAACAGTGCCTTACATATGTTTGGACTTTTATCAGATGGTGGTGTACATAGTCACAATACACATATGTATGGAATTTTAGAGCTTGCTAAGAAGGCAGGACTTGAAAAAGTCTATTTACATTGTTTCCTTGATGGAAGAGATACGCCTCCAAAGAGTGGAAGAGATTTTGTAGCTGATGCGGTAGCCAAAATGGAAGAGATAGGAGTAGGTAAGGTTGCATCTGTAATGGGTCGTTATTATGCTATGGATAGGGATAATCGCTGGGACAGAGTAGAGCTTGCTTATAAGGCTATGGTATACGGTGAAGGGAATACGGCAGCAGATCCGGTGGTTGCAGTAGAAAGTTCATACGGTTCAGATGTAACGGATGAGTTCGTTGTACCAACAGTTATTGAAAGAGATGGCAAACCGGTAACTACAATAAAAAATGATGACAGTATTATCTTCTACAATTTCCGACCTGATAGAGCTAGAGAAATTGCAAGAGCTTTTTGTAATGATGATTTTGACGGCTTTGAAAGAAAAGATGGAAGAGTTAAAACTAAATTCGTATGTTTTACTGATTATGATGTAAGTATGCCTAATAAAGAAGTTGCATTCAAAAAAGTAGAGATTAACAATACTTTTGGAGAGTATATGTCAAGGCTTGGAAAAAACCAGCTCCGTACTGCTGAAACCGAGAAATACGCTCATGTTACCTTCTTTTTCAATGGTGGTGTAGAAGAGCCATATCCGGGAGAAGATAGAATTTTAGTTAAATCACCTAAGGTAGCAACCTATGATTTACAGCCTGAAATGAGTGCGTTTGAGGTGTGTGACGGGCTTGTAAATGCGATTAAGAGTGGAAAATACGACACTATAATCTGTAATTTTGCGAACCCTGATATGGTAGGACATACGGGTGTTCTTGAGGCTGCAATTAAGGCGATTGAGGCTGTTGATACCTGTATAGGAAGGGCAGTAGAGGCTCTTAAGGAAGTGGACGGTGCTATGTTTATCTGTGCAGACCATGGAAATGCAGAGCAGATGATTGACTATGAGACAGGCGACCCTTGGACAGCACATACAACCAACCCTGTACCTTTCATCCTTGTAAATGCAGGAGAGGAGTATGATTTGGCAGAAGGCGGAAAGCTTTGTGACATCATTCCTACTATGCTTGAACTTATGGGAATACCACAGCCTGAGGAAATGACTGGAAAGTCGCTTTTGATTAAAAAATAGTTATGGAAAAGTACAGTGTAGTATTGTTAAAAGAATGCAAAATAGAAAACTATGTATCTGAAGATGATGCAAAAATCTTTGAAGAGAGCGTTGTTTTGTGTGAGCTTGAAGATGATTTTTTTGAAGAAACATCACCAGAAGAACTGTTAGAATATTTTGCAAAGAAAATACCAGCCAATAAGTATACAAATGCTTACGGAGAAGAAGTCTCTGTTGAAGTTGTTGCTGTAATTGATTATTTTAACTTATTTGAAAATGTAGAATTTGATAATTTTACGGAAATATACTGCAGGCATTTCATAGAGAAAAAATCGATGGTGGTGGCTGATGTTATAGAAAAATATTATCCTGACTTTTCCATAACGAAATGAAATAGCATATTATACAA
Organism: Catonella sp.; assembly: GCF_052173895.1. GTDB lineage: Bacteria > Bacillota > Clostridia > Lachnospirales > Lachnospiraceae > Catonella. The sequence goes on along the minus strand of NZ_JBQMXS010000105.1, from coordinate 514 downwards.
AAATTGCTATAACTGATTAGTATCTGTGCAAAAAGAAATAAGTAAGAATTATACTTAATTTTGCACAGATATTTTATTTTTGATAGCAAAATAGCATTTTTTATAGTAAATATTACCAAAGATAATGAAAAATAAGCTGTTAATTATAGCAAGGTTTTGTAACAAAAAATAATGACAGTGGGCTTTAAATGTGGTAAAATACAATAAAGTGCAGATTTTTAATCAGCATAATTAAAAAGTTAGTGTAAACTTATCTGAATAGGGCTTGAATTGTAACTTAGAGTGCATGTTTTTTATGCACTTATTTGTGTATTAAGTCTTAATCGGAGTAACAACAGGAGGAAATTATAATGGCAAGAAAGTGGGTATATTTATTCACTGAAGGAAAAGCTGAGATGCGTGAGCTTCTTGGTGGTAAGGGTGCTAACCTTGCGGAAATGACAAACATTGGACTTCCGGTACCTCAGGGCTTTACGGTAACAACAGAGGCTTGTACTCAGTACTATGAGGATGG
>NZ_JBQMXS010000104.1:0-2688 GCF_052173895.1 Catonella sp. | reverse complement strand
ATGTTTAATCAAATAGTTTCAAGAAGAAACACAAATAGTGCAAAATGGGATGAAATTATAGAAAAAACAGGAAATGAAAAGCTTATTCCATTAACTGTTGCAGATATGGATTTTCCTGTTGCACCTGAGATTGAAAATGAGGTTATAAAGGTAGCTATACATGGTATTTATGGTTATACTAATGTTAGTGAAAGATATCTTTTAGCATCTAAAAGATGGATTGAAAATAATTATAACTATAGCATTGAAAAGGAATGGATAGTTTATTCTCCAAGAGTAATACAGGCAATATCATTATATATTCAAAATAATACAAGACCTAGTGATAAGATAATGGTATTTACTCCGCTTTATGATCCAATTCAAAATGCAGTAAGAGTAAATAATAGAGAGCTTATTACATCTTCGCTTCTTTTAAAAAATGGTAAGTATTTTATTGATTTTGATGATTTTAGAGAAAAAATATCAAATGGTGTTAAAATGCTTATAATGGTATCTCCACATAATCCTGTTGGAAGGGTATGGGATAAGGGAGAATTAGAAGAAATTGTAAAAATATGTAAAGAATTTAATGTACTAATCTTTTCTGATGAAGTACATGCAGATTTTGTATGGGATAAAAAATTTATTAGTATGGCAGAGTTTTTTGATATCTATGAAAATATAATAATAGGAATGGCTCCATCAAAAACTTTTAATATACCTGGTCTTGAAGCTAGTAATATTATAATAAAAAATGAAAAATTAAGAAATGAGCTTATTCTTTATTTAAGACAGGCAGGTATCCATAATCCTAGCTATTTCTGTATTCCGGCTGTTTGTGCAGCTTATGAGCTAGGAGATGAATGGCTCGGTATTGCTAAAAAAGTAATAAGAGATAATATATCTTATGCTAGGAATTTTTTTGAAAATGAATTAAAAGGCTTTAAGGTAATTGAGGGTGAAGGTACATATCTTATATGGGTAGATTATAGAGAAACAGGGCTTAGTGAAGATGACCTTAGTGAAATAATGTATGAGAAGGCTAATGTTGCTTTTTCTCTTGGAAGTTCTTTTGGATTTGAGGGTGTAGGATTTTTCAGAATAAATGTGGCATCACCACGAGTATTGTTAGAAGAAGCTTTTGGAAGGATTAAAAAATATTTATAAGGGAGATAATATTTTTATGAAAATTAAGAAAAAACCGACATTTGTACAAGCACTGTTGCCAATCATAGCTATGCTTTTAATTCTTGGACTAGGAATTGGTTTATTTGATTTACCGGCAGAGCCACTTATGATTTTGGCGGCAATTATATCTGGAATTGAAGCAATAGTATTAGGCTATAGTTATGATGAAATTATTGGTGAAATATCAGCTAAGATTACTAAAATATGGGGAGCATTACTAATTTTAGTAGTAGTAGGATTTATGATAGGCTCATTAATGGCAGGTGGTACAATACCTATGCTAATTTATTATGGCTTAAAAGTTATAAGTCCTAAATATTTAGCATTGGCCGCTTTTATAATAGCTGCTCTTGTATCGGTATTAACAGGTACTTCATGGGGTTCTGCAGGAACTATCGGAGTTGCTTTTATGGGAGTTGCTATAGGAATGAATGCCAATCTTGCCTTAGTAGCGGGAGCAGTTGTTTCTGGAGCATATTTTGGGGATAAATTATCACCTCTTTCAGATACAACAAACCTTTCTTCAGCAGTATGTGGAGTAGACCTTTATGAACATGTTTATAATCAGCTTTGGACTACAGGAGCTTCAGCCATAGTAGCAGTAATATTTTATTTTGTGATGGGACAGCTTGGAAATTTAGGTAGTGCTAAAGTGCCGGAAATGGTTGGCATAATGACTTCTAATCTTGATAAGATGTTTAATTGGAATATTTTACTTTTGCTACCTATTATTATAGTTTTAGCTGGTTCTATTACTAAAAAGCCTACAATACCTGTAATGCTTGTGGCATCTGCATTTGCATTAATTAACGCTAAGGTATTCCAACATGTTAACTTATCAGACATTGTTAATGCAACTATAAATGGTTTTAATGTTTCTATGGTAGGATTTGAGGCTGAAAGTGTACCAAAAGAGCTGATTAGATTACTACATAGAGGTGGCATGATGGCCATGATGAATACTTTACTGATAGCTATATGTGCTATTTCTTTTGCCGGAACGATGACTGTAACAGGAGCTTTAACAGTATTAGTCGATGGACTCTTAAGTAAGGTAACTTCTGTATTTAAGCTCGTAGCATCTACAATAGTTACTTGCCTTATTACAACTGGTGTTACAAGTAACGGTCAGGTTTCAATACTTATGCCTGGTGAGGCATTTAAGGAGGCTTATATTAAAAAAGGCCTTCATCCCAAAGTATTATCTAGAACTTTGGAAGATTCAGTTACTTGTACTGAATGCTTAATTCCTTGGACTGCTGCAGGTGCTTATATGGCATCAACGCTTGGAGTAGCAACACTTAGTTATCTTCCGTTTGCAATATTAAATTATTTAGGAATAATTTTTGCTCTTATATGGGCTGCCACAGGAATTGGAATTACTAAATTAGAGAAAAAATAGTATAAACTGTTAAAAATTTAGGGTGAGTTTTTGCTCACCCTAAATTTTTAGAATTGTTAAGCTTTATTTGGTATGTTATTATATTTATAGTTTTAATTTTAAGGAGTAGGAATATG
>NZ_JBQMXS010000103.1:0-2732 GCF_052173895.1 Catonella sp. | reverse complement strand
TTTAAAGTGATTTTAAATATTATAACAGATGTTTTGCCAAAATCGCAAATATTATGCGAAATGAAATTAACTTTGATAGTTAGATATAATATAGGAAAAATTAGAGTATTTTATACAAATGAAAAAGTAGAAATTAGTAGTTGACTTTTGGTTAAATAATGATAGCCTAGAATTAAAATTTTGGGCAGGAGGTAAGATTATGGATTATTATTTGATAGATTTGGAGAATATAGGTGCAGATGGAATTAATCATCTAAAGGATTTGAAGAAAGATGATGTGTTATACATATTTTATACAGAACAGCATAAAAATATTTCTGTTGAGGTAATGGAACTTCTTATGGAAATGAAGTTAGAAATAATATATCAAAAAGTAAAAACAGGTACTAAGAATGCGCTTGATTTTCAGTTATCATCTTATTTAGGGTATATGATTGGTAGGGAAGAGGAGGATACCAATTATCATATTGTGTCAAATGATAAAGGGTATGACTGTATCTGTGATTATTGGAGAGCTGAGGGGAAAAATGTGGATAGGATTGCACCTGCAGAAATGGTGTTGGAAGAATTGTCTTTGGACGAAGATTTGGAAAATGAGCCTGTAATAGGTGAAGATGGTGAAAAAATAATAACAGCAAAACGGAGTAAGGTAAAATCAAGCGACCTTGCAACTTTAGAGGAAATAAGAGAGTTATTGTCAGATGAAGATGAGCCTGAAGAAATACTGCTTTTGTTTAATCAGTACAAAACAAAACAGGCAATTTACAATGGAATATCTAAAAAATTTAAGGATAGCAAAAGATCCGGTATGGTATATAAGAAGTTGAAACTGTTGTTTAAGGAGAAGAATAAAAGTTGAATAAAAATACTAAAAAATAAGAAATCTATTACATAGTTATCGTACTTGATATTTATAATAAAATGTTTTATTATGTCTTAAAATTAGGTAGGTAAAACAATAGAAACGGAGAATATATGGTTAGGTTATCAAAAAATGGTGTATATATAGTAAATGGTAAAGTATTTGAAGATGGAGAGGATATAGAGAAAAGGCTTGAAAATGAGGGTGTGAGACTTACAAAGGAAGAGGCAAAAAAGAATACTATATCTTATGGTATACTTGAATCACATAATAAATCAGAAAATATGGAAAAATTAAAGCTGAAGTTTGATTGTCTTGCCTCACATGATATTACATTTGTGGGTATAGTGCAGACGGCAGTTGCATCAGGAATAAAGAAATTTCCAGTGCCTTATGCACTTACCAACTGCCATAATTCGCTTTGTGCAGTAGGTGGTACTATTAATGAAGATGACCATATGTTTGGATTATCAAGTGCGAAAAAGTTTGGAGGTATGTATGTGCCTCCTAATCTTGCAGTTATTCATCAGTTTGCAAGAGAAGTACTGGCAGGCGGAGGCAGGATGATACTTGGCTCAGACAGCCATACCAGATATGGAGCATTAGGCACTATGGCTATAGGTGAGGGTGGTCCTGAGCTTGTTAAGCAGTTACTGGGACAAACTTACGATGTTGCCTGTCCTGAAGTAGTAGCAGTAAGACTTACAGGAGAGCCTGTAAAGGGAGTAGGACCTCAAGATATAGCCCTTGCAATTATAGGTGAGGTATTTGAAAAGGGATATGTAAACAATAAAATAATGGAGTTTATCGGTGATGGCATTAAATATCTAAGTGTAGATTATAGGATAGGAATAGATGTTATGACTACTGAAACTACCTGTCTTTCTTCAATTTGGGAAACTGATGAGAAAGTTAAGGAGTTTTATGAGATACATAAAAGACCACAGGACTATAAAGAACTTAAACTTACTTCTACGGCATATTATGATGGACTTATTGAGGTAGATTTGTCTAAAATAAGACCTATGATAGCAATGCCTTTTCACCCAAGCAATACCTACCTTATAGACGAGGTAAACAAGAATCCTAAAGATATTTTACATGAAGTTGAAGAGAAAGCAAAGATAAGTTTTGGAAAGGATATTAATTTTAAACTTTCAGATAAAATTAAAAACGGTAGAATTCAGGTAGATCAGGGAATAATAGCAGGCTGTGCAGGTGGAGGTTTTGAGAATCTCTGTGCGGCAGCAGATATACTTAAGGGTAAGTATATAGGAAATGATGAGTTTTCTATGAGCCTCTATCCTGCCAGTCAGCCGGTATATATAGAACTTGTAAGAAACGGCACTGTAGAGGCACTTATGGAAACAGGTGCTGTTGTAAAATCTGCGTTCTGTGGACCTTGCTTTGGTGCAGGGGATGTACCTGCAAACGGGGCATTTTCAATTAGACACTCTACAAGGAATTTCCCAAGTAGGGAGGGAAGTAAGCCCGGCAGTGGTCAGATGGCATCGGTTGCTCTTATGGATGCAAGAAGTATAGCTGCAACTGCAGCAAATAAGGGAAGACTCACCTCTGCCTGTGAAATAGATGTGGAATATAGCAATCCTAAGTATTTTTATGATGGGAAAATATATGACAACAGAGTATTTAACGGTGTCGGTAAACCTGATTTTTCAGCTGAACTTAAATATGGACCTAATATAGTATCATGGCCGAAGTTAGAAAAACTTGCAGATGATATTTTAATTAAAATAGTTTCAGAAATACATGATCCTGTTACCACAACTGATGAACTTATTCCATCGGGAGAGACCAGTTCTTACCGATCCAATCCTCTTGGACTTGCAGAGTTCACTCTTTCAAGGAA
>NZ_JBQMXS010000102.1:0-2815 GCF_052173895.1 Catonella sp. | reverse complement strand
AGGGTATTGCCTTCTATTGCTGTAGAATTATGTGTATATTCTATTTCAAAGGCATTTTCATATGTACTTAGAGTAAGCTCCGGAATATGAATTTTTCTAGCTAGATACTGTTCTTTTTTATTTAAAATTTCTTTATAATTCAAAATAATATATCTCCTTTAAAATAATTCTATAGTCTAGTATATCATACTATTAGCAACTTGCCAAAACATTAAAAAAGTTATATCATAATATACAAATAATTTTTAGGAGATATACATGGCAAAATTATATTTTAGATATGGGGCAATGAATTGTGGAAAGACAACAGCTCTTTTGCAGACGGCACATAATTATTCAGAGAGTGGGCAGAGGGCAATAATTATTAAGCCTGCTATTGATACAAAAACAAAGTCTTGTGTTACTAGTCGCTTAGGTATACAAAGAGAAGTAGATCTTCTTGTCGATGAATCTCAGAATTTGTATCAATATTTCGAGAACTATGGTACTAAACTTGACTGTATTTTAGTTGATGAAGTTCAATTTTTAACGGTGGCACAGATAGAAGAGCTTTATAGAGTTGCCGTATTACTCAATATACCTGTTATTTGTTACGGTTTACGTACAGACTTTAGAATGGACGGTTTTCCTGCTAGTTCAAGACTATTAGAACTCGCTCACTCAATTACTGAAATGAAAAATGTATGTTCATGTGGGAAAAAAGCTACCTGTAACTTAAGACTTGTAAATGGAATTCCTATATTTAAGGGAAATCAGGTAGAAATTGATAATTCAGATTTTATTTCTTATAAAGCTGTATGTTCTGAGTGTTTTGAAAGGCTGAAAAATTCAAGTTTGGTTAGTGTATAATAGAACTAGTGTACCTGTATATCTTAGGGACAGGCATATGGGAATTAAGAACATAGGCTTGTAACTTTGATTTTTAGAAAGGAAGATTGAATGAAAAAATGGAATGAAGTTTTTTTAACTTGTGCTATACTTGTGGGAAGTTTGATATTTGCAGTTAACGGTATTGTTTTGCCTAGGACAGTAGAAGCAAGTGATTTTGAAACGAGCACAGAAGTGTTTGACGAATATAATGTTCCTCAAGAAGAAAAATCAGATCCCTTCGCTATAAGATTAACTCCTCATACAAAGGAAGAAATAAGAGAGTTTGTTAAAAATCATCCTGCACAGGTAGATGAGGATGTGAAGACTTTAGAAGAGCCTTCTTTTAAGAAGAAGTTTAACAAGGCGGGAGTATTATCTAAAGAAACACTGCAATCAGCACTCAATATAACCAACCACATCCGTTTTATTGCAGGACTTTCCGGAATGGTTTCTTTAGATGAAAAGTATGTAAAATTTACACAGGCAGCAAGTTATATCAATGTATTAAATGACGATTTATCTCATTACCCCAAAAAGCCAAAGGGGGTTCCAAACAGTCTTTACAAAGATGCCTATGAAGGAGCCAGTTGCAGTAATATTGCATTTGGGCATAATAGCATAAATACCTCGATAGTTTTTGGATATATGTATGATGGAGATTCAAGCAATATTGACAGACTTGGCCATAGAAGGTGGATTTTAAATCCTAATATGGGAGCGACAGGTTTTGGTTATGCTGGAAACTACTCTGCTCTATATGTATTTGATTCTTCCAATGTAAATGCCTCTGAAAATGGAGTAATGTGGCCTGCTCAAGCAATGCCAACCGATTATTTTGATTCTGACTTTCCTTGGAGTATTTCCTTTGATGAACCCGTTCCGGAATCAGGTGTCAGTGTCTTATTAGAAAGGCTATCAGACGGAAAAAAATGGTCATTTTCAAATGAAAAAAGTAATGGTTATTTTAATATTTCAAACATTGGCTATGGTCAGTCTAGCTGCATTATTTTTATGCCGGATAAAATTGAGGAATATACAGATGGAGATGAGTTTCAAGTTACGATTAACGGATTGGGAAAAACACTTAGTTATAAGGTTGCTTTCTTTGATTTGATTCCTGTAACAGAAATCTCTGCTTTAAGTGAGAAAATAAGAATGGATCTTGACTCAGGAACTTATGTGGAATTTAATGTAGAACCTAAGGATGCAACAAATCCTTCTATCCGTTTAATCTCTGATAAGAAAGATATTTTTGCAATAAAAGGAACTTATTTGTATCCGAAAAGATATGGAAAATCTAAGATAACAGGTAAAAGTCTTAGTGGTGGATTGGAAGATGTGACTTATGTGGAAGTAGTGCCTTCTACTATTTGGGATGTTTATATAGGTAAACCTTATGGAAATAGCTTACGGTTAAGTTATAATAAAGTGTACAAGGTAACAGGCTATGAAATTCAATATGCACTTGATAAAAAGTTTACGAAGGAAAAAAAGAAAGTAACGACAAAGAATACAGGAATTACATTAAAAAATTTAAAGAAGAAAACTAATTATTATATTCGTGTGAGAGGTTTTGCTAAGACAAAAGAAGGAATGGTTTATGGAGATTTCAGTGATGTGAAAAAAGTAAGAAATAATTAACTAAGTTGTGTTGGATCTTGCTCATTCAACGGCTGAAATCTTCATCAAATGCTTGACTTTGAGCATAAATGATTATATACTACTGTTATAGTAACGATTTTGTTAGACAGCAGTAGTATATATTGATTGGAGAGTAGATTATGAGTGAACTTAAGCTGCATGGAGGAGAATTAAATGTAATGGAACTTCTTTGGTCAAATAAAGAACTGGCTGCCAAAGATATTTCTAAGATTATTAAAGAATATATAGGATGGGAAAAAAATACTACCTATACTGTTATTAAGCGACTTATAGATAAAGGAGC
>NZ_JBQMXS010000101.1:0-2820 GCF_052173895.1 Catonella sp. | reverse complement strand
AGAGGTATGCCTACAAAGAGGGTAAGTGCAAGATATAAGCCAAATCCTGCCTTATTTTCTAGTTTTTTGCCTGCTCTATATCCTTTTTCGAGGAAGAATGTGAATATCTTTCCTATGTAAGGCTTGTCTTTTCCCCAGTGAAGTATCTTTCCTGCAAAAAGGAAGATAAAGGGGATTGGGAGCATATTTCCGATTATGGATATAGCGTAAGCTGTAAGGGGGCTTACTCCTATGGCTGTGGCAAAAGGAATAGCACCACGCAGCTCAATAAGGGGTAGCATTGAAATAAAAAATACTTGTAAATATTTAATTAGCATGAAACCTCACTTTATGGGAGGTAGAAGGCAGGGATGGATACATCTTCACTTCCATACATTTTTTTGGCAAAAAGAGCAGATATAGCCTTAAATGTTTCATCTGAATAATGAAGATCAAGAATCTTTGATATGCAATGGAAAGTATTAGGTGAGATACAAACTCCCCAAGTATCAGGAAGATTAGATGTCTCAGAAGATGAAATCATAAGTGGAGTAATAGTAATAATATCTTCAGTATCTACATTGCAGGCAAAGATGATTAATTGCTCTTTATCGTCTAATTTGAATGTAAGTTCATATCCCTTGCAGTCATTTTTGTTAGCAAAGAAAGAGGACGCATCAGCCTTTATGGCAGCGGTATTAAGTAAAACATTTTTATCCAAGAAAGGGATAGATTTTACCAGTTCAATCAGTTTATTTATACTACTTTGACTAAGAATATCGCCGCTTATTGAATCGTTGTCTTTTTTATTAAGTAAAAATTTAATTAAGGCATCAATTTCATCCTGTGAAAGTAGTGACATATTTTTTTCAGACATAAAAACCTCGCTTTCAAAATTTAAAGTATTTATATTATTATAACAACCTCATGCCAAAAATACAATGGAAAAGTGGGGGAAGAGATAAGAAAAATACGATAATGATAGTTGTTATCAAAATTATCTGAAAATTATTGAGAAATTACATCAATTAACGCAAATTGCACAATAAAAATACATTAATAACCTTTACAGAATTAAACTTAAATAGTAGAATTAAAGGGAATGTTATAAAGTTTGTAACAAATGTTTTAAATCCTAAGTGTTAGGAATATTAGTATTAATATTATTTAAAATTTAAGGAGGCTATCTATGGCTAGATCGATGAAAACTATGGATGGAAATACAGCCGCTGCTCATGTGTCCTATGCATTTACAGATGTGGCAGCTATCTATCCTATTACACCTTCTTCACCTATGGCTGATTACACAGATCAGTGGGCTACTCAGGGAAGAAAAAATATTTTTGGACATGAAGTTATTATGTCGGAGATGCAGTCTGAGGGTGGTGCAGCAGGAGCAGTACATGGCTCATTACAGGCAGGTGCTTTAACTACTACTTATACAGCGTCTCAGGGACTTTTACTTATGCTCCCTAATATGTATAAGATTGCAGGAGAATTACTTCCTACAGTATTTCATGTATCAGCTCGTGCACTTGCAAGCCATGCACTTTCTATATTTGGAGATCATTCGGATGTTTACGCCTGTCGTCAGTCAGGTTATGCTATGCTTTGTGCAAACAGCGTGCAGGAGGTTATGGATCTTGGTGCAGTAGCACATCTTAGTACCATTGAGAGTCGTGTACCTTTCCTTCATTTTTTTGACGGTTTTAGAACTTCACATGAAATTCAGAAAATTGAAACATGGGATTATGATGATTTAAAAGATATGTGCAATATGGAGGCTGTTGCTGCATTTAGAAATAAATCACTTAACCCTAACCGTCCATTACAGCGTGGTACAGCTCAGAACCCTGATATCTTCTTCCAGGCAAGAGAGGCGTCTAACCGTTTTTATGATGTAGTGCCTGATGTTGTTCAGACTTATATGGACAAGGTTAATGCTAAGATTGGTACTAATTACAAACTTTTTAACTACTATGGAGCAGAGGATGCAGACAGAGTAATTATAGCTATGGGTTCAGTCTGTGAAACAATAGACGAAACAATCGACTATATGAATGCTAACGGACATAAGGTTGGTGTTGTTAAGGTTCGTCTTTACAGACCTTTCTCTGCTAAACACCTTATTGCAGCTCTTCCTGAGACTGTTAAGAACATTATTGTGCTTGACCGTACAAAAGAGCCGGGTTCTCTCGGTGAGCCTCTCTACCTTGATGTAGTAGCATCTCTTCGTGGAACAAAGTTTGAGTCCTGCCTTGTAACAACAGGTCGTTACGGTCTTGGCTCTAAGGATACAACTCCTGCTCAGATTATGGCAGCTTATAAGAATACAGAGAAGACAAGATTTACTATCGGTATCAAGGACGATGTAACCAATCTTTCTCTTGATATTACAGAAAATCCTTCAACAGCTCCTGCAGGAACTACCTCTTGTAAGTTCTGGGGACTTGGAGCAGATGGTACTGTAGGTGCAAATAAGAACTCTGTTAAGATTATCGGTGACCATACAGATAAATATGCTCAGGCTTATTTTGACTATGATTCAAAGAAATCAGGTGGTGTAACTATTTCTCACCTTCGTTTCGGTGATAAGAAGATTAACTCTACCTATCTTATAAATAAGGCAGATTTTGTTGCCTGTCACAATCCTTCCTATGTACGCAAGTATGATATGGTACAGGATATTAAAGACGGTGGAACCTTCCTTCTTAACTGTCCTTGGGATGTAAATGAGCTTTCAGAGCGTCTTCCGGGTCAGGCTAAGAAGTACATTGCTGAGCATGGTATCAAACTCTATACAATAGACGGTATCAAGATTGGTAAGGAAATCGGTCTTGG
>NZ_JBQMXS010000100.1:0-2821 GCF_052173895.1 Catonella sp. | reverse complement strand
AGATGATTTTGGAATCTTTTTCAGAAAGTAGAGAAGAAGGTACAGATTCTATAAATTGGAATATTACTGTAAAATCATATGATGAATTTGCAGCTTCGATTAGTGATGTAGACACTACATTAAAAAAATATAATATGTTAGATTTTACTGAAAAAGATTTTGATATATTAAGTAAGCCATTTTCAGAATTAAGTGATGCTGTGAAGATTTATGCAATTGATAAAAGTAATTACTTTAGTTGTAGTCAGGAAAGACCTGAGTTTGGAATGGTTTATAAATATAAATATTATGGAGAATACGGTTCCAAAGGAATGAAGACACTTCTTGATAATAAGGCAGAAGGTGTATGTGCAGTTCATGCTTCTTATGAAAGCCAGATATTTGATCAGCTGGGTATAGAAAACTATTATGAATCAAGGAATGAAATAAACCATGCATTTACAGTGGTAAAGGTTAAGAATTCAAAAGGTAAGACGCTTTGGATTCCATTCGATTATGGTATAGGACCTAGTGAGGGGCTTAGAGTAGATGAAAAAATAAGGAAGAAATATTTGAAAACAGAAAAAATGAGATATAAGCTTTACCTTAGAGGGATAAAAGGCGCACCGGATTATAAGAATTTTACTGATGAAGATTTTAATTAAGAAGTATAGAATTTATATATTAGTTCAGGGTAGAGGAGATTTAAAGTCACTGTCATTAAGTTAACATTGTGATAAGTTATCTTTAAAGGAGTTTAGAAGGAAGGTAATTGCCTTTCCTGCTTTTTGAAACCAATAAGGGCTGGCATACTCGCCAGCCCTTATGTATCATACCGTAAACACCCCATAAAGCGGCACCGACTTAATCCCATTCTCAAATCCAAAATTTTTAGCTGAAAATCTATATGAAAACTCAGGCTTATATTTATCTGTATATATTTTAAGGCTTTTGGCTCTTACATTATCTGCTGATCTGACTTCAATAGGGATAACATTACCATCTATTTGAGCTACAAAGTCAACCTTAGCCTTATTGTCAGAAGTCCAATAGTAAGGAGTTATTCCTTTTGCTGATAACTCTTCAGCTACATAGTTTTCTGCTAATATTCCTCTGATTTTGTCTGAAATTTTTAGATTGTGCACAATATTTTCAGTTGGGATATCTGATTTCATAGAGAGAAGTCCCACATCTGAATAGTACATTTTAAATGTGAGATTATCCTCGTATACTTTGAGCGGCAGATTTCCTTCAGTTATTTTATTACATCTAATAACTACACCTGCTGCGATAAGCCAAGCTAATGCACTTTCATAGTCTTTGGCACGAGCACTGCTTCCTATAACTGAGTACATAAACTTTGAATTTTCTTTGGCAAGCTGTGTAGGAAGACTGTTATAAGCTGAAATAGCTTTAACAGTATCGGAAGGAGTTGAGTATTTTGCCATATCTGAAATATAGGCATTAGCAATATTTCCTTGTACAGCTCTTACAAAGTTAAAATCCCTTTTTTCAATATATCTTGCTATGGCTTCCGGATATCCACCAACAGCAAGATATGTATGATATAGGTTAAGTGCCTTTGTATGTAAGGCAGAGGATAATGGTGAAAAAATCTTTGCAGCTTCTAAAATAATATCTTTTAGTGAGGTTTCACCTATAGCAATAATAAACTCATCAAAGGTCATTGGATACATATTTATAGTGTCTACCTTTCCTACAGGATAGGAAAAATTACCTCTGTTAAGAGCCAGACCTAACAGGCTGCCAGCTGCAATTATATGATACTCATTAGCTGATTCATTTATATATTTAAGGAAGGTGAGTGCTTTCTCTGAGGCTTGTATTTCATCGAAAATAATTAAAGTTTTTTCAGGAAGAATGGTTATGCTTTTAATAATAGAAAGTTCATTAATTATCCTTGCAGGATTTAAATCATTTTCAAATATGCCGGTTAAATCTGAACCGGTTTCAAAATTAAAATATGCCACATTGTCATACTCTGATTGTCCAAACTCAAGCATACTGTAAGTCTTGCCTATCTGCCTTGCTCCATGTATAATCAGAGGCTTTCTAAAAGGGCTTTTTTTCCATTCCTTTAATTCTCCAAGAACTTTTCTATACATTTTAACCTCCATATATTATGATGTGGGTGTCAAAAGTATTTGACACCCAATGATACAGGATTGCTTCGGCTTCACCTCTCGCAATCCTTGCAAAAATATTCGTAATCCGCTCATTTTTTTGCAAAAAATGGCTACTTACTCATATTTTTTGCGTGTCAAAAGATAATAAATTCTCTTGCAAGCAAGCTTGCATCGAATTTTTATACTTTTGACACTTGTATCATATTATAAATTATGTAGTTAATTTTACATTATATATATGATTAATGCAAGAAAAATCAACATTTTTAGCACTTAAATTATTAGCAAAGGATATATTATCTGGAAGTAACTGAAAAATATATTAATTATTATAATATTAGTTACCAGTATCTTAAAGAAGTTATGGAGAAACTGGAAAACCGCTTTACTCCGGAGGAAAATAAAACTCTGGAGAAAATGCTAAGAATTATGTCTGAGGATATAATGAAGGAAGAGAATTAGGGGATAGTAGGAAATAAAGTATAAGGATTATCTGATGGCTTAGGCTGTCGGGTAATCTTTTTGTATTTGTAAGTTGTTTATGATAAGGTTGGTATTATTTCCTATATTTTAAATCAGGTTGCGTAGATACTGACTTTAGCATATAATTATATAAAGGAATGCAAAGGGGTGATCTAGGCTTGAATACAGAAATAAAAAATGCAGTTAATTCTGCAGGAGATAAGGCACAATAT
>NZ_JBQMXS010000099.1:0-2872 GCF_052173895.1 Catonella sp. | reverse complement strand
CTTACAAAGTTTAAAATATCATCACCGAAACTTGCAATTCCACTAATATCTATATTATTCTTTGCCGCCTCCATACTGGCTGTCTGAAGAAAATGCTGCAACGACCTTATATAAGTATCCATGTTAGCAAATAAAGTCTTAATACTTACAACTATCTGAGGAATTAAGGCTACCATCAAAAGAATTATTATAATGGCTATCCCAACTAATGCAGTAGTTACTGAAAGACTCTTTCTGGTTTTCTCATTTTTTACATTTGTAAATACTGTATTCCTAAGAAATGTGACAAAGGGGTCTATAATATAAGCTATAATAAGTCCTGTTATAAGAGGACTAAATATTTTATATATTACCTTCATTCCTTTAAATATATCACCCAAATTCGATAGCAAAAAATATAAAATAACTGCTGAACAGGCAGCAATAGTATATGCAACCCACCTCTTTTCCAGCATATCTTTATTAAATTTCATATAGTCCTCCTGTCTTTTGCTAATAAGAATAATAATATCACAAGAAAGAGCCGAAAACCATAGATAAAGTTTTAATTTTTCTTTACTTTACCTTTACAGCCTTTCTTCTATCGGTTAGAATAAGACCATATAAAAATCAAAATAAAGGAAGTTAACAAATGAAAATAAACAAGTTATTTAAACCTCTTGCAGCATCTCTCCCAATCACCCTCTCAATTACCGGCTGTACTTCCGGTTTAGAACATAAGCCTATGACTATATTAAATGATAGCTATCGTGTAGCATACGAAATCTTCGTCTCTTCATTTTATGACAGTAATGGAGATGGAATAGGAGATTTAGAAGGTATAAGAAAAAAACTTGATTATATAAACGATGGTAAGGCTGAAAAAGGTAATTCTCTACTTGCTAATGAAATCTGGCTCACTCCGATTTCCCCTTCCCTCTCTTATCATAAATATGATGTTATGGATTATAAAAATATAGATAAGGATTTCGGTACTTTAGATGACTTTAAAAGTCTTGTTGAGGATTGCCATAAAAGACATATAAAAGTAATATTTGACCTTGTTATGAATCATTCATCATCAAGCCATCCTTGGTTCTTAAAAGCTACTAATTATCTTAAAGAGCTTAAAGATGGTGAAGAGCCTGATTTTAATGTCTGCCCTTATGTAAATTATTATAATTTTACAAAAAAACAACAAGAAGGCTATGCTCCTGTTGAAGGTACCGACTGGTATTATGAGGCTAGGTTCAGTCCGAAAATGCCTGATTTCAATCTTGAAAATAATGCTGTAAGAAATGAATTTAAAGAGATTTTTAAGTTTTGGCTTGACCTTGGTGTAGATGGTTTTAGGCTTGATGCTGTTACCTACTATGTAACAGGTAGCATTACTAAGAATACAGAAATCCTTACCTGGCTTAATAAAACTGTAAAAGAAATCAAGCCTGATGCCTACATAGTAGGAGAGGCATGGACAACTGAAAGTGAGTACGGAGCTTATTATGCAAGTGGAGTTGACAGTTTTTTTGACTTTGAATTCTCCGGAAGTGATGGAATCATTGCTGAAATACTTAAAGGGATAAGACCTGCAAGCAGTTTTGCAGAAAGAATGGTAAATTCTGATAAACTCTTCTTTAAGCACAACCCAAGCTATATAAATGCTCCTTTTTATACAAACCATGATATACCTCGTTCAGCAGGCTATTATTCGGGAGAACATAGGGTAAACCTAATAAAACTTGCAGGGGCTATGAACCTACTTATGAGTGGAAATGCCTTTATTTACTATGGCGAAGAACTTGGGATGAAGGGTTCGGGCAGGGATGAGAATAAGAGAGCCCCTATGCAGTGGGTAAAAGACAGCAGTGCCGCAGGAATGTGCAAAGGTCCAAAAGATATGGAAGATTTTGAAATGATTTACGGCACTCTTGAAGAGCAAGCAGATGACAAAAATTCTATTTACAATTATTATAAAAATGCTATTAAACTAAGACATAACTTTCCTGTCATCGCAAGGGGTATCACAGAATTATATGATGGTTTTGAAAACCTTGACTCTGAGAAAGTTTCTGCATTTACAAGGCGAATAGAAGATAAGACATACAAACCTGTACTCATTGTCATAAATACTTCAGAAAACAGTATAAGCCAAAAACTTGGCAAAGATTATGCTAAATTAGGCGGTTCTCTTATTACAGGAGAAGAAGAGGTAACAATAAAGGATGGAATGCTGAACATCCCATCCTTCGGTATTGCCATACTTACGCATTAAGCTTGTTTAATGCCTGTCTAAGTGCATTTCCTAAAATTATAGAAATAACTATTTTTGCAACATCAAAAGGTATGAACGGATATACACAGTAGCCAAGAGCCTGTGTGAAGTTTATACCTTTTGTATTTACTACAGTAAACCATACAGTTCCAAAAAGGTAGCAAACTATAAGTCCTAAAAGCAAGCCTATTACCTGAAAATAAACCTGTTTAACTCCAAATCTTTCTATAAAAAGCCCACTTATAAATGCCATAAAGATAAAGCCTATAATATAACCGCCGGTAGGTCCAAATAAAACTGCTACACCGCCTGACGCACCTGCAAATACCGGAAGTCCTATCATACCTAGTAATACATAGGTAAGTACTGCCAACGCTCCCCTTTTAGCTCCAAGTACATAGGCCGAGAGACATACTGCTATCACCTGCAAAGTAATAGGAACCGGTCCTATAGGTATCTTCCAAGGGCCAAGTACACAGCAAACAGCCGCCATTATACCTATAAGAGCTATGCTTTTCACATCAAGCTTTGATTTAACTGCTACATTTCCATTCGATGACATTTTCTTTCTCCTTTAAATAAAAAAGTATATCCGAATTAATACAAATTCATGTAATTAAT
>NZ_JBQMXS010000098.1:0-2989 GCF_052173895.1 Catonella sp. | reverse complement strand
GGTAAGGCTATGTGTCTGCTCTCAGGAGGAATAGACAGCCCTGTTGCAGCATATATGATGGCAAGAAGAGGAGTTAAGGTAGAAGCTGTTTATTTTCATGCCCCTCCTTACACAAGTGAAAGAGCTAAGCAAAAAGTAGTCGATCTTGCAAGACTTACAGCAAGATATGCAGGCAATATAAAACTGTTTGTAGTAAATTTTACAGATATTCAGCTTGCCATTTACGAAAAATGCCCTCATGACGAACTTACTATAATAATGCGAAGGTACATGATGAAGATAGCTGAAGATTTGGCAAAACAAGAAGAGTGTTTTGGACTGGTAACGGGGGAGAGTATAGGACAGGTAGCAAGCCAGACCATGCAGAGCCTTCTTACAACAAATGCAGTTTGTGAACTTCCTGTATACCGTCCGGTTATCTGCTTTGATAAACAGGATATTATAGATATTTCTAAAAGAATAGGTACATTTGAAACATCAATTCTTCCTTTTGAAGATTGTTGTACCATTTTTGTTGCCGAACATCCTGTGACTAAACCTCTTCTTTCTAAGATTGAAAAAGATGAGCATAAACTTGATGATATAATAGATGAGTTATATAAAAAGACAATGGATAGTATTGAAATAATTAACTGCGAACCGATGGAGGTTGAGTAAAATCAAAAAAGCCCACTTACCATAAGTAAGTGGGCAATAAATACTAGCAGGTTATTACTCTACTATAAAAGGCTTAAGTGCATTAACGATGTTGTCTGCCTGTGCATCGTTGTGGATGTTCAGGTCGATTGGCTTTGAGAGATCAAGACTGAAGATACCCATAATTGACTTAGCATCAATTACATATCTTCCAGAAACAAGATCAAAGTCTGAATCAAACTTTGTTACCTCATTTACAAATGCCTTTACCTTGTCGATAGAATTCAAAGAAATCTTAACTGACTTCATTTTTGATCCTCCTCCTTATTCAAAATTATTGCTATATACAACTAAATGATAAGGTTTAGAGAGCAAAAAGTCAATATACAGAATATATAAAAAGGAATGATAAAAACTGTGAAAATCAACGATAATGATAAGACTGTAGCATTTTTAAGCCTCGGATGTAAGGTAAATGCCTATGAAACTGAGTCAATTAAAGAAATGTTTAAAAATGCAGGCTATGATATAAGACAATTTAATGAAGTTGCTGATATTTATATAGTAAATACCTGTACTGTTACAAATATCGCAGACAGAAAATCAAGACAGATGTTGCATAGGGCAAAAAAATTAAATCCTGAGGCTGTTGTTGTTGCAGTAGGCTGTTATGTTCAAGCTCCTCAGTCAAAATTAGAAGACGACGAACTTGTAGATATCTTAGTAGGCACAAGAGGTAAGGCATCAGTTTTAAGCCTTGTAGAAGAGTATATTCGTAGCAATAAACAGCGTGATTTTAAGCATCATGTTATCAAATCAGGTGATGAAAATAAAGACTGGGTTTATGACAGTGGTGAAATAAATGCTACCGGCGATAAGACTCGTGCCAATATTAAGATTCAAGACGGCTGTGACCAGTTCTGTACCTACTGTATTATTCCTTTTGTAAGGGGAAGAATAAGAAGTAGGGATATGGATAGTATAGTTGAAGAAACAAAAAGGCTTGTAACAGCCGGTTTTAAGGAAATGGTACTTACCGGAATCCATATAGGCTCTTATGGAAGAGATATTGATGGCAAAAGTAGAATGCTTGAACTTTTAGAAAAACTAAATGCTGTAGAAGGAGATTTTAGAATCCGTCTTGGCTCAGTAGAACCAAGGCTAATTACAGAAGAATTTTTAGAAGGACTGATTAAACTAAAAAAAGTCTGTCCACATTTTCATCTTTCTTTACAAAGCGGCTCGACTACTGTACTTAAAAGGATGAATAGGCATTATACTGCAGACGAGTATCTTTGTTCAGTAAAATTACTTCAAAAATACTATGACAGACCGGGCATTACAACTGATATTATAGTAGGTTTTCCGGGAGAAACTGAGAAAGAATTTGAAGAAACTGCCACCTTTGTTAAAGAAGTAGGTTTCTTAAAAGTTCATGTATTTCCGTACTCAAAAAGAGAGGGTACTTATGCTGCTAAAATGCCTGAGCAGGTTGCTCCGGAGATAAAAAAAGAAAGAGAAGATATATTAATAAAGGTCTGCAATGAAATTTCTGAGAAGTACATGGAGAGCTTTAATGGCGACACTGAAAGAATCTTGCTTGAAGAAAATATAAAGGGCAGAGAAGATTATATACTTGGGCATACGGATAGGTATATTGAGGTGGCTGTTCCTAAAATACTCCTCGCAACTAAGGAAAATAGAGAGAGAGAGTTTATTACAGTTAAGAACCTAGTCCTTTCAGATGCCTCAGATAAATCACTTCAAAATATGATGATAGCTAGAGAACTATAGAAAAGAGGAAGTTATGTTAAAAAAATGGTACTTAGAAATGGGAATAAGTGAACAAGTTTTTGATTATTGTGAAAAAATTTGTGAAAATCTTAACACACGCTTTAAAAAAGTAGATGAAATTGCCGAAGTCAATCAATTAAAGGTACTTAAGGCAATGCAGAAAAATAGGGTTTCTGATATACATTTTGCAGCCAGCAGTGGATATGGATATAATGATTTAGGTAGAGATACGCTTGAATCTGTGTATGCAGATGTTTTTCATACTGAGGCAGCCCTTGTAAGACCATCTATCTTATGTGGAACTCATGCCCTTACAGTTGCTATGTTTGGTAATTTAAGACCGGGTGATGAGATACTCTCTCCGGTGGGTAAGCCTTATGATACCTTAGATGGGGTAATAGGTATTACCCCTATGGATGGCTCTTTAGCTGAGTATGGTGTAAGTTATAGGCAGGTTGACCTGCTTAATGACTTTTCTTTTGATTATGAGGGAATAAAAAATGCAATAAATAGCAAAACAAAATTAGTTACAATACAGCGTTCTAAAGGATATGATGTA
>NZ_JBQMXS010000097.1:0-3003 GCF_052173895.1 Catonella sp. | reverse complement strand
CAAGGGTTATTTATGGCTCCTACTGTAACTGCCGGAGCAGTAAAAGGTGCAATCTTTGCTGCAAATGTGTATGAAAGCCTTGGTTTTGATGTACTTCCAAATAGTAAGGAAGATAGGTTTGATATTATTCAGGCTGTTTCACTAAAATCAGGTGACAGGCTTAAGGCTTTTTGTGAGGGCATACAGGCAGCAGCACCTGTAGACAGCTTTGTCACACCTGAACCTTGGGATATGCCGGGATATAATGATCAGGTGATTATGGCAGCTGGAGCATTCGTACAGGGTTCTTCAATAGAGCTTTCAGCAGATGGACCTATGCGAGAGCCTTATGCAGCATATTTTCAGGGTGGACTTACTTTTAATCATGCAAAGTTTGGAATAATGATGAGTTTACAGAAAATTTTTGAAAAAGGACTGATTAAGCTGTGATTATATTGCTAAAGCTTATATTATACATTAATTAGGGTGGGAATTTTTATGAAAAAATATAATAAATTTGAAAAGGGTTATCTAACTAATAGAAAAAGAAAATTATTTATGAATGTTGCTTTAAATGTATTGTCTGCAGTTATTATTTTTATTGTCGGACTTTTACTAAATAAAATGCAACCACGAAATATATTTTCGGTTTTAGCCTTATTATTTGTCCTACCTGTTGGAAGAAGTCTGGCTACCTATTTTATTCTTCTTCCTTATAAAGAATTAAAACCTGACTGTCTTAGCAAAGCAGAAGAAGTGATTAAAAATAGAGGAATTTTACTTTATTCACCTGTCTTTACTTCCGCAGAAAATGTAATGCACCTTGACCTAATAGCTGTATTTAAGGGTAGAATTTTAGGGTATAAAGAAAAGATGGGTAAATCTGTTAGAAATGAATATGATTATAAGAAAAAAATTGATGTAGCTAAAGCTTACATAGATAAACATTTAAAAAATCAGGGAAGAGGGGATAATATAGTAGTTTTTGACGATTTGGATAAGTTTATAAAGGCATTTCCGGAAAATAAGTTATCAGATGAGGAAATGTCTGAGATAAAAAGCTTTGTAGAAAGTATGGAGTATTTTGTAGTGTAGTAACTTATGTTTGAAAGGGGAAAATTGATTGCTATAGAGATTCCGTATGAGTCTTAGTCTAGCATAAAAGGTAACTAAGAAATGATATTACTTAAAGTAAAGCATATAGATGCTGGAGGGAGACTTGATAAATACCTGCTCAAATTCCTAAAAGTAGCTCCTTCCAGCTTTATCTATAAAATGCTAAGAAAGAAAAATATAGTTTTAAATGGTAAGAAAGCTACTGGCAGTGAACTTTTAACAGAAAATGATGAAATTAAACTTTTTCTTGCAGATGAAACTATTGTTAAGTTTGGAGGAAGTGTAATCCTATCTCAGACAGCTGATAGAGAGTATATTGATTTAGAGGAAGATAGTATAGAATCAGAAGATGATATATCTCTGTATAATAGCTTAAAATTTCTTAAATGGGAATTTGATACTCCACAGATAATATATGAAGATAGTGATATTATTATACTTAACAAGCCTGTAAATGTGCTTTCACAAATTGCAAAAAAAGATGATAAGTCTATGAATGAATGGCTTATTCACTATCTTATAAATACAGGAAGTTTTACTTATAATGACTTCCTCACAATGAGACCGGCAGTTGTAAACAGGCTAGATAGAAATACAAGTGGAATCATCTTAGCAGGAAAAACTCTTAGAGGACTCCGTTTTCTATCAAACATAATTAAAACTAGAGAAATAACTAAATATTATCTTACAGTAGTTAAAGGTGAGATGACAAAAAATCAGACTGCTGAGGCTTATCTTGTAAAAAATGATAATCATAATACCGTTAAAATTTATCGAAATAAGATTGACGGTGCTGAGTATATCAAAACTGCCTATGAGGTATTAGAAGTAAGCAAGGGGCATAGTTTATTAAAGGTAGAACTTATAACAGGAAAAAGCCATCAGATTAGAGCACATTTATCTTTTTTAGGCTTTCCACTTATAGGTGACGGAAAATATGGGCTTAAATCTGATAATCTTTTATATCGAAGAATGGGACTTACAAGCCAGTTTTTACATTCTTATGAGATTCAATTTCCTGAAATTGAAGGAGAATTTTCGCATCTAAGCAAAACTACTTTTACAGCAGATTTACCTACAAGACTAAAAAATGTGGCTTGCAAACTAGGATTTAATTTATTACTCTAAAGTAGTAGAGCTTTAGTGTGATAAATTATTTCTTTAACTTTTTAATATATGTATGTGCAGATTTTATAAGGAGATTATATGCCATCTTGGAATTCGAGGGGTCTTAGGGGCTCTCTTTTAGAAACTCTTATAAACATGACAAATGATAAGTACAGAGATGAAGGACTTGCCCTAGTCCAAAAAGTACCTACCCCAATTACTCCTGTAAGTATAAATGATAAGGGACAAATTACCCTTGCATATTTTGATAGTAAGAGTACAGTAGACTATATTGGTGTGGTTCAAGGAATACCTATATGTTTTGATGCTAAAGAATGTAATAAATCTACCTTTCCATTACAGAACATTCATAGTCATCAAGTGAAATTTATGGAGGATTTTGAAGAACAGAATGGGATAGCCTTTATGATAATATTTTTTTCTGATACAGATGAATATTATTATTTTCCATTTAAAGAAATAAAAAAATACTGGGACAGGGCTAAAAACGGAGGACGAAAAAGTATCAAAAGAGAAGAGTTTACAGATGGTTATTACCTTGATGTTACAGGCAAAACTATAGTACCTTACCTCGAAGGCTTAAGTAGAGATTTGGAAACTAGAGATGGCAAAGATTGACATAATTATTAATAAGGTGTAAAATGAACTGGTAAAATTTAATATAATACAAGGGAGCTATAATTGCTGAGAGGCAGTTCTGAAAGGGACTGCGACCTTCAAACCTGATTTGGATAATGCCAACGTAGGAAAGTATGAGTCTATATTTTAAATATTGACAGG
>NZ_JBQMXS010000096.1:0-3012 GCF_052173895.1 Catonella sp. | reverse complement strand
TTTCCAAATTCCCTCTTAAAAATCCTGATAAAATGTTCTACATTAGGATAACCCACTATTTCAGAAATCATTTCTACTTTTAAATTGCCTCCTGCTAAAAGTGCCTTTGCCTTTTTAAGCCTTATATTCCTTACATTATCTCCAAAGGACAGTCCCGACTTAGCCTTAATATATTTGGAAAGATAAGGTTTGGAAAGATAGGTCTTTTCAGCAAGTTTCTCCAGAGTAATGTCTTTGTAATTCTCTTGAACTATATTTAATATATTGTTAAGCCTTTCTTCTTTTTCTTCTACAAAGCTAAGTTTTTCAGGCTGATTAAGGGCAGACACAAGAGCATCTATGGATGCTTTAATAATATCTTCATCAAAGCCTACTCCCCAGTACTTTTTGTTCTCATAAATAATACCGACAAAGGTCACTGCCTTAGAAGTTGACCCCTTAGTAAGAGCATGCTCCTCATAGTCCGATATATCATAATCTATGTTAAAATACTGCCTAAGAGCATTTGCAACCGCATCCAAGCGTCCATTACCATTGGATTTGACTATACGCTCTTTACCATTGTGCGCAATACTTACAGTAGCAAGAAAGCCTCCGCTTTGTACAAACTCGGCATCTCTTATAGAAAAAACATCTTTGTTATTTACATATTTATCCAGTAAAATCTCATAAATTCTATCCGCAGTAAGCTCTATATGCTCATGGTCAGAAACAGATTTGACAGTGTACCCAAGTGCCTCCTGCATATTCTTCGGTATTTCAATTCCATAATTTGTCTTTAAGATATAGCTTACGCCACCCTTTCCGGACTGGCTATTGATACGAATTACATCTCCGGCATAGCTCCTGCCTACATCCTTAGGGTCAATAGGAAGATAAGGTACTGCCCATTTATCCTCTTTATGCTCTCCTCTATAAGCAAAGCCCTTTGATATTGCATCCTGATGTGAGCCGGAAAATGCTGTAAACACAAGTTCTCCGGCATAAGGCTGCCGTAGAGAGACTTCCATACGGGTAAGTCTCTCATATACCTCTTTTATCTCAGGCAAGTTAGAAAAATCAAGTCTTGGGTCTACTCCATGCGAATACATATTTATTGCAAGTGTAACTATATCCACATTTCCGGTTCTCTCTCCATTGCCAAAGAGCGTACCCTCTATCCTCTCTGCCCCTGCCAAAAGCCCCAACTCTGCTATTCCTACTCCTGTTCCCCTATCATTATGAGGATGGAGACTGAGGATAACCCCTTCCCTATTCTTCATATTTTTATGGATATATTCTACTTGCGTAGCAAATACATGAGGAAGTGAAAGCTCTACTGTGGCAGGAAGATTAATGATTACCTTATCTTCCTTAGTCGGTTTCCATTCATCTATCACTGCATTTATTACTTCAAGAGCATACTCCGGCTCTGTGCCTGTAAAACTCTCAGGAGAATATTCAAAAGAAAAATTTCCCTCTGTTTCTGATGCAATTTTTTTTAACAGCCTTGCTCCATTTATCGCAATCTCCTTAACCTCTTCTTTATTTTTTGCAAAGACCTGTTCTCTCTGCACTACAGAAGTAGAATTATATACATGGATAACTGCATGAGGAGCTCCCTTTACTGCCTCAAAAGTCCTCTTTATAATATGCTCCCTCGCCTGAGTAAGCACCTGAACTGTTACATCTTCAGGAATAAGATTATTTTCAATTAAAGCCCTCATAAAATTATACTCAGTTTCGGATGCCGCAGGGAAACCAACCTCTATTTCTTTAAATCCTATCTCCACAAGCAT
Source organism: Catonella sp. (assembly GCF_052173895.1). Classification (GTDB taxonomy): domain Bacteria; phylum Bacillota; class Clostridia; order Lachnospirales; family Lachnospiraceae; genus Catonella. The sequence continues at coordinate 1,234 of NZ_JBQMXS010000096.1, read as the reverse complement.
TTTAAAAAACTCCAGCTTTTCTTCCAAGCTCATAGGCTCTATCAGTGCCTGATTCCCATCCCTCAAATCTACTGAACACCAGTACGGTGGCTTATCTATGTATTCTTTTTGTACCCAATCATAGCTAGGATTCTTCGGCATAAAATAATTTCTCTGATACCTATTATAATTTTCCATAGTTTTCTCCAAAGTCCATTAAAATTTATCCTATATTCTTGATAAAATTTAATATATCACATTTTTTATTTTTTACATAGGTAAGATTTTAACTGTTTAATTGATATTTTTTAACCAGTGCTCTTAAGGCTGATAATTTCCCATAAAACGCTTTTATATTATTTTAATAAGTGTTACAATCTTCATATCAATTTATAAAGAGGAAGAATATGATACAAGATTTATTAAACAACGACTATAACAACAGCTACAACCCAAATGCCGTACCTAATAGCGAAAGCCTTATACTGTATTTTAAAAATAACGATATACTCTGTCATGCTTATGGAAATATTGAAAGCCTTGAAAATGCCATACCCGGCAAGGCTAATAGTGAAGAAGTTATATGGACTCTACCTACTTTTAAAGAAATAAACGATGAGAAAACTCCAATCTCGGATAAATTGATTTATCTTTTTAAAATGAAACTAAACGGAGTAGAAAAGGAATTTTATCTTTTAAATGATGATAATTTTTCTCCAAAAACCGAGGGCTTATCTTATCTTTCTGCCCTTAAATACCGTTCCATTAAACCTCTCGATACTTCTTTTGCTGTTATAACAGCCTGGCAGCTCTACTCTTGGTATAAAGCTAACCGTTACTGTGGCAGATGTGGACATAGTACAGAACTTGACAATAAGGAGCGTATGGTAAGATGTCCTAAATGTAACAATCTAATTTATCCTAAAATCTGCCCCGGAGTCATAGTCGGTATTATAAGCAAGGGTAGGATTTTGCTTACTAAGTACGCCAATAAGGGCTATAACCGCTACGCCCTTGTAGCAGGCTTTACCGAAATAGGCGAAACCCTTGAAGAAAGTGCAGCTAGAGAGGCTTTTGAAGAAGTAGGACTTAAGCTTAAAAACATAAGTTTTTATAAGAGCCAGCCTTGGTCTGCCTCTTCTTCCCTACTTGCAGGCTTTTTTGCAGAGGTAGACGGAGATGATGAGGTAGAGCTAGAAACTAGCGAACTAAAGGAGGGAACTTGGTTCTACCCTGAGGATATAGTGCAAATGCA
>NZ_JBQMXS010000095.1:0-3396 GCF_052173895.1 Catonella sp. | reverse complement strand
AACTTATCATACAAATAAGGCATATTGGGAATATTATAAGTCATTCCATCTATAAACACTATTTCCATTCTTTTACGCCTGTAAAGAAAAACACTCTTTACCTGAGGCAGCCAAGCCATAAAAAGCTGACATTCAATACTATTTTCAGTCAATAAATTTGTAAGGATTTCTATTGGCGTAAGTTCATTAAATATCTGCCTCTCTGAATCCCATACCATCACATTTCCATCTCTGCCCATACGTTTTTCTTATCCCTTCCCAATCTTTTCTTCTATCTCTTCTAATTTAATTTCAGTCTCCTCACCTGTTTCCATCTGCTTAAGCCTAACTATTCCACTCTCTATTTCATTTAATCCTATAATAACTGTATAGTCTGCCCCCAGCTTATTTGCATATTTCATCTGTGCCTTTACTGAACGGTCAAGGTAATCGGTTTCTACTATAATTCCTTTATTTCTAAGCTTGGTAACTATTTCAAAAGCTTTTGCCTTAACTTCCTCTCCCATCATGCCTACATAAAGCTTAGGGCGTGGCATCTCTCCAAGACTTACCCCTTCTTTTTCAAGGAAGTAAAGTATTCTTTCAATCCCCATTCCAAAGCCTACAGCAGGGATATTCTGCTTTCCGTCTATTTCATTTATAAGGCCGTCATACCTTCCACCACCACAAAGCGTAAAACCATCCTTATCCACAAACTCAAATACTGTCTTAGTATAATAATCAAGCCCTCTTACTATTCCTGTATCAATTTCAAAAGGAATACCAAGTTCTGTAAGCATTTTCTGCAAGGTGTCAAAATGTTCCCTACATTCTTCATCTAAAAATTCTATAGTTCTTGGTGCTTTTTCTACAATAGACTTACAACTCGGTACTTTACAGTCAATAACTCTCAAAGGATTTTTCTTCATTCTTTCCTTACAGTCTTCGCATAGTTCAGGCTCATATCCTCTAAGATATCCTAAAAGAGCATCATTATAGTCCTGTCTGCACTTTCCATAACCTATACTATTTATATGAAGTTTTACATCCTTAAGCCCTATTCGTCTTATAAATTCATTGATAAGGGTAATAAGTTCAACTTCAACCATAGGGCTTGGCGAACCTACAAACTCCACTCCAAACTGGTGATGCTGTCTAAGCCTTCCACTCTGAGGCCTTTCGTATCTGAAAGCCTGTGTAAAGTAAAACATTTTTATCGGCTGTGGCAGCGCATATAAGTTATTTTCAAGATATGCCCTTATGGTTCCTGCAGTTCCCTCAGGTTTAAGGCTTATTTCTCTATTTCCCTTATCCTTAAAAGTATACATTTCTTTTTGTACTACATCTGTAGTATCTCCAACACTCCTGTTAAAAAGTACAGTATGTTCAAAGGCCGGAGTTATAATCTCTCCAATATTATATGTATTACAAAGCTCTCTTGCTATAGTTTCAATCTTTGTACGCTTCCACATATTTTCCCCGAACCAATCCTGTGTACCCCTTGGTCTATTTGTTATCATAATACTCCTCACCACAAATCTAAATTCATCTCTGTTTTTTGATAGATATTATTACTGCTTTTCTTATTGTCTTCAATTATTCCAGCAAGCTTATCAAATCTCTTGCTATTTACTATTCGCTGAAGAGCTAAAAAACACTCCATGTCAAAATTTTTAATTTCATTTATCATCAACCTTATAGCCTTATCAGGTAAAAATGCATCCCTGTATGGTCTATGTGCAACCAAGGCTCCGAAAACATCACAAATTCTAAGAATCCTAGCACCTATTGGTATATTCTCACCTTTAAGATTATTTGGATAACCGGAACCATCATAGTTTTCATGGTGATAAAGAACTGCATCCAAAATAACATGTTCATAGCCCTGTTTTTTAAGTATACCATAACTTAGTACAGAGTGCATCCTCACATATTTAATTTCTTCTACCTTCAGTTCTCCATTCTGTCTGCCATATAAATAATTAGCAATTCTTAATTTGCCAATATCATGCAAAAGTCCTGCCTGTGCCATCTTATCAACAAAAGCATCTTGAAAGCCAAGTTCCCTTGTTACCATTTCAGCCAAATTGCTTACAACTATACCATGTTTTACCAAGTCATCCAGATCAATCTCTAAAATGATCTCATGGGATGTCTTACAACTCATGTCAGCTTTACCCATTATAGCATTTCTCCAAATTCTTCTAAAAATTTTTTCTTACGCTCAATCATTTCATCAATCCGTTCAATATAGTCCATAACAAACTTTACATTCTCCGTTCGCTCTATCCTGTTGCCCTCCCTAAAAACAAACTTACAGGATGAGCCTGCCCCCAATCCAATAATCGGATGTTTTTCTTCCATAATTAATATGTTATACAGTCCCTCTTTTCCTAACCTTGCATAACCCACATTTTCCAAGTTATCTGCTATATTTTTTTGCCTGTACAAATAATAAGGCTCATAACCGTTTTCCCTTGCAAACTCATAAGTAAGTCTCTGCTGAAGTGCTGTATCTGTAGGAATCATATCAGACAACTCATTCAGCTTAAGCTTAAGTGCTGCTGCTCTTTTTATAGCAAGGGCATGGACTGTAAGATCATCAGGATTTAATTTTTTTATCTCTGACAAAGTGTATTCAGTGTCTTTTACAGTTTCTCCCGGAAGACCCACTATAAGATCCATATTTATATCTTCCATCCCCTCTTCCCTTGCCATACTAAAGGCTCTTCTTACCGACTCAGAATCATGCATCCTGCCTATAAACTTAAGTGTTTTATCAGACATCGTCTGTGGATTTATAGACATTCGCTTAACACCAAGCCTCTTCATCACCCTCAGTTTATCTCTTGTTATGCTGTCCGGTCTTCCTGCCTCAACTGTAAATTCCTTTACCAAAGCCATTGGCAGTTTAAGATTAATATATTCTAACAACATTTCAAGTTCTTCCGCCGAAAGTGCAGTAGGTGTTCCGCCTCCTATATAAACTGTTGTAAGGTTTTTATGAGGCAAAATAGTTGTAGCAAAATCAATCTCCTTAAAAAGTGCCTTTAAATATTCTCCTACCTTCTTTTTATAAGTACCAATAGGATATGAAGTAAATGAACAATAAAGGCAGGTAGTAGGACAAAATGGTATACCTATATATATGCTATATCCATTTTTATAATCCATTTCCCTAAGAAGTTTATTTTCTTTCTTTGCAATTTCAATGGATAATTCTGTTTTCTCCTCACCACAGAGATACTGCTCATGATAAAATCTTCTTACTTCCTCTTCAGTTCGTCCCTCTTCTATATAATCACAAGCTATCTTAGTAGGTCGTATCCCCGTAAGTGTTCCCCAAGGCAATTCATTCCCTGTGTACTCTTTTAGGATATAATACAATACTTTCTTTAACTCATTTTTATACAGCCT
>NZ_JBQMXS010000094.1:0-3428 GCF_052173895.1 Catonella sp. | reverse complement strand
GGTTATAATATAGATGGAAGTTTGGCAGGGGTAGACCTGGTAAGAGGTGAAAAGATACCTGACGGACTTTATCATTTAGTGTGTGAGGTACTGGTTCAGCATACGGACGGCGATTTTCTGCTGATGAAAAGAGACTTAAATAAGCCGGTAAATCCGGGAAAATACGAGGCTACAGCAGGTGGCTCGGCACTTAAAGGAGAAGATGGCTTAACCTGCATAAAGCGTGAACTTTACGAAGAAACAGGAATTAAGGCAGAAGAATTTGATTATATGGGCAGAGTATTAAATGGAAAATGTATATTTGAATACTTTTATACTAAAACGGATTGTGATAAAGACTGTATAATCTTGCAGGAAAATGAGACAATAGCCTATAAATGGATAAGTGAGCAGGAATTTACTGATTTTGTTAATTCTGATAAAATAGGTAAAAATCAAGGAGAAATGTATAGAAAATTTCTTACAAGCCACATTTGGAGGTGAGGAATAGATGGATAAGCTGATTTTTCATGTAGATGTAAACTCAGCCTTTCTTTCATGGACTGCTGTAAAAAAGCTTAAGGACGAGCCTGAGAGTGTAGACCTTAGGACTATCCCCTCAGCTATAGGTGGAGATGTATCAAAAAGGCATGGAGTAATTACAGCCTGTTCAATTCCGGCTAAAAAACAAGGTGTAAAGACAGGGGAGCCGGTTATGAGGGCTCTTGAAAAATGCCCTGAACTTCAGCTATTTTCCTCTGACTTTAAGACATATAGAGAATACTCGGCTCAATTCATAGAGATACTTAAAAAATATGCCTTAGCAGTAGAACAGGTGTCTATTGATGAGGCATATCTTGATATGACAGGAACGACTAACCCGAAAGCTGTTGCAGACATAATAAAAAAAGAAATCTATGAAAACCTAGGATTTACTGTAAACATAGGAATTTCTCAGATTAAACTTTTAGCAAAAATGGCTAGTGATTTTGAAAAACCATATAAAGTACATACCCTTTTTAAGGAAGAGATAGAGGGTAAGATGTGGAAACTGCCGATAGAAAAACTGCATGGCTGTGGAAGGAAAACTTCTGAGAAATTACGGAATATAGGGGTAAAAACGATAGGTGATGTTGCAGCTCTTTCTAAATATTTGCTTTGCTCCCTGCTTGGAGAAAAACATGGAGAGTATATCTATGAAAGCAGTAACGGTAGAGGAAGTGATATTGTATCAAGTATAAAAGAGGTTGCCAAAAGCTATTCTAATGAAACTACTCTGCCATCTGATATAAGATTTTCAACATATAATGCAAAAATGCCAAAGACGATAAAAGGACTGGCTGAGAGTGTGAGCAAAAGACTTAAAAAAGATGGTGCAGAGGGGTATACTATAAGTGTAAGTGCAAAGATGAGTAGTTTTAAGAGAAAATCAAAGCAGACTACCCTTTCAGATGCTACCGATGATGCAAGAGTAATTGAGAAAGTTGCTCTCGTGCTTATGAAAGAGCTATGTTTTGGTGAAAAAGGCTTGTTTGCAGAGGATGAGGGCATAAGACTGGTAGGTGTGGGAGTTTCACATTTGGCACAAAAAGAGTGTAAGCAACTAGATATATTTTCGTACATGAGAGAAAAGGACGCTCAGGATGAGGTTAGGATGAAAGAGAAGAAAAAACAGGAGAAAACAGACAAACTGGCTGTTATGCTTAATAAAATAAATGAAAAATATGGTGAGGGAAAGGTAAGAAAGGGTGAAATACTATGACAAAATACATTTTGGCATCGGCATCTCCAAGGAGGGTTGAAATACTTGGCAAGCTGGGATTTGAATTTAATGTAGAGCCAAGTGAGGCAGAAGAAAAGTTGAAGAAAGATTTTAATAAACTTTCGCCAAAGGAGAAGGTGGAGGAGCTTTCTTTTATAAAGGCAGCAGATGTGGCTGAAAGCCTTATATTAACGAAGAAAACAGAGGAAGGAGATGCCTACATAGTTATAGGTGCAGATACAGTTGTTGCAGTAGATAATCAGATACTTGAAAAGCCGAAAGATAGAGAAGATGCAAGGATAATGATAGAGACTTTGCAGGGTAGAAGTCATGATGTGTATACAGGTGTGACCCTTATATACATACCTGAATCGGTGTTTGGAGGTAGTGGGATAAAAGTAGAAGATAAATATTTGGAATTATTTAAAATTTTGGAAAATCAGATGAGTCAGGAAAAAGATGAAGAATTTACTGAATTTGGTAGCTTGATTAAAGAGCTGTTAAACGAAAATAGGATAATAGTTCGTACATTTTCTGAAAAGACGGAAGTAAGTGTATACCCTATGAATGAGGCTGAGGTTGAGGGCTATATTTCAACTTTAGAGCCTTATGACAAGGCAGGAGGCTATGCAATTCAAGGTAGGTTTTCAGTCTATATAGAGAAGATAAATGGAGATTATTCTAATGTGGTAGGATTGCCGGCAGGCAGGCTTTACAGGGAAATCAAGGAGGTTTATAAATGTACGAAAAACTTACTAAAAACGATATAAGAAGACTTGAAGAAGAGATAGAGCATAGAAAACTGGTTGTAAGGAAAGAGGCTATAGAGGCAGTTAAAGAGGCTAGGGCACAGGGAGATCTTTCAGAAAACTTTGAGTATTATGCAGCAAAAAGAGATAAAAATCAGAACGAGAGCCGTATTCGTTATCTTGAAAAGATGGTAAGAACGGCAGTAGTGATAGAGGATGACTCTTTAGACGATGAGGTAGGACTTGATAATACAGTGACGATTTATTATGTGGAAGATGATGAAGAAGAAACATTTAAGCTAGTTACATCAGTAAGGGGAGATTCACTGAACAATCTGATAACTATAGAGTCACCACTAGGCAAGGCACTACTTAAACATAAGGTGGGTGACAGGGTTCATGTAAGGGTAAATGCAGATATAGGCTATGACATTATAATAAAAAAGATAGAAAAAACAAAGGATGAGGGCAAAGAAAGCATAAGGAGATTTTAATAAGATATAGAAAGGCGATAAGTGAAACAAGAAGTTACAAAAGTTATTAAATTAGGCTAGATTTTTTGGTGATGTGATGTTATAATTACAATTGAAAATTCTGAGATATTAGTTATCAAACAAATTATGAAAGGTATTATTCTATAAAAAGAGGTATTGGTAGATATTTTATGCAACATACTATATTTATTTAAAATTTGTAACATGATAAGTAATATTGAGGAATTTATTTTATTTAACAGGAGGTCTTCCTTCATGATGAGAGAAAAAGAGAAAAAGAAAAAAGTAGGCAGTGTTGGTAAAAAGGTGGGAATCATTATTTCGATTCTTTTGCTTGTGATTCTTGGTAGCAGGTCTGTGTATGATTCTGTTTCTTCATATAAACAGGCAGTAGAAAATAATGAAAACTTTGAAAGAGAAGAAACAAGAACTATGGCAAGAATG
>NZ_JBQMXS010000093.1:0-3491 GCF_052173895.1 Catonella sp. | reverse complement strand
AAAAAATACAGGAGATGGGACTTGAACCCACATGATATTGCTATCGTCAGATTTTGAGTCTGATGCGTCTACCATTCCGCCACTCCTGCAAAGCAATAAATATTTTAGCATAATTTACAGAAATATGCAAGAGGTAAAATAAAATATGATTGCCTTTTACTGTAAATTACATTGGTTATAAAGAATATTTTTTTGCAATAATTATAGAAATATGATAAAATTAGTAGGTTTATAAATGGGAGGAAAATATATGAAATGGCTTAAATATACCCTTGAAACAAGGACAGATGCAGTAGATTTAATTATTGATATGCTTGGGGAACTTGGTATTTATGGAGTAGAAGTTATAGATAAAGTGCCTCTTACAGAAGTAGAAAAGAAACAGATGTATGTAGACATTCTTCCTGAAATCCAGCCTGATGATGGAAATGCAGAACTGATTTTTTATGTAAGTGATGGTGCACCTGATGAAAATTCATCTGCATTCTACAACAGTGGAACAGGAATTGAAGATATTGCAGCATTTTATTCTGATGAACTGATTGAGAAAATCAGAGAAGGACTTGAAACTGTTTCAAATTTTGTTGATATTGGAAGTGGGGCAATATACATATCCGAAACTGAGGATATTGATTGGGCAAATAAATGGAAGGAATTTTTTCATACATTTAGGATAGGTAAAAATATAGTTATTACACCTTCTTGGGAAGAAACTAACAATATAAATGAAGATGATATTCTTATTAAAATAGATCCGGGAGTAGCCTTTGGTACAGGCACTCATGAAACTACAAGACTTTGTGTAGAAGAACTTCAAAAATATGTAAATAGGGATGCAAAAATTCTTGATGTTGGTTGTGGAAGTGCCATTCTTACAATAGCCGCCCTAAAACTTGGTGCAAAATGGGCATATGCTATTGATATAGATGAAACTGCTGTCAAGTCTGCTAAAGAAAATCTTTTGCAAAACGATATTACAGATGAATCAGCAAGGCTTGAAACAGGTAATCTGCTTGAAGATAACGAACTCTGTGGACGACTCTATAAAGAACAGTATGATATAGTTGTGGCAAATATTCTTGCACCTGTACTAGTGCCTCTTACCCCTATTATAGTACCTGCACTTAAAGAGGGCGGATATTATATCTGTTCAGGTATAGTTAAAGAACTTGCAGATACAGTGATTAAATCTATACAGGATGCAGGACTGAAACTTGTATCAAATACCTGTGATAATGACTGGGTTTGTTTAGTAGCGAGGAAATAAAATGTCAATTTTTTTTATAGACAGTTGTAGTATAGATGGAGAAAATGCCTATATTGCAGGAGATGATGTAAATCATATTAAAAATGTGCTAAGGATGAGGGAAAAAGACGAGGTAAGGCTGTCTGCCGGAAACGGACTCATATACACTGCTGAGATTGAAGAATTTTTGCCTGACAGAATTATTTGTAAAATTATAGACTGTGATGGAGAAAAATCAGAACTTCCGACTAATATAGTGCTTTTTCAAGGACTGCCCAAAAAAGACAAGATGGAGCTTATAATACAAAAAGCTGTAGAGCTTGGAGTATCTAAGATTGTTCCGGTTCTTATGAAGAGGACGATAGTAAAACTTGAAGACCATAAAAAAGAACAGAAAAAACTTGAAAGATGGCGCACTATTTCTCTAACTGCCGCAAAGCAATCCGGTAGGGCGATAGTTCCCGAAATTGCAGACTTTGTAAACTTTAATGAGGCTGTAAAAATGGCAGAAACCCTTGAATATAATCTAATACCATACGAAAATGAAAAAGGAATGGATAAGGCAAGAGAACTTATAAAGGAAGTGCATGGCAAAAAGAGTATCGGCATTTTCATAGGTCCTGAAGGCGGTATTGCTGAGGAAGAACTTGAACTTGCAATGAAGATAGGGGTTAAGCCTATTAGCCTTGGAAACAGAATACTCCGTACAGAAACTGCCGGTCTTGCCTTGGTTTCTGTCATAGCCTTTGAAATAGATGAATAGGAGAGATTATGGAATGCTATTTAGATAATGCGGCAACTACAAGACCGTTTGACAGTGTAATTGAGATAATGAATGAAACTATGAGAAATGCCTATGCAAACCCTTCCTCCAAACATATAAAAGGGTTTGAGGCAGAGCGATTTGTAGAAGATGCCAAAGAAAAAATTGCAAAAACCTTAAAAGCCAAGAAAAGTGAAATTATATTTACTTCCTGTGGTACAGAATCAAATAATCAGGCTATCTTAATGGGAGCTGCTACTAAAAAACGCTATGGAAATAAGATAGTTACAACTTGCTTTGAACACGCCTCTGTATATAAGTCTATGGAAGTACTTGCAAAAGAGGGATATAAGATAACTTATCTGCCTGTAAATAAGTTAGGTCATGTAAGAGATGAAGATTTAGTAAAATCAATAGATGATGAAACCATAATGTTATCATTTATGTTGGTTAATAATGAGATTGGTGCATTAGCTGATGCAGAACATATTATAAAACTTGCTAAAGAGAAAAATCCTAATATTCTAATCCATATAGATGCTATACAAGGGTATGGTAAATTTGAAATTAATACAAAAAAATTGCAAGCTGATTTCATTTCTGTAAGTGGACATAAATTCCATGCTCCAAAGGGAATAGGTTTCCTGTATGTACGAGAAGGTATAAGGATTACCCCTTACATTCATGGAGGAGGACAACAGAAAAATCTCCGTTCAGGAACTCTGAATGTACCGGGCATAGCCGGCATAGGTGCTGCTGCTGAAACTGTGTATGATAATCATAAAGAAAAAATTAACAAGCTCTACAACATCAAGGAAAAATTTATAAGAGATTTACTTGCAAATTTCCCTGATTGTACTATAAACGGAGTTGATACTACAGGAGATTTGTCTGCAAATATCTTAAAAACAGCTCCACAGATAGTTAGTGTAAGTTTTAGGGGAATAAAGGCAGAAGTGTTGTTACATGCCTTGGAAGAAAAGGGAATATATGTATCTTCAGGTTCAGCCTGCTCATCCCATCATCCTGATTATAGTGGAACTCTTAAAGGAATAGGGCTTGACGATGACTTATTAGACTCAACACTAAGATTTAGTTTCGGAATGTTTACAGAACCTAAAATGACTGACTATGCAATAGAAATGCTTAAAGAACTCATACCAACACTTTCAAAATATAGGAGAAAATAATAATGTTTGAATATAGAGCTTTTTTAATAAAATATGCTGAAATAGGAGTAAAAGGGAAGAATCGTTATCTTTTTGAGGATGCACTTGTGGGTCAAATAGCTAATGCATTAAAAAAAATAGAGGGCAACTATAAGGTATATAAACAACCGGGCAGGGTATTTGTAGAAGCAGGAAAGGGTGATATAGACTACGACGGTGCATTAAATGCCCTTAAAAGAGTAATGGGAGTATTACATATCTGTCCTGTTTATATTGCAGATACAACTGAACTCGATAAGGTTTATGAAGAGGC
>NZ_JBQMXS010000092.1:0-3548 GCF_052173895.1 Catonella sp. | reverse complement strand
ATCAATCCCCTGAATCAAGCTTAAGCACACTCATAAATGCACTCTGAGGTATCTCTACATTACCTACCTCTCTCATCCTCTTCTTACCTTCTTTCTGTTTCTCAAGTAGCTTTCTCTTTCTTGAAATATCTCCACCGTAGCACTTTGCAAGCACATCTTTACGCATAGCTCTTACAGTTTCCCTCGCAATTACCTTACTGCCGATAGCTGCCTGAATAGGAACTTCAAAGAGCTGGCGAGGAATTTCATTTTTAAGTTTCTCACACATTTTCTTAGCTCTTTCATAAGCACCCTCTTTAACTATAATAAACGAAAGGGCATCCACCGATTCTCTATTAATAAGAATATCCATTTTTACAAGCTCTGCTTTCTGATATCCCTTGAACTCATAATCAAAGGATGCATAGCCTCTTGAGCGAGATTTAAGTGCATCAAAGAAGTCATAAATTATTTCATTTAAAGGAAGGTCATATTTAATTACTACCCTTGTTTCCTCAATATAGTCCATTCCATTATTGACCCCTCGTCTTTCTTGACAAAGTTTCATAATAGATCCAAGATACTCGGTAGTCACCATAATCTCAGCCCTAACTATAGGTTCTTCCATATAGTCAATTTCTGACGGATCGGGTAAATTGGAAGGATTGGTTATATCAATCACTGTACCATCTGTCTTATGAATCTTGTATACCACACTAGGTGCAGTGGCAACAAGGTCAATATCATAATCTCTCTCAAGCCTTTCCTGAACCACATCAAGGTGAAGAAGTCCAAGAAAACCACATCTAAATCCAAAACCGAGAGCAACAGAGGTTTCAGGCTCAAACTGAAGAGCTGCATCATTTAGCTGTAATTTTTCCAGTGCATCTCTAAGGTCTGAATAATGTGCTCCATCAGCAGGATAAAGACCACAATAAACCATAGGAAGTACCTTCTTATATCCCGGTAAAGCCTCCTCACAAGGATTGTCTTTATCTGTAATTGTATCTCCAACCTTTGTCTGTCTAAGGTCTTTTATACTAGCTGTAATATAGCCAACCATACCGGCTGTAAGCTCCTCACAAGGGATGAATTGACCTGCTCCAAAAGTACCTACTTCAACTACTTCCTCAACTCCACTTGACTGGAACATCTTTATCTTAGTACCCTTTTTTACAGTACCTTCCATTATCCTTGCAAAAACTATAACTCCCTTATAAGAATCATAAAGAGAATTAAAAATAAGTGCTTTCAACTTGTTTTCAGGCAAACCCTTAGGAGCCGGTACTTTTTCTACTATCGCCTCTAAAACATCTTCTATATTTAAGCCGTTTTTTGCAGAAATAAGTGGTGCGTCGTGAGCCTCTATGCCTATAATATCCTCTATTTCTTCTTTTACCCTATCAGGATCTGCACTTGGAAGATCAACCTTGTTTATAACAGGCACAACTGTAAGGTCATGCTCCAAGGCAAGATATACATTTGCAAGTGTCTGAGCCTCAACTCCCTGAGATGCATCTACTACAAGGATAGCTCCTTCGCAAGCTGCAAGACTCCTTGATACCTCGTAGTTAAAGTCCACATGACCCGGAGTATCTATAAGATTAAAGATATACTCCTCTCCATCTTTAGACTTATACACTACTCTTACTGCCTGAGAACGGATGGTAATTCCCCTCTCCCTCTCAAGATCCATATTATCAAGTATCTGATCCTGCATCTCCCTCTTGGTAAGAGTTCCTGTTGCCTCTATTATTCTATCTGCAAGAGTAGACTTGCCATGGTCAATATGTGCTATTATGCAAAAATTTCTAATATTTTTTGTATTTATCTCTGACATTCTTTTCTCCATAAATATAGTATTGTTATATTCCATTTATCTGACTAATACAGATTACAGTATTTTTATAAATTTATCAAGTAAAATTCCTTAAAATCTGTTGACAATCTTCCTTTTTTGTATTAAAGTTATTTAGTGTGTTTGCGTTAAGCGTCCGTGTCCGGATTAATGAAACACTTTTTAATCTTATAATGATAATGGAGGTGTTAAATTGGCTAATATTAAATCTGCTAAGAAAAGAATTAAAGTTGCTGCAAAGAAGACTCTTAGAAATAAAATGATTACTTCTAAGGTTAAGACTCTTGTAAAGAAAGTTGTTTCTGCTGTTGCTGTAAGCGATAACGAGGCAGCTAAGGTTGCTCTTATTCCTGCAGTTGCTGCTATTGATAAGGCTGCTAATAAAGGCGTATATCATAGAAAAACAGCTTCTAGAAAGATTTCTCGTCTTACAAAGTCTGTAAATAAACTTGCGTAATTTATTATATTAAATAAAATTGCTACCATATCGTCATCAGTATGGTGGCTTTTTTCTTTTCTCTATCAATTATTACTAATATAATAATCTCTTCTATTCTAATAATTTTAAAGGCACTACAACAAATCTCATAGAGAAATCGCTATAATGCCCTCATATTTATTAATTAATTTTTACTAAAATCTTCTCCGGTAAGAAGTTTAAAAGCCTCTTTATATTTTTCAATAGTTTTCTCAATAACCTCATCCGGCAATAAATAATCACTGTCAGGATTTTCCTTGAGCCAATCTCTTACAAACTGCTTATCATAAGAAGGCTGTCCTCCTCCCACTTTAAAGCCTTCAAGTGGCCAAAACCTTGAGCTATCTGGTGTAAGCATCTCATCACCTATAACTATATTATCATTTTCATCAAGTCCAAACTCAAACTTTGTATCTGCTATTATAATTCCTTTAGAGAGAGCATAATCTGCACATTTTTTATAAAGAGCAATAGTTGCCTCTTTAAGTTTTAGTGCATATTCTTCACCCTTTCCCAGAAACTCCTTTTCAAGTACCTTGATACTCTGTTCATAAGAAATATTCTCATCATGAATACCAATATCTGCCTTTGTACTAGGCGTATATATAGGCTCAGGCAATTTTTCAGATTCACTAAGCCCTTCTTTAAGTTTTATTCCACAGACTGTACCATCTTCTTTATAGCTTACCCAACCACTTCCCGTTATATATCCACGAACTATACACTCAAGTGGAAACATACGAAGTTTTTTCACTTTCATGCTATTGCCTGTAAATTCAGGTTTTCTAAAATACTCCGGCATATCATTTACATCCACACTAATCATATGGTTAGGAAGAATATCCTTTGTAAAATCAAACCAAAACTTTGACATAAGTGTAAGGATTGCTCCCTTATCAGATATTTTATTCTTTAATATATGGTCAAATGCAGATATTCTGTCCGTTGCCACCATAATAAGGCTATCGCCTATATCATAAACTTCCCTTATCTTTCCTTCTTTAACCGGTGTATAATCTTTCATAATCTTCATCCTTTCATAAGTAAGTTTTAATAAAACCCTACCACTATAATATATCACTTATAAATATAAATATCTATATTAGCAATTATAATATTTACCTGTGGTATTTTTCACTTATTCTAATAAATTTAATTGCCATCTGTAAATTTATCTTATTTTGTCTATTCTGTACATTAAACTTTCCAAACTTTGTGCACTTTGTCGTTGTC
>NZ_JBQMXS010000091.1:0-3568 GCF_052173895.1 Catonella sp. | reverse complement strand
ATTAGTTCCGGGCTTTCTTCTATTCATATAAGCCATAATATCATCTTTATTGAGGGGAAGTCCGGCAGGACAACCATCTATAACTACGCCAAGTCCTACCCCATGTGACTCTCCCCAGGTTGAAATGTGGAATAAGGTGCCAAAATTTGAACCAGCCATATGAGCCTCCTAAATGTTTTATTAATTTTATCAGAAAATATATCTTAAAACAAGGGAATATCAATATACTACAGTTTTAGTGCAAATATTAAGCGAAAAGCTAAAAATCCGTTGACATAAACAAGATTTTGTTATAAGATAAATCAATAAATTGTATATACAATTGCGTATATAAATATCTGTTTTAGTATGACATTTTTCTATTAAAGTAGTGGATTGAGGGGCAGAGAGAATAGAGTTTGATTGGGGAAAAAGTATTATTCTAAACCGGTTGTATTGGAAGGACTTAAGAAATGGGCAGATGCATATGAGGAGGATCTTAATAACGGACAATATGATGAAATTTATTCTGCAAGAGCAAGAGAAAAAACGCTTTAATATGATTTTAAAGGAGAGCAAGGGATGAAGGAAGAAAAGGCAGTATTAAGGACAGAAAGTGATTCTATTGGAGAAAAAGCTGTGCCGGAGGATGCCTATTATGGAGTGCAGTCATTAAGGGCAGCAGAAAATTTTCATATCACAGGACTTAAGATGCATCCTGAACTTATAAGGAGCCTTGCTTTTATAAAAAAAGCAGCAGCCATTTCAAATCATAAGGTAGGATTGCTTAGTGAGAGTATTACTAAGGCAATTGTAGATGCCTGCAATGAGATTATACAGGGAAACTATTGGAAAGATTTTATAGTTGACCCTATTCAGGGTGGAGCAGGAACTTCTATTAATATGAACGCAAATGAGGTCATTGCTAATAGGGCGATTGAACTTCTGGGAGGGAAAAAGGGAAATTATTTCTTCGTTCATCCTAATGATCATGTGAATTGTGGGCAGTCAACCAATGACGTAATACCGACAGCCGGTAAGATGACTACTCTTCGCCTGCTTGATAGGCTAAAGTATGAGCTTTTAAGACTTCATACAGCTTTGTGTGATAAGGCTATTGAATTTGACCATATTATTAAAATGGGAAGGACTCAGATGCAGGATGCAGTGCCTATCCGTTTAGGGCAGGAATTTAAGGCTTATTCCGTTGCGGTTATGCGAGATATAAACCGTATGGAAAATGCAATGGAAGAGATGCGTTTTGTGAACATGGGAGGAACTGCAATCGGCACAGGAATAAATGCAGATAAGGGATATATGGAGATAATAACTCCTATGCTTTCTGAGATTTCAGGAATAAAGTTTAAGCAGGCAAATGACCTTATAGATGGGACTCAGAATATAGACTCTTTCGTATCTGTATCGGGTACAATTAAGGCTTGTGCAGTTACACTTTCTAAGATAGCCAATGATTTAAGGCTTATGTCTTCAGGACCTCGTGCAGGATTTAATGAGATAAATCTTCCTGCTAAGCAAAATGGATCATCTATTATGCCGGGCAAAGTAAATCCTGTTATTCCGGAAGTGGTAAATCAGGTGGCATTTAAGGTTATTGGAAATGATATGACTATTACTATGGCAGCAGAAGGAGGCCAGCTTGAACTGAATGCGTTTGAGCCTGTGGTATTCTACTGTATGTTTGAGTCTATTGATATACTTGCAAGTGCCATTCAGACCTTTGTAGACAACTGTGTTGTAGGAATTACTGCAAATGAAGCCCGTTGTCAGGAACTTGTTGATCATAGTGTAGGTGTGGTTACTGCACTTTGTCCATACCTCGGTTATAAGAAGTCTGCCGAACTTGCTAAAAAGGCACTTCAGTCCAACAAATCAGTAAGAGATTTGATATTGGAAGAAAAAATACTTACTGCAGAAGAAATTGATAAGATTTTAGACCCTGTTAATATGACAGAGCCAATTTCACTAAAAGTAATGAAACATTAAAGGAGATAAATGAAATTAAGGATACCGGATTATTATAATGATTTTAAATGTATAGGGGGAGATTGTACAGACAGCTGTTGTATAGGATGGGAACTTGATATAGACGAGGAGTCTTATGCAGCCTATAAAAAGGTGGGAGGAAGTTTTGGAAAAAGGCTGAGTGAGTCGATGGAAGACGGTTCGGATGAAACAGGAGAATGCAATACTTTTCGCCTAAACGGTAACAGGTGTCCATTTCTTAATGAAGATAATCTTTGTGATATATTTATCAATCTTGGAGAAAAGTCGCTTTGTAAAGTTTGTACTGAGTATCCAAGATTTACTGTGGAGTACGAACATACAAGAGAAAAGAGTATGGCTCTTTCATGTGAAGTGGTAGGGAGGCTGATATTTGGAAGAAAAGATAAAATTCGTTTCATAGAGAAGGAAATTCCGGACGAGTTAATATTTGAAGAGAGTGCACCTTTGTTTGTTGAGGAAATTGAAACTATAAGAGACAGGGGAATAGCTATATTACAGAATCGCAACAAGGATATTTATGATAGGATAAAAGAGTTTTTAGTCTTTATTTCTAAGGCTCAAGAAGTTATAAATGAAGGTAGTGAAGATGAAAGCTTATGTGAAATAATTAAGCATTTGGAAGTAGTCTGTCCTAAGTCTAAAAATGCTACAATATCTTCATTTTTAGAGGAAGTATTTTATCTGCTTGGAGAACTGTATGTATTGGGAGAGGAATGGGAGCAGGTTTTTCAAGAATTTAAGTCGGAATTTAATGAAGAAGTTCTTGCTGAATTTGAAAAATGCAGGAAAGAAATTAATATGCTTGATATTTGGTATGAAAATATTATGGTGTATTTTGTATTTAGGTATTTTACAAAGGCAGTGTATGATTGTGATGTGATTTCAAGAGCAAAGTTTGCATTTTTAGGCTTTTTTGCCATAAGAGGTTTGGCGGCATTGAGATATAAGAAATTAGGAAAATTTGATTTAAATGATATGATAATTGTTGCAAAAGCCTATTCTAAGGAAGTGGAACATTCAGAGGGGAATATTGAATATCTTCTTGAAGAATTTTTGTTTTCTGAAGAATTTGAAGTGAATAATTTATTATTAGTGATATAGGCAACATAAGCTAACCATTAAAAATGGGTTATCTTTTGAGGTTACAAGGGAGAGATAAAAGAAACATAGAGTAAAATTTAAGGAAAATCAGCATAAAAGATAACATAATAGATTTGAGAAGAGCAATCTTAGTTTAGGGTTGCTTTTTTATTTTTTAGAATTATCCTAATAAAGTGCATAAAATAGATAGTGTAGTATAAAATTAAATATATTTGTACAAAAAATATATAAAAAATGTACAAATTAAGATTTATTTTATACGGTGTAAAAAATATGGTTTCGGAATGGGTGCATACTGGAATGCTAGGAAAATTAATACTACACCCCAAAAACTTATTTTCACAGTTTAAAATATCCGTCACAGTAAATATCAATTTTATTAATGATAATTGCTGTAGCGTTAAATATGTTACAGAGCCATAATCTTCTTCTCAGAAATGCCGGTAATTTCTGCAATCAAGCT
>NZ_JBQMXS010000090.1:0-3584 GCF_052173895.1 Catonella sp. | reverse complement strand
GGTCACCGGCATTACTTATAAATGGCTGCAGATTAGATAATCTGTGGCTGTTTTTTTGTTTAATAGGAAATTTTGTTGAAATTTCCTATTAAACAAAATTTCAATACAGATAAAGTTATAGAAAATATAAGAAAGTGTGTTACATTTGTATTAAAATATCTGTCTGTATTATTGGTAGGAGACACAAAGATTGTAACTGATATAAATGGGGATATGAAGAAGATACAATAATTTTATCTGATTAAAAAATAGATATATGGATATAAGTGAAATGAAAGAAGAAATGAGGAAATATTCTGATGAACATTAGAACTTTATCAGACTATTGTAAAGAAAGGTTTGGTACAAAGGTATATAGACTATCCCTGTCAACAGGCTGTTCCTGCCCAAACAGAGATGGCAAGGCAGGAAGGGGAGGCTGTAGTTTTTGTTCAGAAGGCGGTTCAGGAGAATTTGCAGCTAAGGTAAAAGACATAGACTTGCAAATAGAAGAGGCTAAAGAAAAAGTAAAGCACAAGTTTACCAAAGATATAAGAGAAGAAGATAAGAAGTATATAGCCTATTTTCAGTCATTTACCAATACCTACGGAGATGTAAATAGGCTTGAACCAATCTTTAGGACTGCAATACAAAGAAAAGATATAGTAGCACTTTCTATAGGTACCAGACCTGACTGCTTTGAAGAAGAGATGCTCGATTTGCTGGAGAAACTGAATAAAATAAAGCCTGTCTGGGTTGAGCTCGGACTACAGACTATAAATGAGGCTACAGCTAAGGCTTTCAACAGGGGCTACGAATTAAAGGTGTTTGAAAAGGCTTATTATGAGCTGAAAAAAAGAGGTATTGAAGTTGTAGTGCATGTAATTTTGGGTTTACCAAATGAGAGTGCTAATGATATGTATGAAACCGTAAAATATCTGGATTCACTTGAGCCGAAATTAGATGGAATTAAGTTGCATTTACTTCATATATTAAGAAATACGAAGCTTGAAAAAGAATATAGATCAAATCCTTTTAAAATACTAAGCCTTGAAGAATATACTGAAATTCTTATTGACTGTCTGAAAATCTTGCCTGAAACCACTGTAATACATAGGATGACGGGGGACGGAGATAAGAGGCTGCTTGTAGAGCCGATGTGGAGTGCTAATAAGAAGGTGGTATTAAATACTATAAATAAAGCAATAAGGGAAGCAGAAAGAGAGTAGTAATGGCAAAAAAGAATTATTATGCGGTAAGGCTTGGAAAAACTCCCGGGATATACACTAGCTGGGATGACTGCAAGGCTCAGGTTACAGGGTATAAAGGAGCTATATTCAAGGGGTTTGAAGAAAAGAACGATGCGGAAGACTTTATGAAGGCTGGGGAGCCTGTTTCTTATGCAGATGGGGTGGATGAAATGACAGGGGTAAGCGATTTAGAAGAGAAAAAAGGAAACAGTAAAAAGGGGATTATAGAGGGAGAGAATAAATTTGTAAGTGAAATAACTGCCTATGTAGATGGAAGCTTTCTTAAGGAGAAAGTCTTTGGCTGCGGCTGTGTGATTATTAAAGCCGGAGAGGTTATTGCCGAAATCTCAGAAGCTTATGAAGATGAAGAACTTGCGTCTATGCGTAATGTGGCAGGAGAGATTAAGGCTTCCGAGCTTGCTATGCGTTATGCCTTAGACAATGGATATAAGTCTGTAAGCATTTATCATGACTATCAGGGAATTTCAAGCTGGTGTCTTGGTGAATGGAAGACCAATAAAATAGGAACCATAGCCTATAAGGAGTTCTATGACAGTATAAAGGACAGGCTGAGAGTAGACTTTGTTAAGGTAAAAGGCCATTCGGGAGATACATATAATGATATGGCTGATAACCTTGCTAAAAAGGCAATTGGAATTGTGTAGACAAAATAACGAAAATGCATTAAAGACGAACAATATAATATGGGTGGAAAAAGTATTCCATATGTATAATTTTAAGTGAATTTTTGGGATTTGACAACTTAATAAAGCTATGTTTATCTGGTGATTTGTTATATAATGATACAAGTGTCAAAAGTATAAAAATTCGATGCAAGCTTGCTTGCAAGAGAATTTATTATCTTTTGACACGCAAAAAATATGAGTAAGTAGCCATTTTTTGCAAAAAAATGAGCGGATTACGAATATTTTTGCAAGGATTGCGAGAGGTGAAGCCGAAGCAATCCTGTATCATTGGGTGTCAAATACTTTTGACACCCACATCATATAATAGGAGTATTGAAAAATATAGATAGTATTTAAAAGAATATTTATAGGGATTATGATAAAAAAAGGTAATGAAGAGAGGTTTTCATGGGGGAGATTATTAATAAAGAATCTTCAATAATAATTGTCTACAACCACCCTTCTGGGGATGTAACCTACTTTTTAAAATACCTATGCTTGTGGTGAGTAATTTCGTCCTTATAGTGAGTATATTTGCCTTCGGCAAGATAAAGGCATACTATACCACGAAAATAAATTTTACAAAAAGTTATGATAGTTTATAGAAAGGAAAAGAAAACTATGAATTATACGATTGAAGAAGCTGCTAAGAATATGCATGAAGCATATTTACAATGCAAGACTGTTTTTGATCCAATACATTTAATGGTAAATAATAGGGTAGATTTTAAAAGTGAGGAAGAAGAATTTTTTTACAAGATCGTGGGTGATTTTTTCTTACAAAGAAAACAAATGGAGATTATAAAAGAGAATAAATATGGAAAATAATAACGATAAAATCTATACTTTGTTTGCCGGAGTAAATGGGGCAGGGAAAACAAGCATTTACAGCGCAACAAATTTTTATGAAAATAAGAATCGAGTAAATCCAGATGAAATTCTTGTTTCAATTGGTGGTGATTGGAGAAATGAGAAAGACCAGATAAGGGCAGGAAGAGAAGCTGTACGAAGAATAAATTCCTTTATTGAACAAGGCATTTCATTTAATCAAGAAACAACTTTAACCGGACAGGCTATTTTAAGAAATATTCAAAAAGCAAAAGAACAGGGGTTTTCTATTGAGCTATATTATATTGGGTTAAATAGTCCTGAACTGGCTGTAGAAAGAGTGAAGGGCAGAGTTTCAGAGGGTGGACATGGAATACCTGAAGAAACTATAAAAAGACGATATAAAGCATCTTTAGACATGCTAACAAAAGTAGTACCATTGTGCGACATGGTTGTAATTTATGATAATTCCAAAGATCTTGATAAAATAGCAAAATATAATGATGGAAACTGGACATTATATAATGAAAAATGTCAATGGTTTAATAGAGCAATGCCAGAAATTCAGAAAGCAACAAATAGGGTTGGCGAAAAAACAAGAGAAACCTATGCAAAACATGAAGGGTTACAGAGCAGAAATAGGAAAACTTAAAAAAATAGGAAAAAGAGTACAAAACAATTCCATAGGAAAGGATGATCCGAGTTGTAGTGCTAAATCCTAAAGTGACTGATAACCTTGCTAAAAAGGCAATAGAAATTGTATAGACAAAAGCTGAAAAATATCGTTAAAGAAAAACAATAAAAATATCAAAAAAGTGTTGACATAGTGAGTTAACTATTG
>NZ_JBQMXS010000089.1:0-3601 GCF_052173895.1 Catonella sp. | reverse complement strand
GGTGAAATAAATGATAAAGAATTTGATGATATAAAAGCATATCTTATTAATCCTGTTGATTCAAGGGAAGCAGCTAAGGATAAACCTGAAACCATAGTTCAAAATTTCCCTGAGCCTCCGGATGTAAAAATCTTCGAAGGCTTTAGAACTATGTCCGAAGACGAGCTTAAGGAACTTTATTCTTCACTTAATCTTGCTATGACATTTAAGGACTTTTTATTTATAAGAAAATATTTTTCAGAAGAAGAAGAAAAGAGAGATCCAAGTGTTACCGAGATTAGGATGTTAGATACTTACTGGTCGGATCACTGCCGTCATACAACCTTTCTTACTGAACTTACAGAAGTCAGTTTTGAAGAAGGAAAGTATACAAAGCCTTTGGTAGAAAGCTTTGAGAGTTATAAATCTAATTTTGCCAAGCTGTATGAGGGAAGAGATGATAAGTATATCTGTCTTATGGATATAGCACTTATGGGCATGAAACAGCTTAGAGCAATGGGCAAACTTAATGATATGGAAGTTTCTGATGAGATAAATGCCTGCTCCATTGTAGTGCCGGTAGAGGAGGTTTTAGAGGATGGAACTAAACATACGGAAGAATGGCTTGTTTTCTTTAAAAATGAAACACATAACCATCCTACCGAGATAGAGCCTTTTGGAGGTGCGGCTACCTGTCTTGGTGGAGCTATTAGAGATCCACTTTCGGGAAGAGGATATGTATATCAGGCAATGCGTGTGACAGGTGCGGCAGATCCTACCCGTCCACTTTCAGAAACAATAAAGGGTAAGTTGCCTCAGAGAAAGATAGTAACAGGGGCAGCAGCAGGATACAGTTCTTACGGTAATCAGATTGGGCTTGCAACAGGCTTGGTAGATGAAATTTATCATCCTGATTATGTGGCAAAGCGTCTTGAAATAGGTGCAGTTATGGGAGCTGCAAGAAGAAAGAATGTAATTCGTGAAAATTCAGATCCCGGAGATCAGATTATTTTGCTTGGAGGGCGTACGGGGCGTGACGGAATAGGAGGGGCTACAGGCTCGTCTAAGTCGCATACAACCAAATCAATAGAAGTCTGTGGAGCTGAAGTACAAAAGGGAAATGCTCCTACAGAAAGAAAGATTCAGAGATTTTTCAGAAGACCTGAGATAACTAAGCTTATAAAGAAGTGTAATGATTTTGGAGCAGGTGGAGTATCGGTAGCAATAGGAGAGCTTGCAGCAGGACTTCATATTAATCTTGATAAAGTGCCTAAGAAATATGCAGGACTTGACGGTACTGAGATAGCTATTTCCGAGTCTCAGGAAAGAATGGCAATAGTTGTAGACAGTAAAGATGTGGCAGCTATGCTTAAATTTGCTGAGGAAGAAAATCTTGTAGCCGTAGTTGTGGCAGAAGTTACAAAAGAGCCTCGTCTTGTGATGGAATGGCGTGGTAAGGAAATTGTAAATATAAGCAGGGAATTTATTGATACAAATGGAGCAAGAAGTGAAGCTAAAGCAAGTGTATCAGCTCCTAATCCGGACAAATTTTATGAAGATCATAATAAGGAGTTTGCAGGCAAAAGTCTTAAAGAGGCTTGGCTGTCCTTGTTAAATAATTTAAATGTGTGCAGTAAGAAAGGGCTTGTAGAGAGGTTTGACAGTTCTATAGGGGCTGCTACTGTAACTATGCCTTTTGGTGGTAAGTATCAGTTAAGCCCTATTCAGACTATGATAGCAAAACTGCCGAATGACATTGGTGAAAGCGATGCAGTTACCCTTATGAGCTACGGCTTTGACCCTTATATTTCAAAGGAAAGCCCTTATCATGGTGCGATATATGCAGTTATAAACTCTGTTGCAAAAATAGTTGCAGCAGGTGGGGATATGTCAAAGATTCATTTCACATTTCAGGAGTATTTTAAGAGGCTTGAGGATAAGGCTGAGAGATGGGGAGAACCTCTTGCAGCACTGCTTGGGGCGTATGAAGTGCAGATGAAACTGGGACTTGCCTCTATTGGTGGTAAGGACAGTATGTCAGGCAGTTTTAATGATATAGACGTACCTCCTACTTTAGTAAGTTTTGCAGTAGATACAGGCAAGGCAGGAGAGGTTATCAGTCCTGAACTCAAAAAAGCCGGAAATGTGCTTGTTAAATTTAAGATTGAGGAAGATGAGTTTAAACTCCCTGTTTTTGAGAAGTTGATTGATACCTACAATAAGATTACAGAGTTCATTCACAAAAAGAAGATAGTGTCGGCTTATGCACTTGGGAGGTATGGTGTAGCTGAGGCAGTCAGCAAGATGGCTTTTGGTAATAAGTTCGGTGTTAAATTTGATGAAAAGCTTACAGATAAAGATTTCTTTAAGCCTGATTTTTCGGCTATAGTTGCAGAAGTAAATGTAGCTGATTTGGAAGAGATAATGAACTCAGGATTTGATGTGATTAGATTAGGTGAAGTTACTGAGGACAAAAAATTTGAATTTGCAAATACAAGTATATACATAGGAGAAATGCTTGAGGCTTGGGAGGGTAAGCTTGAAAAGGTATATCCTACAAAGACAGGTGAGGCAGTAGAAAAGCTTAATGAGAAACTTTATGATGTAAGAACTGAGATAGACTTTGCAAGAAAGAATGAGGTAAAGCTTTATATAGCTAAAGAAAAGATAGCAAAGCCTAGGGTATTTATACCTGTATTCCCCGGAACTAACTGTGAATATGATTTAACTAAGGCCTTTAAGAAAGCAGGTGCAGAGGTTCAGATGGTGGTATTTAAGAATCTTAATGCACAGAATATAAAGGATTCTGTTGCTGAGTATGTAAAGGCTATAAAGAATTCTCAGATAATAATGTTTCCTGGTGGTTTCTCAGCAGGTGATGAGCCTGACGGTTCAGCTAAGTTTATAGCCTCTGTATTTAGAAATCCACAAATAGCTGAGGAAACCAACAAGTTACTTAAAGAGAGAGATGGTCTTGTACTTGGTATCTGTAATGGTTTTCAGGCACTTATCAAGCTTGGACTTGTGCCTTACGGAGAGATAACTAAGATAGAAGAAACCTCACCTACCCTTACTACTAATAAGATAGGTAGGCATATTTCACAGTCTGTATATACAAAGGCAGTTACAAACAAGTCTCCATGGCTTATGAATATAGAACTTGGAAAGACATATTCAATTCCTGCCTCACATGGTGAAGGAAGATTTGTGGCAAATGAAGAATGGCTTAAGAAACTTTCTGAAAATGGTCAGATAGCTTTCAGATATGCAGATGCAGAGGGCAATGTAACTATGGATGAAAGATTTAATCCAAACGGCTCTTATATGGCGGTTGAAGGCATCATAAGTCCTGATGGAAGGGTACTTGGTAAAATGTGCCATTCTGAGAGAATAGGAGAAAATGTAGCTGTAAATATAGTAGGAGAGAAAAATCAAGGTATATTTGAGAGTGGTGTGGAGTATTATAGGTAGGTATCTAATATGATATTATATAACGATATTTATTGAAATTAAAAAGTATAGGGGTTATAATTAAGAAAAGATAAACAAAATCAAAGATTCAAATATTGAAAGTCCAGCTAATAAATGTCAATAGTTAAATGAGATAAAATTTATTTTGTTT
>NZ_JBQMXS010000088.1:0-3703 GCF_052173895.1 Catonella sp. | reverse complement strand
GTATTTGATGTACAGGTTAAGCGTCTTCATGAGTATAAGCGTCAGCAGATGAATGCTCTCTACATCATTCATAAATATTTGGAGATTAAGGCAGGTAAGAAGCCTGAAACTCCTGTTACCTGTATTTTCGGTGCAAAGGCTGCTCCTGCTTATGTAATAGCTAAGGATATTATACATCTCATCCTTGTACTTCAGGAAATTATAAATAAAGACCCTGAGGTTAGTCCATATCTTAAGGTGCTTATGGTAACTAACTATAATGTAAGCTATGCAGAGAAGATAATTCCTGCCTGCGATATATCCGAGCAGATTTCCCTTGCATCTAAAGAGGCAAGCGGTACTTCAAACATGAAGTTCATGCTTAACGGGGCTATTACCCTTGGTACGGATGACGGTGCAAATGTGGAAATACATGATTTTGTCGGTGATGAGAATATCTACATCTTCGGAGCAAAGTCTGATGAGGTAATTAAGCATTATGAAAAAGCTGACTATGTATCTCGTGACATTTATAATAAATCAAAGGTAGTTAAAGATGCAGTAGATTTTATTGTAAGTGACAAGGCTATGCAGGTTGGTAATAGAGAAAATCTTGAAAGACTTTACAATGATATTGTAAACAAGGATTGGTTTATGGCACTTCTTGATCTTGAAGACTATATTGCCAAGAAAGATGAAATTCTTAAAGATTATGCAGATAGAGAAAAATGGAAGAGAATGGTAGCAGTAAATATGGCTAACGCAGGTTTCTTCTCGTCTGACAGAACAATAGAAGAGTATAACAAAGATATTTGGAAACTTAGATAGTATCCGATAAATGCTATTACACAGGTGTCAAATTTGGATTATTTTTTATGGGACTGCCTGTAAAAAGAGGTTCATTTTTGGCACTTGTTATATACATTGCATGATACATCGGAGAAAGGACAATTTATGAGGAATTGTGGCGTACTTTTACCAGTCAGTTCATTGCCATCAGAATACGGAATAGGATGCTTTTCAAAAGAGGCTTATGGGTTTGTAGACAAACTTTCAGAGGCAGGGCAGGGATATTGGCAGATACTGCCGCTCGGACCAACAAGCTATGGTGACAGCCCTTATCAGTCATTTTCTACCTATGCAGGTAATCCTTATTTCGTAGACCTTGAAGAACTTATGAAACTTGGACTGATATCAGAGGCAGAACTAAAAAAGTTCAATTTTGGCAAGAATTCTAAAAAGGTTGATTACGAAAAAATATACAATTCAAGATTTAAGGCACTTAAGATAGCTTTTGACAATGCTAAAAACCTTATGAAAACCGGTAAGTTTAAGGTTGAAAATTCTGAAACTTTTGATGAGTTTAAGAAGACAAACAGTCTTTGGTTAGAGAACTATTCACTTTTTATGGCTATTAAAGATTCCTTGAAGGGAGTGTCGTGGAGTGAATGGGAGGAAGGACTTAGACTTCGTAAACCTGAGACGCTTGAAAAGTACAAAGAAAAACTTGCTGATGAAATAGAATTCTATTCATTTATTCAGTGGATGTTTGATATACAGTGGAAGAAACTTAAGAAGTATGCAAATGCAAAAGGTATTAAGATAATTGGTGATGTGCCTATTTATGTGGCATTTGATTCTGCTGATGCTTGGGCTAATCCTGAACTGTTTCAGTTTGATGAGAATTTTGTTCCGACAGCAGTTGCAGGTTGCCCACCTGATGCTTTTTCTGCTACCGGTCAGCTTTGGGGCAATCCGCTTTATGACTGGGACTACCATAAGAAAACAGATTACGAGTGGTGGATGAAGAGAATGGCAAGAGCTTTCGAACTCTATGATACAGTTAGAATAGACCATTTCAGAGGATTTGATACATATTATTCCATTCCTTACGGAAGAAAAGATGCTGTTGTAGGAAAATGGAAGAAGGGGGCAGGCTATGCTCTCTTTGCGAGAATGAAGGAAGTGCTTGGTGATGTAGATGTAATAGCTGAAGACTTAGGTTATCTTACACCTTCTGTAATAAATCTTGTAAAACGCACAGGTTATCCGGGTATGAAAGTTATCCACTTTGCTTTTTATGGTGGAGCTGAAACTACCTATCTGCCACATAATCATGTTGTTAATTCAGTTGTGTATACGGGAACTCATGATAATGAGACAACCCTTGGCTGGTATCGTGGTTTAGATAAAAAGGTAAAGAAATTTGCAAATGAGTACCTTAATATACATACCGAGGATGAGAAGGAGATTGTATGGGAGGTTATTCGAAATGCTTATATGAGTGTGGGAAATCTCACAATAATTCCTATGCAGGATTTCCTCTGTATTGATAATGAGGCAAGAATCAATACTCCATCAACTCTTGGTGGTAACTGGGAGTGGAGAATGGGGAAGAAGGATTTTACAACAAAACTTGCTAAAAAGATGAAAAACCTTGCAGAGATTTACGGTAGGGCAGCAGTAAGAGGTGAGGATAAGGAGGAGGCATGAATCCATTTACCTTATTAAAATACAAATCACAGCTTGAGAAAAATCATCCAAAAGCTGCTGAATTTGTAAAAAGAGTAATAATGCCGGGCTTGCCGGAAGGGACAGTAGTTGAAGTTTCCATAACTAAGCCGAATGAGGAAACCAAGACTTCTAATATCAAAGTTACCAAAGAAGATATTGATATGTTTGATGAGGTAAGAAAGACTAAAGGCAAGTAGGATAAAAAATATGTGATTTAATATCTTTTTAGATAATATTTCTTTTAATAGCACAAATTTTCTTGAAAAAATTGAAAATTTGTGCTATTATTATATTGTTGTTTGATTTAATTTTTAATTGACTAATTCTTAGATTTCATTTTCGAAATCAAATTTCAGCAAAATTATTTGGAGTAAGTATAAAGACATGGTTTATTTGCTATATCGAGGTATCTTGAAATATAAGGTGTATTGTATAATTTACTAGAAAGGAGTAGAATGAAAGAAAAAGATATAGTTGAGAAAAATTTATTAAGCTACAATGATGTGTTTGCAGATGTGATAAATGGAGCAATTTTTGAAGGTAAAAATGTGGTAAAGAATGATGACTTATCAGATGCAACATTAATCACTCAGTTCAAGGATGATGAAAATTTACATCATGAGCAGATGAGAGATGTGGCTAAGCTATGGAAGAGAAGTGGAATAATTTTTTCTTTTATTGGTATTGAAAATCAGACAGTTCCGGACAAGGATATGATACTTAGAGTAATTTCTTATGATGGAGCAACTTATAAAAGTCAGCTTGGAAATGAACATATTTATCCTGTGATTACGATAGTTATATACTGGGGAAAAACTGAATGGAAGGCAGCTACCAGCTTAAAAGAAAGGCTTAATTGTCCTAAAGAATTGATGAATATGATTTCAGATTATAAGTTTAAACTGATTGACATGGTAAGATTGTCAGATAAAAATATTAAGCAGTTCAAGGATGATTTTCAGTTTATTGCAGGAATTTTAGCAAAACAGAAATTTTATAGGCCTGAAAAGCTAGATATAAAACATCCGGAAGCGGTTTTAGATTTGCTTGATACATTGCTAGGTGATGAGAGATTCATGAAAATAAAACAAGAAATTGTGCAAATGAAGAAGGAAGGGAGAGAGATAAATATGTGCGAATTTTTAGATGAAATTGAAAATCGTGGCATAGAAAAAGGCATAGAAAAAGGTATAGAAAAGGGTATAGAAAA
>NZ_JBQMXS010000087.1:0-3755 GCF_052173895.1 Catonella sp. | reverse complement strand
TAGAAACAACAGCCACACCGCTTATTCTGCTGTCGCTTTCTTTTGCAAGAGCAATCAGTGAAGAAATAGTTTCCAAAGATTCGGGGGAGGACTTGGCAAGAGCAGCCTTTATATCTTTATGCTCGGCTATTATGTTGCTGAAAGTTCTGAGTTTTTCAAGATAGGAAGATATATACTCGCCGGTTTGATTTACCATAGCTCTTGTACGCATTACATCATCTTTAATCAGCATATCAGAGGTGAAATGATATATGCTGCCGGAAAGCAGTGCTATTATAAAAAGGGAAAATAGCAAAAAAGTAAGGGCTGTCCTTACGTGTAATTTTGAAAAAAAGCTTAATCTAGTTTTCATTTGGTTTCATCCCCTGTTTAAACTGTTTTGGAGTAATGCCAAAGGTCTTTTTAAATCTATTTGTGAAATAATTGACATCTTCATAGCCTATTTCTTCTGCAATTTCATAGTTTTTCATATCAGTGGAAAGACAGAGGATTTTTGCCTGTTCCATTCTTTTGAGTGTTAGATATTCCTGAAATGGAATACCATATATCTGTTTTATTATACCGCTTAAATAACTGCTGTTAAAACCAAGATTTTCAGCTATGTATCCGAGAGAGAGGTCAGAGTCAAAGAGGTGTTCCTCCATATATTCTCTTACTGCTTTAAAACTTGAATTCTCACCGGCTGTTATATTTTTGCTTGTTACGTTAAGTTTTAAAAGCCTGTTTTCAAGTCTGATTTTCTCTATCTTATCAATCATACGCCTAAGTACAAGTTCTATATCTGTTTTATTTACAGGCTTTAACAGATAGTCATCTACACCAAGTCTTATTGCGGTCTGCATATATTCAAAATAATCGTATCCTGTAACCATAATAATTGCAAAATTTTTATTTTTTTCTTTAAGTATTTTAGCTAAAGTTAGCCCATCTGTATTTGGCATATTTATATCAAGCATTATTATGTCGATCTGCTCTTTATCTATTATTTCAAGACATTTTTCAGCATTGCCGGCTTCAAATATTTCACTTATTCCTATTTCAGACAAGATGGCGAGAGATTTTATCCCTCGCCTGATTATTGGTTCATCATCGACTATAAGTAGATTATACATAATATCTCCATTAAAAAGTTATTATAATCAAATGATTGTATTATACAATTATATCATTTATTATTAATTATTGGAAGAATTTGTCATACCGGTTGACATAGAACTTTTTTCCATATTTTGTGTACTGCTGCTTTCAATCTCCGAATCCGGAGAGTTATTTCTCATAAAGCCTCAGGTACGGCAACCACCGCTTGCACCACAGCCTGTTATGGCAGTTGCCGCAGTTATTATACCGGCTATTAAGCCTAAAATTTTCTTTTTCATATTATTTTACCTTCCTTTATATTTCTTGATTTTACTTTATTAAGTATTTTAAATAACTATAGCCTCTTTTATCCATTTCTGCATATGGAATAAATTCAATAGATGCACTGTTGATACAGTATCTCTTTCCACCAAGTTCTTTAGGACCATCATCAAAAACATGACCTAAGTGTATGTCACCGCTTCTGCTTCTTACTTCGGTTCTTATCATGTTAAAACTGCGATCTTCAATATATTTTACCACATCTTTAGCTATAGGCTTAGAAAAACTTGGCCAGCCACAGCCTGACTCAAATTTATCGGTAGAAGTAAAGAGTGGCTCTTTGGTTGTAATATCTACATAAATACCTTTATCAAAATTATCCCAATATTCATTTGAGAATGCATATTCTGTCTTGTTTTGTACAGTAACTTTATACTGAATATCCGTAAGAGTTTTTTTGAGTTCTGCATCAGATGGTCTTGGGTATTTTGTAGCATCTATTACAGGCTCTTTATCAGGTGATAAAGGTTTTTCAGCGAGAGAGAGGTCTATATGGCAATAGCCGTTTGGATTTTTAAAAAGATAATCCTGATGATATTCCTCAGCTTCAAAGAAATGTTTAAGTGGCAGGACTTCTATCGCTATAGGCTTGTCATACTTGGTTTGTTCTTTTTTCAAAATATTATCAATTATTTTCTTGTCATTTTTATCGGTATAGTATATACCACTTCTATACTGTGTACCAACATCATTTCCCTGTTTGTTTACACTGACAGGATTTACAACTCTCAGATAATGTGTCAGTAAGTCTTCAAGGCTGATAATTTCAGGCTTGTATATTACCTTTACTGTTTCAGCATGACCACTTGTATGTAAATCATAATAGGTTGGATTTTCGGTTTTTCCGTTTGCATATCCGCTTATGGCATCTTCTACACCGTTTAATTTCTGCATATAGGCTTCAAGCCCCCAAAAACAGCCACCGGCAAGATGGATTTCTTTTAATTTATCAGATTTGTTCATCTTTTTTGTTCCTTTTTTATGCTTAACTTTATTTTGTTTCACTATTTTATTTGCGGCTTGTATTTCTTGTTGATTTTTAAACCAACTTGCAGTTAAGTATAAAGCAATTGCTACAAAAAATATAGGTATTATCCAAAGTAATTTGTTTTTACTCATATACATTTCCTTTCTACTTAATTTAGAGCAAGTCCTAGCCGTAACTATCCCATATAAGAAACAGTGTTATTATGGCTAAGGTGTAAGATTAACACATATCTGCAAATATCAGAATTAGGGGACAATGATCTGAGATATCTATTTAATCTTTTTAATTGTATCCTTTATATCATCATTTGAGTTATGTCCTGCCTTAACTGTGGTATCAGTTCCGTTACTTGAAACATATACAGAAGTAGGATATACTTTTACACCATAATGTTCAGTAACTTCTCCTGTTTCATCAAAAAGTACCTTGAGATTTTTATAGCCTAATTCCTTAAACCATTTCTTAAAAGCAGCGGTATCCATTTCTCTGTTTTTTCCAGGCGCAACTACAGTAACTATTTCAAAGTCATTATTTTCGCCTGCAAGCTTGTCAAGATCTTCAAGCCCTGTAAGGCAGATAGAGCACCATGAAGCCCAAAACTTCATATAAACCTTTTTGCCCTTATTGTCACTAAGCTTATAATCATTACCGTCTAAGTCCTTGAGGGTAAAGTCATACATCTCTTTGTTATTCATCATTCTATCCTTTTTCATACTTTTTGAATCTTTCATATCATCCTGCATCATCTTATTGGATTTGCAATTTTTCTTACAATTTTTCTTGCTGTCAGACTTACACTTTTTTTTACCACAAGACTTGCCATTTTTCATGTCATCCTGCATCATGTTGTCATCTTCTATCATTTTATCGGACTTATCTTTTTTCATATTGTCCTTCATCATCTTGTCAGATTTTTTCATTTTTTTGCCAGCTTTTTTCTTCTTCATCTTCATTTTCTTATCGGATTTGCCCTTTTTCATATCGCCATCCATCATCTTATCGGACTTATCCTTCATCATATCGTCTTTTATTTTATCTGCCTTTGTCTCCATTATGGCAGCCTTTGCAGAAGCCATATTATCTCCCTTTGCATTGTAGCCGGCTAAAACAGATGTTGTTACTAATGCTCCTACAAGAAGTCCTAAAGTTTTTTTCTTCATTTTTTTTAATTCCTTTCGATTGTGTAATATTTTCTCCGAAATATTAATTATTTCGACTTTATGTTATATATGATAAAATAAAATTGTTCTCAATATAATAGAATATGATTGAAAAAAACATGAATATTATTACAATGTGAAAATTATAATCAAATATGAACTAATAAAAAATAAGAAAAAAATAAGAA
>NZ_JBQMXS010000086.1:0-3772 GCF_052173895.1 Catonella sp. | reverse complement strand
CTCTATCGTCCCCGGTGGCTTACTGGTTATATCATACAGTACCCTGTTAACTCCCCTGACCTCATTTATTATCCTGCTTACTACCT
Source organism: Catonella sp. (assembly GCF_052173895.1). Lineage (GTDB taxonomy): Bacteria > Bacillota > Clostridia > Lachnospirales > Lachnospiraceae > Catonella. The sequence continues at coordinate 3,686 of NZ_JBQMXS010000086.1, read as the reverse complement.
TCTGCAACACTTCCCAAGGTAGATTGCTTGCCTCTGCCGTCATAAAGTCAGTTGTATTTACTGCTCTTAGAGCAATAGCATAATCATAAGTTCTCTCGTCACCCATTACACCTACCGAACGCATATTGGTAAGGGCTGCAAAGTACTGTCCTATTGTTTTATCTAATCCTGCATTTGCTATTTCTTCTCTATAAATTGCATCTGCATCCTGAACTATTTTAACCTTCTCAGCCGTTACCTCTCCTATTATTCTTATGCCAAGGCCGGGACCTGGGAAAGGCTGGCGGAATACTAGGCGTTCAGAAATACCAAGTTCAAGACCGACCTTTCTTACTTCATCCTTAAAAAGACTTCTTAATGGCTCAATTATTTCTTTAAAATCTACATAGTCAGGGAGTCCACCTACATTGTGGTGAGATTTGATTACTACAGACTCACCGCCTACCCCACTCTCCACTACATCAGGATATATAGTTCCCTGCACAAGATAGTCCACTGTTCCAATTTTCTTAGCCTCTTCTTCAAATACCCTTATAAATTCCTCACCTATGATTTTACGTTTGGTTTCAGGTTCAGTTACCCCTTTTAACTTCTCATAAAATCTTTCCTGTGCATTTACTCTTATAAAATTAAGCTCATAGTTTCCCTCAGATCCAAATACTGCCTCTACCTCATCGCCTTCATTTTTACGAAGTAAACCATGGTCAACAAATACACAGGTAAGCTGTTTTCCCACTGCCTTAGAAAGAAGAACTGCAGCTACCGAGGAGTCAACTCCACCTGATAAGGCACAAAGTACCTTTCCATTGCCTACCTTCTCTCTTATTTCTTTTATAGAATTCTCTGCAAAAGCTGACATTTTCCAGTCACCTGTACATCCACAAATTTTATGTACAAAATTTGAAAGCATTTCCTTACCATACTCAGTGTGAAGTACCTCCGGATGGAATTGAATTCCATAAAGCCCTGCCTCTACATTCTCTATAGCTGCATTTGATGTAGAATCGGTATGAGCAATAGAAGTAAAACCCTCTGCCAACTTTGAAATATAGTCAAAATGACTCATCCATACTATTGATTTTTCAGGAATTCCATTAAACAATTTGGATTCTGTATTAAAAACCGTTTCAGTCTTTCCATATTCTCTATGTTCAGCTTTTTCAACCCTGCCCCCAAGGACATGGCTCATAAGCTGTGCTCCATAGCAAAGCCCCAGTACAGGAATTCCCATTTTAAAAAGTTCCACACTACAGGTAGCAGCATTTTCTTCATACACACTGCTTGGCCCCCCTGTAAGTATAATCCCCTTAGGATTCATTTCTTTTATCTTAGATAATTCTGTCTTGTAAGAATATATTTCACAATAAACATTTGCTTCTCGCACTCTTCTAGCCACAAGCTGGTTGTACTGTCCACCAAAATCAATTACAACTACTAATTCTTTTTTCACTTAAGGCTCCTTTCAAGGTTTAATCAAAATCTATAAAAAATATAACATAAAATTCTATATTATTCAATTATAATGTGGATTAAAAGGATATCATATAAAAAGGCCACAGGAACCATCTCCTGTGACCAAACATCAACTCAATTTCGAATTTAATTATCTTGCAAATTATGCGTCTTTTAAAAAGGCCTTGTATCCAAGATATGCCTCATAAATATCAGCCTTACAGCTTATTTCCCAAGGAGCATGCATATTCATAACTGCTACACCGGAGTCGATTACTTCCATATTGTAATTAGCTGCAATATAAGCAATAGTACCTCCACCTCCCTGGTCTACCTTACCAAGTTCTGCTGTCTGAAATGTGATATTATTATCCTTCATTATCTTTCTTATAGCTGCCATATACTCAGCAGTCGCCTCATTACTTCCACTCTTTCCTCTTGAACCTGTATATTTATTAAATACTATTCCTTTACCAAAATAAGCCGTATTCTTCTTCTCATTTACACTAGGATAGTTAGGGTCAAACGCTGCACTTACATCTGATGAGAGCATACGTGAATTAGCAAGAGCCCTTCTTAAATCAAGTTCATTGTACTCTCCTCTAAGGTTCATAACCTCAGCAACTACATTCTCAAAGAATCTGGATTCCATACCTGTAGCTCCCACACTGCCTATTTCCTCTTTATCTACAAGCAGGCAGCAGGCTGTCTTATCAGGAGCAGGAGCATCAAGTATTGCCTTAAGAGAGGTATAAGCACAAACCCTATCATCCTGTCCGTATCCCATTATCATACTGCTATCAAGTCCATAATGCTTAGCCTTTCCTGCCGGAACTATCTCAAGATCTGCCGAAAGAAAATCCTCTTCTTCGATATCATATTTGTCTTTTAATATTTTTAATATATTAGCTTTTACAGCCTCTTTCTCTTCTCCCTTAAGTGGCATACTGCCAAGCATTACATTAAGATCTTCTCCCTCAACCACCTTAGATGCTGTCTTTTGCAACTGGTCTGCAGAAAGATGGATAAGTAAATCCGTAATTCCGATTACAGGTCCTTCTTCATCTTCACCTATACAGATATTTACAGATGTTCCATCTTCTTTTACTACCACACCATGTATAGCAAGAGGAAGTGTTACCCACTGGTACTTCTTAATTCCTCCGTAATAATGTGTGTCAAGCATAGCAATCTCGGTATCCTCATAAAGTGGTACCTGCTTTGCATCTATTCTAGGTGAATCTATATGGGCACAAAGTATGTTTAATCCCTCTACCAAAGGCTTTTTCCCTATTACAAACAAAGCTAATGCCTTCCCCATATTAGAAATATAAACCTTATCACCTGCGTTCAATTTCTCCTTATTTAAAATCAGTTTGTTAAGATTTTTATAGCCTGCCTCTTCTGCCTGTCTTATAGACTCATCAACACATTCTCTTTCAGTTTTACAGTCTGAAATAAACTGCCTGTAAGTTTCACTCAAATCAAAGCAGGCTTTTAACGCCTTTTCATCATACTTCTCCCAAGCACTCTGCCTTATCCCCTTTTCTTTTGTTTCTACTTTTTTCTCTGTCTTTTTTGCTGACATTTTATCTCCTTTCAATCCCCTTTAAATCTAAGTTGTATTTTTCATTGAATATTTTATTACCGGCATATCACCGGACTTTATAGCATTTGTTCTGCAACAAATCCATCTTGCAATTAGCCTTGTAATATGCTATATTTATGGAGAAGAGAGTATCCATGTCAAATGTATACTCCCTAAGACTTGGTGCTGATGTCCATAAGGACGCACCTATCTTTATCAGTGACGAGCTAGGTAAACCTACTTTCTTTTGCGGAGAAAAGTAAGAATGTTAATAATCAGACTTCCAAAGGACATCAGCAGTGTTAATATCCCCAGAACAATCATAATGATTTCATAATCTGTAATACACATCCCTCCCTTTGTATTATTCCGATTTATCGGTTTATACTTAGGGAGTTTTTAATTTCTCATTCTGCCGCAGATACTCTCCGAGATTTATTCTACCACTCTTGAATAATTCTTTCAATATCAAAATTTTATCTAAAATATTTATACAACTGCTCTTACACCGATTTCTTATTACTCTTTTTGTGAAGTATTTCATATACAATATATTTGATGTTATATATGCTAAATATTATACTTATTGAAATCGTCAATAGGATTTAAAAGTCTTGAAAGTTCTCTGATTTTTCTTTTTGGCATT
>NZ_JBQMXS010000085.1:0-3929 GCF_052173895.1 Catonella sp. | reverse complement strand
TAAAGAAGGAGGAAGTTATGAGTATCAAATTTAGCTACTATTACGGAAAAGAAGCAGAACAATTCTCCTTTTTTCGTATTCCCAAACTGTTATTTACAGATAAGACATTTGGCAGCCTTAGCAGTGATGCCAAAGTGCTTTACGGTATTTTATTAGACAGAATGAGCCTTTCTATGAAAAACGGGTGGCTTGATGAAGAAAATAAAGTGTTTATTATCTTTACCATAGATGAAATAGAAGAAACTATGAATATAGGCAGGAATAAGGCAGTAAATATTATGAAAGAAATACAGGATTTCGGACTGATAGAAAAGAAAAGAAGAGGTCTTGGAAAGCCAAATATCATCTATGTCAAAAATTTTCTTGTGGAAACGGTGGAAGAAAGTACAATGCAAGAGGAGAGGAATAATGAAAATAGAAGTTTGGATAACAAATTACAAGAAGTTTTAAAAGCAAACTTACAGAAGTTTGAAAAACAAACTTCAAGAAATTTAGAAAATAAACTTCAAGAAGTTTCAAAAACAAACTCTAATAATACTAATATAAATAATACTAAAATGAATAAAACTAAAGAGAATGATACTGATATCAGTAATACCACCTACATAGGAAAAGTGATATATGAAACAGAAGTAGAAAATAAAGGAGGAGGTGAAACGAAAAAAACAATAAAGCAAAATATAGAGTATTTGGATTTACTCAGTAGGGACGGCAGTAGTAAAGAAAGGATAGACCTTATTGTAGAAATTATGACGGATGCAGTAACAGGAAAAAAAGACTTAAAGATAAACCAAACTTGGATAAGCTATGAAAAAATCAGAGAAAGGTTTTTAAGTCTAAAAAAAGAGCATATAGAGTATGTTTTGTGTGTTCTAAAGGAAAATACATCAAAAATTGCACATCTTAAAGCCTATTTGCTATCGCTTATCTACAATGCCCCTATAAACATAGCATATTATAAGAAACCGCCTCAAACGAAATATAGCTTAGGAAATTATGCAAATGATGAAAGGTTATGGCAGGAATTTTTAAAAGGCTGACAGACAAAAACATAAGTATTAAAAATTAGCTTAGAGAAAGTGAGGATTGAAAATGGAAACGACGAAAGAACTACTTGATAATGTACTTCAAAACATGGAAAAGAGTATACTTAATGAGGACAACGGAGATTATGTAAAGAACGAAGATGGGCTTGTTTATTGTGGAAAGTGCAATACAGCAAAGCAACAGATGGCAAACATAGGAGGAGTTTTAAGAAAAATACCGAAAAACTGTGATTGCAGAAATAAGGAGATAGAAAAGCAAAGAAAAGAAATGGAAGAATTCGAGCATGGTATGCGAATAAATATGTTTAAGAGTATGGCATTTGATGATGAGCTAATGTATGCACAGACCTTTGAAAGAGAAGATGGGAGCTTAGAGTATAGGCAGGCAGGATTAAACTATGTAAAGCATTTTGAAGATATGGAAAAAGAAAATATAGGACTTATATTAACAGGTGCGGTTGGAACCGGAAAAACATACTTGGCAGCTTCTATTGCAAATGCCTTGATAGAAAAAGGAGTATCCGTTAGAATGACTAATTTTGGAGTTATATTAAACGATATGATGAATCTACAGATAGATAAAAATAAGTATATCAAAAACCTAAACAGTAACAGACTTTTGATTATAGATGATTTTGGGATACAAAGAGATACCTCATTTGCCATGGAGCATATTTTTAATATTATAGACAGCAGATATAGGGTGAATAAGCCTATCCTTGTTACAACCAATCTGCCAATCTCATATTTGATGAATACAACTGACTTAAAAGAAAAAAGGATATACTCCAGACTACTTGAAATGGCAACCCCACTTATCTTCAACGGAGAAAATCATAGAATAAAAACCATGAGAGAAAAGGCAATGGTAGCCAATATGGTTTTGATGGAAGGCAGGTGATACCTTGGTAAACGAAGAAGTAACAAGACAGGTGCTTGCGGTAAAGAAAAAAGCACTCAATCTTACAGCAAGAGAAGTAATAAAACTGATGAAAAGGATACTTAACAAGGCGGAAAAAGAGAAAAACGGCTTTAAGGAGTTTATAGACAAGCAAAAGCCTACAAGTGTAAAAGACTTATTAAAAAAAGGCAAAGTGGAAACCTTAGAATTAAATGATGTGGACTTAAAGAGCCTAAAAAGAGAGCTAAACAAAAATGGGGTAAAATTCAGTATCAAAAAAGACCTGACAACAGGAAACAATATTATTTTCTTTCAAGCCAAAGATGAAAAGATTATGGAACAGGCTTTCAAAGATACCGTAGCAAAATTTGCAGGAAAGAATAAGCAAAGAGAGTCGGTAATGAACAAACTCAATGTATTCAAAGATAAGGTTAAAAATATGCCACAGAAAGATAAGATTAAAGAAAAACATCAGGAGCAAAGCCTATAAGGGAAAGGGGGGTGAAGTTTATTATTGAAAAAGTATAAAATTATCTATGCCGATCCTCCATGGAAATATGACAGAAAAATAGGAGAAGGTGTGGCAGAAAAGCAATATCCTACTATGGAGATAGAAGAAATATGCAGTCTACCTGTAAAAGAGATTTCAGATAAAGACTGCATTCTTTTCTTATGGGCAACCTTTCCGAAGTTAAAGGAGGCTCTAAGAGTAATTGAAGCTTGGGGATTTAAGTATAGGACAGTAGCCTTTGTTTGGGTAAAATTAAATAAAAAGAAACAAACACCATACTTTGGACTTGGAAATTGGACAAGAAGTAATGCCGAGATATGCTTGCTTGCGAAAAGAGGAACACCTAAAAGAAAATCCAACAAAGTATTTCAGCTTATCTTTTCCCCATTAGAATATCATAGCAAAAAGCCTGATATTGTAAGAGATAAAATAGTAGAACTTGTAGGCGATGCAGAAAAAATAGAACTATTTGCAAGAGCAAAAACGAAAGGCTGGGATATTTGGGGAAATGAAGTAAAAAGTGATATAATGTTAAAGTAATAATTGTAGAAAGGAAAGCTGCCTAAATGAAGAAAAATATATGTCCAAGATGTAGCCGTAAAATGAAACAGCAGTTTATAGGACTGCTACATTGTAAATGCGGTATCAGCTATCATAAAGATATGGGATACTTTGAAAGAACAGGAGATATGATTTTTGCATTAGAAAGGAAAAATATAGGCAAAAAAATAAAGCAAGTTCCTGTAATCAGATACAAAGATGAGTAAATCAGGAGGGAGTGATAAAAACGAAGATTGTAAAAGAAATACTAAAAGATATAAAAAATATACTTAACATAAGAGATAAGAAAAAGTTTTTATTTAAGAACTTGCCTTATCTCTTTTTCTTTTATCTGGGGAATATAGCGTCAAGGCATATAAACAGCTACAAGGGCGGAGATTTTATAGACAAAGTAATTGCGGCATTATCAAATATAGCGGATATGTCGTATCTGCCATCATTTCATATAGATGAGCTTCTTGCAGGTATTTGTTTTTCCGCAGGCATTTGGCTTATTGTTTATCAAAAAAAGAAAAATGCAAAGAAATTTCGCCAAGGAGTAGAATATGGTTCAGCCAGATGGGGAGGTATTAAAGACATAGAGCCTTATGCAGATGAAAAATTTGAAAACAACATACTTTTAACCAATACGGAAAGACTTACTATGAACAGTAGACCTAAATTACCTAAATATGCAAGAAATAAAAATGTACTTGTAGTAGGGGGAAGTGGCAGTGGAAAAACCAGATATTTTGTGAAACCTAATTTAATGCAAATGCATTCATCATATGTTGTAACCGATCCGAAAGGATTAGCCTTTTAGGGACAGAGAAAATAATAAAACTTGGAAAGGAGGTAATTCTCATGTCAAATACGAAAAGAACAGGACAAACAGCCCTTTATGAGCGTTTAAGTCGTGATGATGAAATGC
>NZ_JBQMXS010000084.1:0-3931 GCF_052173895.1 Catonella sp. | reverse complement strand
CATACTATGTCATCTGCTGTATTATCCTTGTTTCTTCCGGCAAATATTACCCTAAGCACTTTAGTATGATCCGGTCCCAATGACCAGTTATCCGGAAATCCCAAAGAACAACCACCCATATATTTTCTTATTACAGGATGTTCATTCCTAAATTTAATCAAATGTCTAGTAAATCTAAAATGTTCCCTGTTTTTTTCTAAAAATCCCCATTCAAGCCAAGAAATAGGGCTATCCTGACAATATGTATTATTATTTCCATACTGAGTATTTAAGAACTCATCTCCTGCAAGAAACATAGGAGTGCCTCTGCTCATAAGAAGCGTTGTCATTGCATTTTTGCAAAGCCTATGACGGAGCTTATTTATATTTTCATTGTCCGTTTCACCTTCCCAGCCACAGTTCCAGCTCCTATTATCGTCTGCACCATCGGTATTATTCCAACCATTTGCCTCATTATGCTTGCCATTATAGCAGTACATATCCCAAAGCGTAAAACCATCGTGACAGTTTATGAAATTTACAGAGGCATTTTCTCCTCTATGTTCCGGATCATAAATATCTTTTGAACCTGCTATTCTTCTGGCTGCTACAGGCATAAGTCCTATGTCTCCCTTAAGAAAATCCCTTATATCATCACGATACTTACCATTCCACTCAGCCCAACGATTCCAAGAAGGAAAACTTCCTACCTGATACAGCCCTCCTGCATCCCAAGCCTCTGCTATAAGTTTCACATCTGCCAGTATCTGATCATGTGCAAGGTTCTGTAAAAGAGGTGCATTTGACATAGGGGAACCATCTTCATTCCTTCCCAATATACTCGCAAGGTCAAATCTGAATCCATCTACATGATAATCCGTTACCCAATACCTCAAACATTCCAGTATCATGTACCTTACAACAGGATGATTACAATTTAACGTATTACCACATCCACTGAAATTATAATATTCTCCCCTAGGAGTAAGCATATAATAAATATTATTGTCAAATCCCTTAAAAGAAATACTTGGGCCCATCTCATTTCCTTCAGCCGTATGATTAAACACTACATCAAGAAGACATTCAATCCCATTATCATGCAATCTCTTAATCAGCTTTTTAAGTTCAGTACCTGAACTATTATCCTCTGTCTTTGCAGCATAGCTGGTATTTGGTGCAAAAAAACTTATTGGATTGTATCCCCAATAATCTACAAGCACCTTATCATTATATTTTCTATTCTCTTTTATCTCATCAAATTCAAAGACCGGCATAAGTTCCACTGCATTTATCCCTAAGTCCTTGAGATAAGGAATTTTCTCCATCACTCCGGCAAAAGTTCCGGGATATTTTACCCCGGATGACTCATCCTTAGTAAAACCTCTTACATGCATCTCGTAAATCACGAGATCTTCAAGGCCTATATTAGGATTAGGCTCACTACCCCAGTCAAAATCATTACGCACTACTCTTGCCTTATAAAAAGACTTGCTGCTCTTCTTTTTGCCCCATTCGCTCTGTCCTGTAACAGACTTTGCATACATATCAAGCAAAATTCTATTTTTGTCAAATATCAAGCCTTTTTCTTTATCATAAGGGCCATCCACCCTATATGCATACTCAAATTCTTCAATATTAAGGTCAAAAACTATCATAGAATATACATTGCCTATCCTATAAGTTTTTGGAAAAGGTATAACTGCATAAGGCTCATCCTCTCTGTTTTTAAAAAGAAGAAGCTCCACACTTGTACCCCCATTAGTAGGAACAGTAAAATTCACACCACTGGGAATGGCTGTTGCCCCATTCTGTTCATACAGTCCCGGCCTTACCTTAAAACCATTAATTTCGTCTATTGGTCGAAGATGAAATCTTTCAAATGAAAGATTATTATTCGCTTCTGCCATTCTATCCTCCGATTACACACTTCATTTATATTTACAGATTATTTTAAATCTGCAGAATCCAAAATTATAGTAAATGGACCATCATTTGTAAGGGTTACTTTCATGTCTGCACCAAACTCACCCTGTTCAACCTTTTTTACCTTCTTTTTACATTCATCAATTATATAATGATATAACTCCTTAGCCATATCAGGAGCACCACAAGTTGTAAATCCCGGTCTATTGCCATGGCTTGTATCTGCATACAATGTAAACTGGGATATCAGTAACAGCTCTCCATTCATATCATTTATGCTAAGATTTGTTTTACCATTTTCATCTGCCATTATTCTAAGCCCAATCAGCTTTTTTATCATTTTATCAGCTACTTCTTTGGTGTCATCTTTTCCAACACCTATCAGCACCATATATCCTCTACCTATGGCACCACGTACTTTTCCATCTATCTTCACATCCGAATTTTCTACAACCTGAATCACAAAACGCATAAACTTAATCCTTTTTCTCTCTATGCAACACAAAACCATTCAACACAAAACCACCGTACCGATTAACAATCGGTACGGCAGTTCAAATATCTAATCATCAGTTTTAGCAATGCTGTCACTTCCATCTTGTAATAATAATGCCTTTTACTAACGATAATTTTTATCAATAATTCATATTACTTGCGATTAAATGCATTTACTCCTGGCCAGTAAGCTGCCTCACCAAGTTCCTCTTCAATTCTAAGAAGCTGGTTGTACTTAGCTACACGCTCACTTCTACTTGGAGCACCTGTCTTAATCTGGCAGGTATTGAGAGCTACTGCAAGGTCAGCAATAGTTGTATCCTCTGTCTCACCTGAACGATGTGAAGAAATTGCTGTATATCCTGCCTTGTGAGCCATCTTAATAGCCTCAAGAGTCTCAGATACAGAACCAATCTGGTTAAGTTTGATAAGGATAGAGTTAGCAGCACCAAGTTCGATACCCTTAGCAAGTCTTTCTGTATTAGTAACGAAAAGGTCATCACCAACAAGCTGAACCTTGTGACCAATCTTCTCAGTCATCTTCTTCCAACCTTCCCAATCCTCTTCATCAAGACCATCCTCAATAGAGTAAATTGGATATTTATCAACAAGGCTCTCCCAGTGAGCAATAAGCTCATCAGATGTAAACTTCTTGCCTGACTTTGGCTGTAAGTAGTGTCCAACACCCTGCTCTCTGTCCTTCCACTCAGAAGAAGCAGCATCCATAGCTATAACGAAATCTGTACCTGCCTTGTAGCCAGCATCTTCGATAGCCTTGATGATGTGGTCAATAACATCCTCATCATCCTTAAGGTTAGGAGCAAAACCACCCTCATCACCTACAGCTGTAGTATGTCCTTCTTTCTTAAGAAGTGACTGAAGTGAGTGGAATACCTCTGCACACATTCTAAGGCCATCACTAAAGCTCTTAGCTCCTGAAGGCATAATCATAAATTCCTGTGTATCTACAGAGTTAGTAGCATGAGCTCCACCGTTTAAGATATTCATCATAGGAAGTGGAAGTCTATTAGCATTTGCACCACCTAAGAATCTGTAAAGAGGAATCTCAAGAGCATTAGCTGCTGCTCTTGCTGCCGCTATTGATACAGCAAGAATAGCATTAGCACCAAGCTTTGACTTATCCTTTGTTCCATCAGCCTTAATCATAGCTGCATCTACTGCATAAATATCAAATGCGCTTACTCCCTGAAGCACGTCATTTATAACTGTATTAATATTCTCAACTGCCTTAAGAACACCCTTACCACCATAACGAGCCTTGTCTCCGTCACGAAGCTCAAGAGCCTCAAACTCACCTGTAGAAGCACCACTTGGAGCAGTTCCCCTTCCTACAGTTCCATCAACTAAAATAACTTCAGCCTCAACAGTAGGATTGCCTCTGGAGTCAATAATTTCTCTACCAATTACTTTCTCAATTTCTAAATAATTCATTTCTTCTTCCTTTCCATGCTTTCTGCATTGTAAAGTATTATTAGACACCTCAAATGATACCATAATTAGTTAAAAAAAA
>NZ_JBQMXS010000083.1:0-3950 GCF_052173895.1 Catonella sp. | reverse complement strand
GCAACATTTCGAATTGCAAAAAAATTTAAGGATAGTAGGGTGGATATAGAGATTATAGTGAAGGCGACAGGGCTTACCAAGGAGCAGGTAGAAGCACTGTAAAATACATTTAATTTTCTTATTTTCCAAATCAACAATTTGTGTTATAATGTGAACACTTAATGAGAATACATCAAATTTAGTACATATGATGTATTATTATGGCATAGAATTAAATGGAGGTGGTTATGACTGCAGAGGAGTTTAAAAACCTGCCTTATATGGTAATTCCTATTGAACTGGAAGAGGGTAAGGTTGTTCACTGTGAAGTGTTGTCTATTTTTCCGGTAGATGGGAAACAATATATTGCACTTATAGATAAGGATAACGAAGATAGTGAAATTTGGCTGTACAGGTTTGTTCCTGTTGGAGCAGAAGACTTCAACATAGAGGATATTGAAAGTGATAAGGAATTTGAGAAGGCAGAAGATTATTTTAATCAGATGGTAGAATCAGCTGAAATAGATACTATCATTGATGAAAAATAGAAAGATTAATACACAGGAGATAAGATAATGAAACAAGTAAGAACAAGATACGCACCAAGCCCAACAGGAAGAATGCATGTAGGCAATTTAAGGACAGCTTTGTATGAGTTCCTTATAGCAAAGCACGCAGGAGGAGCATTTCTTCTTAGAATAGAGGATACGGATCGAGAGAGATTCGTGCCGGAAGCGTTGGATATCATATATAATACAATGAAGGCGACAGGACTTAAGCATGATGAGGGACCGGATATAGGAGGCGATTATGGTCCTTATGTGCAGAGCGAAAGGCAGGAAACAGGTATTTATATAAAGTATGCAAAGGAACTTGTAGAAAAAGGAGAAGCTTACTACTGTTTTTGTACTAAGGAGAGACTTGAAAGTTTAAAACAGACTATAGATGGTAAAGAAGTAATGGTTTATGATAAGCATTGCCTCCATCTTCCAAAAGAAGAAATAGAAAAAAATCTTGAAGAAGGCAAGCCTTATGTAATAAGGCAGAATATTCCAAGAGAGGGTACAACTACATTTAAGGATGAAGTTTATGGAGAAATCACTGCTCCAAATGCAGAACTTGATGATCAGGTACTTATAAAGTCAGATGGATACCCAACATACAATTTTGCTAATGTAGTAGATGATCACCTTATGGGAATAACTCATGTAGTGCGTGGAAATGAGTATCTTTCATCTACACCTAAGTATAACAGGCTTTATGATGCTTTTGGTTGGGACATACCTACTTATATTCATTGTCCGCTTATAACTAATGAAGAACATCAGAAACTTTCAAAGCGTAGCGGACACAGTTCATACGAAGACCTCATTGAGCAGGGGTTTGTTCCGGAGGCGGTAGTAAACTTCATTGCTTTATTAGGTTGGAGTGCAGAGAGCGGAACTGAAATTTTTGATCTTGAAGGACTTATAAGAGAGTTTGATTATACCAGAATAAATAAATCTCCGGCTGTATTTGATATGGTTAAGCTACGTTGGATGAATGGTGAGTATCTTAAGGCTATGGACTTTGACAGATTTTATGAGATGGCACTTCCATACCTTAAAGAGGTTATAACAAAGGATCTTGACTTTAAGAAAATAGCAGAGCTTGTAAAAACAAGAATAGAAGTTTTACCTGATCTTAAGGAACATATAGATTTCTTTGAGGAACTGCCTGATTATGATATAGCAATGTATACCCATAAAAAGATGAAGACAAGTAGTGAGAGTTCTTTAGAGGTACTTCGTGAACTTTTACCTTTACTTGAGGCAAATGATGACTACTCAAGAAATGGGGTAGAGTCTGTACTTATGGGTTATATTCAGGACAAGGGTATAAAGAACGGGCAGGGACTTTGGCCAATTAGAACTGCTGTTTCCGGCAAGCAGATGACACCGGGCGGTGCTTATGAGATTATGGAAATTTTAGGCAAGGAAGAAAGCCTTAGGAGAGTAAGAATAGGAATAGATAAACTTAGCAAGGCAGTAGAGGGCTGATATAATATATTAAAAGGGGTTATCATTTGGATAGCCCCTTTTAGATAAGTAGGAGGAAATGTGGAATATAGTAAACCACAGTTAGAGGCAGTACGACATACAAATGGACCGATGATGGTGCTGGCAGGGCCGGGATCCGGTAAGACAGCTGTAATTACAGGTAGGGTAAGGCATCTTTTAGAGGAAGTGAAGATAATTCCGCAGACAATCCTTGTTATAACTTTCACAAAGGCAGCAGCAGTTGAAATGAAGGAAAGATTTGTAAAATTGATGGGTGAGCCTAAAGGAGTGCAGTTTGCTACCTTTCACTCAGTCTTTTTTACTATATTAAGGGTGTCTTATGGCTATGGAGTAGACCAGATAATTACGGAGGAAATGTCCAGGAATTTTTTGAAAGAAAAAATTAGGGAATTAAACTTAGAAGAAGGCGATGAAAAAGATTTTATCAAAAATATTATCGGAGAAATAAGCAAAGTAAAATCTGAAGGGGTGGAAATAAATAATTATTATTCACTGAATTGTCCTGAAGAAGTCTTTAGAGATATTTTTAAGTCTTATGTAGCCTTTATGAAAGAAAGAGGACTGATTGATTTTGATGATATGATGCTTTTGTGCGATAAGCTGTTTAATGATTATCCACATATTCTTAGAGCATGGCAGAGTAAGTTTCAATATATCCTTATAGATGAGTTTCAAGATGTGTCAAGGCTACAGTTTGAACTGGTAAGAAAGATGGCACAACCTCATAATAATATCTTTATAGTTGGAGATGATGATCAGAGCATATATCGCTTTAGGGGAGCTAAGCCTGAGATAATGCTTGGTTTTGAAAAAATTTATCCTAATTGTAAAAAAGTGCTCTTGAATGAGAATTATCGTTCTACGGAATCAATTCTAAATTTTGCAGGAAGTGTAATTCATAAAAATAAACAGCGTTTTGATAAAAAAATAATAGCAGCAAAAGGAATAGTAGGTAATTTACCGGTTATAAAAAGTTTTTCAGATAGAAAGGCAGAAGACACAGAGATAGTAAAAAATATAATTAAGTCACATGAAAATGGTATTCCATTTTCTGAAATGGCAATAGTATATAGAACTAATGTTATAGCAAGACCAATAGTTGCAAAACTTATCGAGTATAATATTCCGTTTGTAATGAAGGAGATGGCTCCAAGCATTTACAATCATTTCATAGCTAAAAATATAATGGATTATTTAGAAATAGCGAATGGAGATAAGACAAGAGCAAGATTTTTAAATATAATGAACCGTCCGAATCGTTATCTTACAAGAGAGAGCCTTGCAGATGCCGTATTTTTAAATAAGAATAAAACTGAGTATGTAAGTTTTTTGAAATGGACGGATGCTTACAAGGGAAGGAATTGGATGGCAGAGAGAATAAACACTCTTCAGTTTCATCTTGCAAAACTCTCTGAACTTTCCCCTTTCGGTGCTATTCACTATGTAAGAAAGGTAATCGGTTATGATAAATTTTTGACAGAGTATGCAGATGAAAGACATATTGATACCGATGAACTCTTTGATATTTTAGAGGAGATAGAAGAAACTGCTAAGCCTTATAATACCCTTAATGAATGGAAAGAGAATATTGAAGAGTTTAACAAAAAGCAAAAAGAGGAGTTTGAGAAAAATAAAAATAGTGACAGGGATGCAGTAGTTATTTCTACCATGCATGGCTGTAAGGGACTGGAGTTTGAAAAGGTTTACATCCCTGAAGTGATAGAGGGAGTAATTCCTTACAAGAAGGCTATAAGACAGTCAGACATCGAGGAAGAGAGAAGGCTTTTTTATGTGGCTATTACAAGGGCAAAGAAGGAGCTTATGATTACCTATCCTAAAAATTTGTATGGGAAGGATAAGGAAGTTTCGCCGTTTTTGAGGGAGTATTTGAGGTAGGAGAGAATAAATAAA
>NZ_JBQMXS010000082.1:0-3962 GCF_052173895.1 Catonella sp. | reverse complement strand
AAAGAAGGAGATGATGTGAAGTACAAGACTATAAAGAAAGAATGTGAAGAGCTATGGGCAAAAAATAAATATTATGTGCTAAGCAAATCGCATAAAACATATTTGGAGATAAGAGAGTATTTGAAAGAAAAAGAAGTTGATATTTTATTTTTAAATGAAAAGATACAAAAAGTAAGAAAAATAAAAGAAAGCAAAAAAGATTTTAGTAATGCCATTCTTCATGTATGGGGATATTTCAAAAAAGAGGCAAGTGAAATTGAAAAACAAGGCTTGTTTAATATACTTGAAGAATATATGGTAGGGAAAAACAATCAGAAATCTGTAATTGAATATATTAATACTTTGCTAAAGAAATATCCAAATAAATATTTGCAAGAATCTACTTTACTAACAGGAGAACAAGATGAGACTATGGCATGAACAAATTATTCATCTATTACCCAGAAATCAACTTCTTGGACAACATAGAGAATGTTGTGCGCTTAGGGGAAATGGCTGGATGAAGAAACATAAAACAGTGGATTATATATTTTTATATTCTCCATATCACTTATTTATGTATCATTCATTGGTTATGGATGAAATGGAAAAAAGAGGGTACAAGATTGCTATAGAATGGAGAGATAAGAATTATAGAGGAAAGATAGCAGAAAATTATTATGATCTTGAAGAAAAAATTATTGAAAGCCCAATTTACAAAGAGCATAATGCTGAATATTTGATTGAGTGTACGGAAAACTTGCAAAAAAAGGTATAAAATTAGAACTATAAAATCTTTGAAAGCAAGGGCTTTGAAAACAGCACCTCCAAGATTTTTGGGGTGCGTACTTTTGGATTTTGTAGAAAAAGATTAAGGAGGTTACCGAATGAAGGCAGGAAGAAACAAGACAATTGATATCAGCATTGAAGAGGGGAGTTGTTATTTGGAGCGCTGTATTCATGTAACAGAACCGGTTTCTCTTGAGAATATAAAAGATAAGACTATTGTTGGTGACACCTTTGAAATATTACCACTATTACCGAGAGGTTTTGTAGACTTGCTTGTTGTTGATCCACCCTATAATTTGGATAAAGATTTTCATGGACACAAATTTAAAAAAACCACTGATGATATGTATGAAGAATATACGGAAACTTGGATAAGTAAGGTAAAGCCTTTGCTAAAACCAAATGCATCGGTATATGTTTGTTGTGATTGGGCGTCAAGTCCCATGATTGGTATAGTTTTGAAGAGACATTTCTATATTCAAAACAGGATTACATGGCAAAGAGAAAAAGGCAGAGGTGCTTTGAGTAATTGGAAAAATGGTATGGAAGATATTTGGTTTGCGACAAACTCAAAGTCCTATACATTCAATGTGGAGAAGGTGAAGGTCAGAAGAAAAGTTGTTGCTCCATATAAGGTTGATGGCAAGCCGAAAGATTGGGAAGAAACCGCAGAGGGCAATTTCAGAAATACATATCCATCGAATTTTTGGGATGATATATCTATCCCATATTGGTCTATGCCTGAAAATACCACACATCCCACACAAAAACCGGAAAAACTTTTAGCAAAGCTGATTTTGGCTAGTTCTAATGTGGGAGATATAGTATTGGATCCATTTCTTGGCTCCGGCTCAACATCTGTAACAGCTAAAAAGCTCGGAAGACACTATGTAGGAATCGAAACGAATGAACAATATTGTGTTTGGGCTGAAAAAAGAATTGAGATGGCAAACACAGATTCTTCAATTCAAGGATATGCAGGTGGAGTATTTTGGGAAAGAAATACAAATGCCTTGCAGAAGAAATCGCAAAAGTAGCAACTATCATTATGGGAGAGCGCCTATGTATAACAAAACTGTAGTTGATAGTTAGTTGTTTATTGTGCCTAAAAAGATGTATCTGTTCGCAAACTAAGCATAAATACAGTTCCACTTTCATCGGAAGTCACTTCAAGTCTGCCTTTATGCAGTTTTGCAATATCGCTTGCGATAGAAAGCCCTATGCCGAATTTTCCGCCCTTTCCTTTGTAAAATCTTTCAAAAATGTGTGGAAGATCATCAGCATCTATGCCATTTCCATCGTCAGCAACTTTAATAATTACCTCCTTGTTAAAAAGTTCACAAGAAAGTTTAATTTCTGATTTTGCATATCTTATGCCGTTTGATACAAGGTTTCCGATAAGTCTGTCAAGTAGCTTAAGATTCCCGGAGATTATAGGCTCTACACTGGTTTCACATAGAATAGTTATATTATTTTCTTTAGCCATAAGTCTAAAATTATCAGAAACTTCTTTTACAAGGTCGGCTATATTTACATTTTCAAATTCAGGCTCAGTAGTTTCCATTTTAGAAAGAAACAGGATTTCATTTATGAGTGAAGCCATTTTTTCGCTTTCTTTGAGGATAACATCTGTAGCCTCATTTTCAGAGATTACATGGTATTTTATTCCCTCTGCATATCCCTGAATAGACATAAGTGGAGTTCTAAGTTCATGTGAGGCGTTTTGAAAAAACCTTTTCTGTACATTTTCACTTTCTAAAAGCATCTTGGACATTTCATCTACAGCGGTTATTACAGCCTCTATTTCAGAATAATTTGAAACAGGACTTACAGTCTTTTCATTCTTATGTTTTCCAATGGAAAGTAGGTAGGATTTAAGTTTTTCAAAGTCTTTATTTACCTGTCTTGTAGTAAGAAAGAGGAAGAAAATGGAACCTATACCGGAGAGTGCAAGTGCCGCCATAAGTACGAGATTTACCTTATTTATAAAATTTTGCATAGGCGTAATATTTATGTAAAACAGCACATAGTAATTCTTACTGTTTTTATCGGACTCATCAGGGATGAAAGCACCATCTTCCATAACGCCCATATAATTCTTTGCCTGAACGAGATAGAAATTGTCATTTACATTAAGCTTATGTGGAGAAGTTTTATAAGAATTAGGCTCATCTGCAATAATATCCGCTATTGATTGGGCTATTTTAACTTCGTAATCATAATACCAAGGTGAAGTAGGGAAGACGAGTTGTCTGTTAGCATCAATTACAAGGTGCATAACCGGTACTATGAGAGAAGTATCTGCGAGCTCATCATTTACAGTTTCTGTATTTTCATATGTATCAAATGTAACATTGCCCATGTTACTCATTTCATTTTTTAGAGCATCACTGGTAAGGGTATTCATATACTGGTCAGAAATAATCTGAAATAGCACAAATACTGCAAGCAGGGAAAATAGTACAATTAGTGAAGGTATTACAAAAATTCTGTGCAGGAGTTTTTTCTTCTTCATACTGCCTCCGACAAAGTAAGTTTAAAGCCAAAGCCCCAGATAGTTTCTATGTGGACATTACTTCCGGCATCCTTTAGTTTTTTTCTAAGTCTTTTCATAGTGTCATCTGTAACTCTTGTCTCAACTTCGCTGTAACCCCAGATATCTAAAAGCAGTTTATCTCTAGAAAGGGCTTGTTCAGGAGTAGTGAGTAAGAGTGAAAGTACCTGAAATTCAGTTTTGGTAAGTTTAATTTCATCACCTTGAACTTTGCACGAAAATGAGGTATCTTCAAGTGAAATATCTCCAAAAGACTTGATATCTGTTTGTTTTTCATTTTCAATTTTACCAAGCTTATTAAGGATGGCATTTACTTTTAAGGTAAGTTTTAATGGTGAAAATGGCTTAGTGAGATAGTCATCACAGCCAGCAGTAAATCCTGTCATAAAGTCCGCATCGGTGTCTCTTGCAGTAAGCAAAAGAATGGTTATATCAGGATGGGATTTTCTGATTTTACTACAGGCAGTAAAGCCATCAATACCCGGCATCATTACATCTAAAACGACTATATCAGGTATATCTTTTTCAAGTTTATCAAGCAGGGCATTTCCGTTTTCAAAAAGTTCTACCTCATGTCCTGCATCAGCAAGGAACTTGCCAAGCAAATCCCTTATATTTTTTTCATCATCAGCTATAAATA
>NZ_JBQMXS010000081.1:0-3992 GCF_052173895.1 Catonella sp. | reverse complement strand
AGAGAAAAGATAGAAGTAATATTAAGACATGAAAAGAACTTGGGTTTATTGACTGATTATAAGTTTCATGAGAATGGAAAATCAGTTAAGATTGACTTTTTATAAATATAAAATATGCTTTTTTGTATGGCGTATTTTGTAAAAGCCCGATAAATAGTGGTGTGTATTAAAAAATGAAAATTGATATGTTAATTTCTATATTATGGAAATATAAATTTATCTTGGAAATGGAAATACAAATTTACATTAAGATATACAAATAAATGTAAAAACATATTAAGGCTACCGAGTGGTAGCCCTATTTTAGAGTTGAAACAATTAAGCAGATCCAGTTTTCTGGATATTTATACTCTTTAAACTCCTTTTTTCAAGCTACCATATTAGGTAGCTTGTTTTTTATTTGTTTAGTTTATTTCTAACTTTTATTTTATGCTTTAAGTTTGAGATTTAAAGGCTACCAAACGGTAGCCCTGTTTTAGAGTTGAAATAATTAAGCAGATCCAGTTTTCTGGATATTTATACTCTTTACACTCCTTTTTCAAGCTACCATATTAGGTAGCTTGTTTTTTTATTTGTTTAGTTTGTTTCTAACTTCTATTTTATGCTTTAAGTTTGAGATTTAAAGGCTACCAAACGGTAGCCCTGTTTTAGAGTTGAAATAATTAAGCAGATCCAGTTTTCTGGATATTTATACTCTTTACACTCCTTTTTCAAGCTACCATATTAGGTAGCTTGTTTTTTTATTTGTTTAGTTTGTTTCTAACTTCTATTTTATGCTTTAAGTTTGAGATTTAAAGGCTACCAAACGGTAGCCCTGTTTTAGAGTTGAAATAGTCATAGTTGTATAACACTTTCTTTTAATTTTTTTGTTAGAAAGCTGCTAGAACTTAGCAGCTTTCTAAATTTAGGTGAGTTTTATTAAAGCAGTGTTCATTATATGTACACTGCCTATGTTTTATAAAAATAAAATATATAAGGAGATTAAAATTATGTTAAAAAATGAAGAAGAAATAAAGTTTAATTTTGTGGAAAAAATACTGATGATAATGCTCTTTTCCCTTTCAATACAGATTGGACTTTTATATGAACTTCACGATTTACCAATTGTGTTTGGAAAATTGATTCCATGATAAGGCTACCAAACGGTAGCCCTGTTTTGAGAGTGTAAGATTAATAATTTTATTATTAGAAAAGTAATAATAATGCATTATAAAATTTTATAAAAAAAGAAAGGAATTAAATATGAAAATTAATTTAGAGCAATTTAAACAAGACATAAGAAGTGGTGTAATTTCCTGTGATAAAGAGGAATTAAAGGCAATATGTTACGAGTTTTTCAGATATACTGTCCATGTTTGGGAAGAGCATAAGGAAGAAGTACAATATATTTTACAACAATTACTGGGAAAAAATATACTTTACAGTAATAGCTTAAAAATAGCTGCAGAGAAATTTGGTGCAGATCTAGGTGATTTTAAAACAATGGCTTGTAATATGATGAATTCATTTTGTATAGAAAGTCTTATTTGTATACTTTGTTACCCATATATTACAGGAAGAAGTGAAAAGGAGAAGAAAGATATAGATGAATTAAAGGAAATTTTTGAAATGGAAGTATTACAATGGATTTTTAGTATTTATTAAACAAGGAGGAATATAATAATGTATAAGTCAAAAGTTAATAAAAATTCGGTAGGACCGGCAGCAAGAGCAAATAATCAAAAAATTGGAAAAATCTTTATGAAAATACGTACAAAGGATTTTTTTGAAAGTATGAAGGCGTGGATGATTGAACTTGGTCTTGATGAAGATGATGAATTAAATAATATGGTTATAAGGGCAGAACAGGCACTGGAAGAAAGAATTGAAGAATATGGAGAAATGAGATTGAAAGAAGTCTTATACTTAATTTCTAAAGATATAGTTCCTAGAGAGGTAAAAAAAAGTGTAATAGAAGCAGTTTACATTGTACCTGTAAGTCTTTTACACATAGAATATCACAAAGATGAAGGAGAAGATTATGAAAAGCGTTAGATTGTTACCTAATATATTAGAAGAAACTTCAAGAGGAATACAGGCGATTGGAATTGAAGATAGTTTATTAAAGACAAGAGAAATTTTCCTTACTACAGAAGTAGACAGTGATTCATCTGCCGATTTGTTAAAACAGTTGATTTATCTGGAGAGGGTAGATGAGGAAAAACCGATAACCCTTTATATTAGTAGTCCGGGAGGAGAAGTGACCAGTGGATTAGCCGTTTATGATTACATAAGAATGATGAAATCGAAGGTGATAACCGTTTGTATTGGAACGGCTGCAAGTATGGGGGCAATCCTATTTCTTGCAGGAGATGAGAGAAAGATGCTCCCACATACAAAGATTATGATCCATGATCCAAGTTATGGAAATGCCTCAATGGGAGGAATGAAACCGTTGGAAATTAGAGATAGACTGGATGGTTTAATGCAATCTAGAAAACTGTTAGCCGAAATTATAGCAGAGCGTTCAGGAATGAATTTGAAAAAGGTTTATGAGAAAACAAGAAGAGATAGTTTTCTTAATGCAAAAGAAGCAATAAAAATTGGAATAGCAACAGAAATTTTAGAAAGAGGTAAAAAATATGAATAATAATTTTAGAACAATGGCACAGGGATATGATGCACCTAATGATGATATACATTCAGGATTTAATAATAATGACCTAATCATTGGAGGTTCGGGAACAGGAAAGACGGGAGGATATGTGATTCCGAACCTCTTAAACCCATATGGGAATCTCATTGTTTCGGATACCAAAGGCAGGCTTTATAAAGAAATGAGACAAAGTTTTACAGAAAAAGGATATGAAGTAATGGTGATTGATTTTATCAATCCGGATCAGTCTATGGGGTATAATATATTGGATGCGATTAAAGGAGATGATAACGGAGAATCTAATCATATTGACATTATGACAGCTGTAAATCAAATTCTTCCGATGAGGAGGGTAACAGACCCATATTGGATAGAGGCGGCAAGGAGTGTGGTAGCATTTGCTATTGGATTTACATTGGAGGCATTTGAGCCTAAAGACCATAATATGACTACTGTTGTAGAAGTATTTAAACAATTGAATGATGAAAGTGGGAGGGAAAATATAAATAAGTGGATTTTCATGAATCCAGATAGTTATGTAACTTCTATGTATAAGATGACTTCGGTTGTTCATAAGTCTGATAGAACCTGGGGCTGTATTCTTCATTTTGCCTCAGAGGCATTGGAAGTATTTCAGTATAAGGAAATAAAGAAAATTTTTCAAGATAAGAAAAATAAATTCAGTATTAAAGATTTCTTGAGTAAAAAATCCATTTTATTTATTAACACAAGTGATTCCAACCGTTATGCGGATAAAATTGTAAATATTATATATTCACAGCTTATTAATAGTTTATTTGTAGAGGCGGATAAGATGGAAAATGGAAGATTGGAGACTCCGGTAAGATTCATTATTGATGATTTTGCAGCAAATGTTTACATTGAAAATTTCGATAAGCTCATTTCTGTTACTCGTTCAAGAAATATCGCAGTTTCCATTCTTCTGCAAAATATGTCACAGCTTTCTGCAATGTATGGAGAAGATAGGGCGAATACCATTATTGTAAATTGTGACCATATTCTCTATTTAGGAGGTCAGGATATTAAAACAGCTGAGTACATTGGAAGAAGGGCAGGACTTACGGATGAAAAGATTTTATTGATGCCGCCGGAAAAAGCCTATCTAATTAGAAGAGGTACAAAGGCAAAATTGATGGATAAGGTAGAACCTTACAAGGAACTAAATGAAAGAGAAAAACGAAATATAAAAGAAGAGGAGGTGATAGAAAACTAGATGATGGTAAACTTATTTTAAAATTAAAGGTTTACAATTAAAAAATTTTGTTGTATTATAATATCCGGATTAATTACATGAATTTGTATTAATTCGGATATACTTTTTTATTTAAAGGAGAAA
>NZ_JBQMXS010000080.1:0-4075 GCF_052173895.1 Catonella sp. | reverse complement strand
GGATATTTTGAAGTAAAGGAATGGTGCAAGGAAGGCAGTGAAGCAGTTGGGATACAGACCTTTGTAACACAAAAAGGCAGGCACTATCTATTACTTTTGATTGGAGGTGAAAAGACTCATGATAAATAAGATATTAAAAGACATCAAAGGCTTATTCAAGGTTCAAGATAAGGCAAAGTTTGTAAAACAAAACATTCCCTATCTTGCATTTTTCTATTTAGGAAATATTTTCTCTCATCATGTAAGAAGTTATGTAGGTGGAGATATGATTGACAAGATATTTCAGGGGATATTAGAGCTTAATACAATGAGTTTTCTCCCAAGTATTTATTTGGTGGATATACTGACAGGAATAGGAGTTGCTGCTATAATTAAATTCATTATCTATACCAAAGGCAAAAATGCCAAGAAGTTCAGACAGGGGAAAGAGTATGGTTCGGCGAGATGGGTTGCATAATATTAACTGAACAGGAGTGATATATAGACACGAGAAAAGGAGGATAATGCTATGATAGAATATCATAATAAAATCACAGCACTATACTCCCGCCTTTCAGTTGGTGATGAAGATAGAGACGGTGGCGAGAGTAATAGTATTGTCAATCAAAAAGCATTTTTAGAAAGATATGCAAGAGGTAAAAAGCTGATAAACATTCGCCATTATATCGACGATGATGAAAGCGGTAGGTTCTTTGACCGTTCAGCTTATACACAGATGATAAGCGATGTAGAGCAAGGCAAAATCGGAATTGTAATCATGAAAGATATGACGAGATGGGGAAGAGATTATCTTCAAGTCGGTAATGCAATGGAGATATTTAGAAGAAACAATGTACGCTTTATCGCCATCAATAACGGTATAGACAGTATTGACCAAAACACATTGGAATTTGCCCCCTTTATCAACATCATGTCAGAGTGGTATGCAAGAGACATCAGCAAGAAAGTAAAAACAGGAATTAAAACCAAAGGAGCAAACGGAAAGCCTGTCGCAACAGAAGCTCCATACGGCTATATAAAAGACCCTGAGAACAAAGATTATTGGATCGTTGATAAAGAAGCTGCCGAAGTTGTAAAACTCATTTTCAGGCTATTTATGGAGGGGAAAAACAGAAATCAGATAGCCGTTTATCTGAAAGAAAAAGAAATACTAACCCCAACCTTTTATATGAAACGACAAGACAGAGGAACAGCCAAAAGCAAACCTCTCAATGAAGAAAATCGCTATAACTGGAACAAAGCAACCATAACACGCATACTGAAAAGACAAGAGTATTGTGGCGATGTAGTCAACTTCAAGACTGAAAAGCATTACAGAGATAAGAGAAACCATTATGTAGATAAAAGCAAATGGCAAATAACAGAAAATGTGCATGAGCCGATAATAGATAGAACTACCTTTGAAAATGTAGAGCGTATGTTAAAAAACGCACCTGTCAAAAGACCAAACGGAGATGGAGAAATTCACGCACTATCAGGACTGATGTACTGTAAGGATTGCGGAACAAAAATGCACATTCGCACCATACACAAAAACAAAAAAGTACAGCATGTAACCTATTGCAGTGAATATGCCAAAGGAAAAGCAAAGCACCCTAAATGCAACTCCCCACATCGCATTGATGTAGATGAAGTTATGGAAAATATTGCCGAAGTTTTACGAAACATAGCACAGTATTCTTTAGAAAATAAAGTAGAGTTTGAAAAAATTGTGAAAGATAGTCTGTATAAAGAGCAAACCGAAGAAGTCAAGAAGAACCAAAAGCGTATGCCACAAATCACAGACCGAATGGAACAGATAGAAAGAGTGATGAATAAGCTCTATGAAGATAATGCACTTGGAAATATGGATACAGAACGCTATGAGCAGTTATCAAGAAAGTATGCAGAAGAATACTATACTTTAAAAGCAGAAAAAGAAGAAATCAAAGAACGCTTATCCGAATGTGAAAATGCAAGCCAAAGGGCAAAGAAATTTATCAGACTTGCAGAAAGTTATTCCAACTTTGAAGAACTTACTCCTACCATTATCAATGAGTTTATCAGTAAAATCGTTGTGCATGAAAGAGATGTAAAAAGAGCAAAATATGTTGTCCAAAGAATAGAGGTTTATTTTAACTATATCGGAAAATTTGAAAATGAACTTACAAAACAGATAGAGCCGACAAAAGAAGAAATACTACAAATGAGGGAAGAAATAGAAGAAGCAAAGAAAGAAAAAGCAAGGGCATATCGTAGGGCATATTACAAAGAATACAGAGCAAACAATCTTGAAAAGTGCCGAGAGTACGAGAAATTAAAAGCAAGAGAATACAGAGCAAAAAAGAAGTTACAAGCAACAACCTAAAACCAAATATCAATCAATCGCAAAAGAGGTTTCCTAATCACAGGAAATCTTTTTTTGTGCAAGTCGAAAGGAGGAACTAAATGGCAGAAAATACGAACACTCAAGTAAACGAAACACACGAAGAAGAACAAGAAGAATCCCAAAAGCCTGATGGCGTTTTAACAAAAAATATAAATGGAAAGACCTTTGTAACAGAGATATATTTTGATAAAAAGAGTAAAGAGACATTTCAAGATAAGCTGTTCAAAGTAATATATTCAAAGGGCAAATAGTAGTGAGTAGGGAAATCTGGCAGTAGAAAAAATGCCTAAAAAATGCTATAATATCAATAACTATTAAGAGAGAAATAACGAATTAAAGAGGTAACAATGAACAAAATTACTTGTATTTGTTTAGGTGTTAAAGATATGGAAAAGTCAATCAAGTTTTATAGAGATGGTTTAGGATATAAGACTGATTGCATAGAAACTAATCCACCGGTATGCTTTTTTGATACTCCGGGAACAAAGTTCGAACTATTTCCTTTGGAACAATTAGCAAAAGACATTGATGAAAATAATCCGCCAAAAGGAAATGGATTTTTCGGAATTACATTAGCTTACAATGTTGAACATAAAGAAGATGTTAATAGTGTAATTGACTTAGTACGCAATATTGGTGGAACCATTGTAAAAGAACCGCAAGATACTTTTTGGGGTGGATATCACGCATATTTTTCGGATTTAGATGGATATTATTGGGAAGTTGCATGGGGTCCAAATTTCAAGTTTGATGAAAATGGACTATTGAAATTTTAGTAATTAAGGGAGATAGAAAAATGGCTTCAAGTAAAAATATTTAGATTTCATTTTAGAACAACTATCCGAGTTGGAAGAAATAACATATAGATTAATGATGGGCGAATATATTGTTTATTATCGCGGAAAAATTGTTGGTGGAATTTATGATGATAGGTTTTTAGTGAAGCCTGTTAAATCTGCAATAGCATATATGCCAAATGCAAAGTATGAGTTACCATATGATGGAGCAAAGGAAATGCTATTGGTAGATGATGTTGACAACAAAGAATATTTAACAGGGTTATTCAATTCTATGTATAAAGAATTACCGGCAATAAAAACTAAAAAGAAAAAATGAACGGTAAATCAAAGCGGTATAATATTTTTCTGTATAGGCAACAAGTTTAAGGAGGAAAGATTATGGATTATAAAGAAATAAAGCTTAATGTTTCAAATAATAAAATTAAAGAATATAAGCAATTTGAGGGCTTAAAATTATATTCTGATATTTTTAAATCTGAAGATGAAAAGGTATTGATTAACAAAAGAATATATGTTACAAAAAAACAGAATTATGTTTATTACGAAAGAACAGATGTAAATTGGAATTATTGGTCAAGCGAAAGAAATTATAATTCAACATTTAATCCGGAGAATGATAGTAAACACAACATTATATTTGAAGTTTCATCAGAATTAAGCGATTTTATTAAATATTTGGGAGAAGAAATAATTCGGAAGATTGAATTGAAACAGCACAATGGAGAAATTGTTGAGATATTAGATATTTGATTGTGTTATGAAGAATGAAGCATTGACTGAAAATATAATATCTACTCAAGCACGTAAAATTCCTATTTTTAGTAATATCAATTAAATAAAAAATAGTATAAAAACAGTAAATCAAAAAAGGTTTACTGTTTTTCTTTACTCAAAATTAGAAAGGGAG
>NZ_JBQMXS010000079.1:0-4261 GCF_052173895.1 Catonella sp. | reverse complement strand
CTCATACAGGTTATGCTTATTTCTCTTGCTGTCTCCGATACACTTGCAAATGGCACATATTTATTTCCATTAACTGTTAAATCACAATGAACCTCATCAGAGATTACTGTAACACCATACTTTTTACAAAGTTCTGCTACCCTGATTAATTCTTCTTTAGTCCAAATTCTTCCGCCCGGATTTTGTGGATTACAAAGTATCATAAGAGTAGTCTGGATATCTGAAAGGTCTTTCTCAAGCTGTTCAAAATCCATTTCATATCTGTTATTTTTAAGCACTAACGGGCTTTCAAGAGCTACCCTTCCGTTATTAAGTATTGAGTTAAAAAATATATTATAAACCGGAGTTTGAAGAATCACTTTCTCAGCCGGAGTTGTAAGCTTTCTCACCATGCTTGATATAGCCGGTACTACTCCTGTAGTAAAGATTAGCCAGTCTTTCTGCATAGTGAAATTGTGTCTATGTTTCCACCAACCTATATAAGCTTCGTACCACTCATCAGTTATACCGGCATAACCAAAAATTCCATGCTTAAATCTAGTTTCCAATGCTTTTCTTATAGCAGGTGCAGCCTCGAAGTCCATATCTGCAACCCACATAGGAAGTTCATTTTCCTCTACCTTCCATTTCTCTGCATTGGTGTTTCTGCGATTAATTTCTTTGTCAAAATTAAATGAGTGTTCAATATGCATATCAGCCCCTCCTTCTAATTTCAGTTTCCTTTCCTTCACCTGACACTAGCTCAATCTCTGCAAGCGTAACAGGCTTTGGCATTTCTCCTTCTACAATTATTTTTGTATCCTCAGGATTAATGTTTTCATTATCTATAATTAAAGTACCTATTTCCTTTGCCTTTATAACTCCACTCTTTGGATTAAATACACTGTCAATCTTACTTATAACTTCAACATCTACAGTTGAAAATTCAAAGGCAAGAGCTGTATTTACCAGTTTACAGTTCTTCATTACAAGATTTTCTATATAGCAAAATCCCTGCAAACTCTCCACTGTACAGTTGATAAGGGTTATATTTTTTGAATTCCAGCCAAAATACTCTCCCACTATAAATGAATCATAAATTACTACATTTTCTGTATTCCAAAAGCTGTCTTTTGAAAGCAGCTTGCAGTTATGGACTTCAATATTTTTGCCTCCATCAAAGCAGTAGTCCCCATATAAATTAAGCCCGTCAAGGTAGATATTTTCACTGTTTAATCCAAAATATGTCCCTTTTGCCACCACATTTTCAAGTCTTATATTCTTACACATCCAGAATGTTTCACTCGCATTTGGCAGGGATACATTTTTTAGATTCACTCCGTCACACCTGCGAAATTCCTTCGGTGCCTCTATCATAGTGTCTTCTATATTGATATTTTCACCATACCACAGCCCTGACCTAGCCATTTCAAAAAAGGTGGAATCTTTTACATTTACATTCTTTGCATACCAGAACGGATATTTCCACTTATACATCGTATTAACTGCATTTATATTTTCACCATGTTTAAGTGCAGACTCACCATCTGCAAAGATTGTGTCTTCTATCTCCAGTCCATTTGCCTGAAAAAGGGCACGCTCACCTGTCAAAACCTCATTTTCTATTCTTCTCATATAACCTCCTTTCTAAATATTCCTATTTAGATAGTATGCAATAAAATTTTGAATAAGTAAATAGGGTTTGAAAGATTTCAAAAAATTGTCACAATTATAATAGAAAGGACTTTCAAATAATGATATTTGAAAATCCTTCTGTTAAGTGAGGTATATTATAAATAGTTATTTTTTAATAACCCAAATACTTTTTTTCATACTTCCTATAAAATTCATAGCTTATCTTTTTTTGCTCTTCTTTTTTTCATCATGATTCTCTTTCAGTGTCTTTTATATTCCTCCACATCTTCTATCCTACACTTATATATAAAATTATAGTTACTGTATATTATGATGTCAACTGCCTCCTCTGCTTTACATGAAATACTTATATCCCCTGGAGGGCTTCATTATACTGTATTTATAGCCAATCAGCTAAAATTACAGGGCGATAGTAGCAACCTTACCTGAACAGGCTGTTCTACCACTCTCGCGGTTCTACGGTTGGGGAAATGGGGTGGTTTATGGTGTTTTTAAGCAGTTTTTGTAGTATATACCGCCATTTTCGTGGTTGTAATTTGTTTTGGGGAATTTTTAGAGCCAAAATAGAGCCAATGATAATTGGCTAGCATATTTTTTAGCTATCTTAGTGAAATATAATTTTTATTATTGTTGACACTATTATTAGCTAAAAGTATAATATATTTGAAGACAATAGTATAAAAATTAGGAAAGGAGAGCTTATGGATAAAATAGAAACAGTTGAAGATTTTAAAAAATTTCTAAGCAATAACCGTGAGAAACTCCTTAATTTTGCAGTAAATATTAAAGATTTACCCTCCGACGATGATTGGATTCAGGATGATGAATGGGATGAAGTATATAAGCAAGAGGTTATAAAGAATGGGAAAGTATAATATTGGTGAAGTTTGGTGGGTACAGTTTCCATATTCAGATAAAGATGAAGTCAAGAGAAGACCTGCCATAGTAATTGATGAGTACACTATGGCTATCCTTGCAATGTATGTGACTACCAAAAATAAGTCCGATAGTCCATATAGTATTCCCATTGAAGACTGGAAATCAGCAGGTTTAAAGAGAGAATCATGGACTAGAATCGACAAAATTGTTAATATTGAGCAATGTAATATAGATCTCCAAATTGGAGTGTTATCACAAAGAGACCTTGTAAAAATTATGCAACTTGTCGGAGAAATATTATCTAATACGGTGCATGAATTTTCCCTTTTAGCAATTAAAAATCCGGATGGGAAATACCTTCAAATATATGATGACAGGTGGAAGACATGGTTATTTCCATATATTAGAAGCACCGAAAATAACAAAGCTAATGTTGACAAGTATACGAGTAATTTATTGAATAAAGAAGTAACAACTGAATATGTATCAGCTGCGAAGCATTGTAAATATTCTGTCAGTGATGATGTTTATAAAATATTCAATCATAAACTATATAGACTGCTACCAGATTTCCTGCCTGAAAATATACCGAACAATACTTTTACAATTGGTGAATATAGCTGTAAATGGATGTCTCTTGAAGATATGGAAAAAGATGAGAGAATAATGGAAGTAAATGAAGAAGTGATTGTTTTTGTTAGGTCTAAATGTCAGTAAGGCAGGGCTATAAGAAGTTTGGTGTTAATCTATTCTAAAGCCTTGGTTTGATACACAATATTATAATTCTATTTCTATAAAAAGCCCCCCAAGGTTATCCCCTGGAGGGCTTCATTATTCTGTGTTTATAGCCAATCAGCTAAAATTACTCAACGATAGTAGCAACCTTACCTGATCCAACTGTTCTACCACCCTCACGGATAGCGAAACCAAGACCAGCTTCCATAGCTACAGGGTGGATGAGCTCAACTGTGATTTCTGTGTTATCACCAGGCATACACATCTCTGCATCGCCGTTAAGTGTAACTACACCAGTAACGTCTGTTGTTCTGAAATAGAACTGTGGACGATAGTTGTTGAAGAATGGAGTATGACGTCCACCCTCTTCTTTTGAAAGAACGTAAACCTGAGCTGTAAACTTCTTGTGGCAAGTTACGCTACCTGGCTTGCAGAGAACCTGTCCTCTTTCAAGCTCATCACGGTTAACACCACGAAGAAGAGCACCGATGTTATCACCAGCCTCAGCAGAATCAAGAAGCTTACGGAACATCTCGATACCTGTAGCTGTTGTCTTTCTATTCTCTTCACGACCACCAACGATCTCAAGTTCGTCGTTAAGTCTGAGTGTACCACGCTCTACTCTACCTGTAGCAACGGTACCACGACCTGTAATTGTAAATACGTCCTCAACAGGCATAAGGAATGGCTTATCTACATCACGCTCTGGATCTGGGATATAAGAATCAACTGTATCCATAAGCTCCATAATCTTGTCTCCCCAAGGACCGTGTGGATCCTCAAGAGCCTTAAGAGCTGAACCTCTGATGATTGGGCAACCTTCGAAACCATACTCTTCAAGCTGCTCTGTAACTTCCATCTCTACGAGATCGATAAGCTCCTCATCATCAACCATATCACACTTATTAAGGAATACAACGATGTAAGGAACACCTACCTGACGGCTAAGAAGGATGTGCTCTCTTGTCTGAGCCATAACACCGTCAGTTGCAGCAACAACGAGGATAGCACC
>NZ_JBQMXS010000078.1:0-4353 GCF_052173895.1 Catonella sp. | reverse complement strand
AAGAAGATTATGGCTCTGTAACTGTAACTTCTACATAGTGCATTATAACAAATAGCTTTTAAGCTCTGACAATGTGTTTTAGAAGATGTTTCGTGAATAATTTAGTATTATATTGACAACCCTTATTTAAATTGCTAAAATCAAATTTATAGGAGGATTTAATAATGAAACTTAAAAGCAAAATGTTACTTTTCATTGGAATTCCAATGCTACTGGTCATTATAATTATGACTGCTGTTTCTTATTTTTTTATTCAGGCTTTACCAATTATAGGCATTATATCTGCCATAGTAATGTTTATAGTTATTTATTTTGTTACAAACTCTATATCTAATCCTATCACTGACTTAAGTGAGTGTATCCAAGGTATGGTTAATTATGATTTTACACTTACTGAATCCTCTCCATCTGTAATCTACTCCAAAAATACAGATGAAATTGGAGAAATATCTCGTTCTTTAGTAACTGTCAAAAAAACAATACAGTCAATAATGATACAAATTTCTGATATTGCTAATCAGGTTTCCGCATCATCAGAAGAACTTGCTACTTCCAGTGAACATTCTGCAAATACAGCTAAACATTTATCAAAGACTGTTAAAGAAATATCAAACGGTGCTGTAATGCAGGCTGAAGATATGCAAAAAGGTGCAGAATCCGTACAGATAGTTGATACCGCACTCCATACAAATGAAACTATCATCGAAAATCTAAACAAGACTATTCATGAAGTGTCATCTGCAAAAGAGCAAGGCATACTTACTATACCAAAACTCATTGCTGCTACAAAAAAACTTAAAGATTCAGCCGAAAATGTACATTCAGTTATATTAAATACAAATGACAGAGCTGCTCAGATTTCTTCAGCCAGCAGTATGATAAAATCCATTTCCGACCAAACAAACCTGCTTGCATTAAATGCTGCAATTGAGGCAGCTAGGGCAGGCGAGGCAGGTAAAGGCTTTGCAGTAGTTGCTGAAGAAATTCGTAAGTTGGCTGAACAGTCAAATCAGTTCACTGAGGAAATTCAGGCAATTGTATTAGGCCTTACAGAAAAAGTAACTGAAACTGTAAATATTATGGAAACAGTTGGTGGTACAGTTGCTGAACAAAATGATAGAGTTAATGAAACTCAAGAAATATTCCGTTTAATTTCTTCCGGTCTTGACAAAAACTTGAGTGAAGTTAACAGCCTCAACCATTCAGTTAAGGAACTTGAATCTACAAAAGATTCGCTTGTTGGCATAATAGAAAATCTATCTGCTTTGTCAGAAGAAAATGCTGCTTCAACACAAGAGGCTTCTGAATCATTAAGCTCTCAACTTGATTCAGCTGAGACAGTTGCTTCTTCAAGTGAGCAACTTCTAAAATTATCACAAAATATGATTGCAATGATTAATAAGTTTAAAATTTAACAATTACTAATGCAAAAAAGAATCCTGTTGAATATTCAGCAGGATTCTTTTGTATTTAATCCCATATCCATCTTAACTTCTCTAATGAACACAAAATATAAAATCCCTATTTTCAGCTATATATTTTACTTGATAAATGATAATTTTAATGCTAAAATACATTGCATACACGAATACATTTAAAAATAATTGTTTATAAGCGGAGGTTTTATGGCAAAGAAAAAGTATACTGAAATGACAAAAGAAGAACTCCTTGAATTAAAGGATTGCTTAAAAATAGAATATAAAAAAATGCAGGCAAGAGGACTTGAACTAAATATGAGTCGTGGTAAACCCTGTGTAGACCAACTGGATTTATCAATGGGGATGATGGACTCATTAAACAGCAACTCTGATTTACTTTGTGAAGACGGCACCGACTGCCGTAACTACGGAGTTCTTGACGGTATACCTGAGGCAAAAGAACTTATTGGTGATATGATGGAAGTTCCTTATGACCATCTGCTTATATATGGAAACTCAAGCCTTAATGTAATGTACGATACAGTTTCTCGCTCAATGACACATGGTGTTATGGGGAGCACTCCTTGGTGCAAATTAGATAAGGTGAAATGGATATGTATTGTTCCGGGCTATGACAGACACTTTGCAATAACAGAGTATTTCGGCATAGAAAGTGTGACTGTACCTATGCTTAAAACCGGTCCGGACATGGATATGATTGAGAAACTTGTAGCTTCTGATGAAAGTATTAAGGGTGTTTGGTGCGTACCTAAATATTCCAATCCTACCGGAAATTCTTACTCTGATGAAACAGTAAGAAGATTTGCAAGACTTAAGCCCGCTGCCAAGGACTTTAGAATATACTGGGATAACGCCTATACCGTACATCATCTCTATGATAATGAGCAGGATCATCTCATTGAAATTCTTGCAGAATGTAAGCGTGCCGGAAATCCGGACTTAGTATATAAATTTGCCTCTACAAGTAAGGTAAGTTTTCCAGGATCCGGTATAGCTGCTCTTGCCACCAGTCTTAACAACCTTGAAGATATACAGAAACAAGTAGCTATGCAGACAATAGGACATGACAAGGTAAATCAGCTTCGCCATGTGAGATTTTTCAAAGATATTCATGGACTGGTTGAGCATATGCGTAAACATGCAGACATTCTTCGTCCTAAGTTTGAGGCTGTTGAAGAAATACTTGATAAAGAATTAAAAGGAACCGGAATTGCAACCTGGACTTCACCAAAGGGAGGTTACTTTATCTCTTATGATACCTTACCAGGCTGTGCTAAAAAGGTAGTTTCCCGTTGTGCAAAGGCCGGTGTAGTTATGACTCCTGCCGGAGCAACCTTCCCAGGTGGAAAGGACCCACAAGACACTAATATAAGAATAGCTCCTTCCTTCCCTCCTATAACCGACCTCAAGACTGCTGCTGAGCTACTCGCTCTCTCAACAAAGCTTGTAACGGTTGAAGAGTTACTCACAAAAATGGAGTTCTCATCATCTTCAACCGAAACTAAAATTGCCCCTTTGGCAAAAACGGAAAAATAAAGATTCTTACAAATATTCATACTAATTTTATTTGATTTTTGTAAGTATTTTTACTATAATTGCTTTATTACCAGCTACGGTAAATTAAAAACTTTGGAGGAACCGATATGAAAATTCTAATTATAGGCACAAATCATGCAGGTATTGCTGCTGCCAATACCCTGCTTGATAATTATCCAGGTAATGAAATTGTAATGATTGATAGAAATACCAATCTTAGTTACCTTGGCTGCGGTACTGCTCTTTGGGTAGGAAGGCAGATTGATTCTTATGAAGGTCTCTTCTATACCTGTGCTGAGGCTTTTGAAAAGAAAGGTGCTAAAATCAGCCTCGAGACAAGTGTTGAAGAAATTGACTTTAACAAAAAAATTGTATATGGAACAAAGAAAAATGGAGAGAAGTTTGAAGAATCATATGATAAACTCGTGCTTGCTACCGGTTCTCTCCCAATATCTCCTGCCCTTTCCGGCAATGACTTAGAAGGTCTTAAATTCTTAAAACTTTTCCAGGAAGGTCAGGCTGTAGATAAAGAAATCAGTAATCCTGAAATTAAAGAAGTTGCAGTAATCGGTGCAGGTTATATAGGCGTGGAAATCGCTGAAGCTTGTCTTTTAAGAGGTAAAAAAGTAAGACTCTTTGATGTAGCTCCTAGTTCTCTTGCAAGCTACTACGATAAATGGTTTACTGAGGATATGGATAAGGCTTTAGAAGATGCCGGAATAGAAACTCATTTTGGTGAAAAAGTTCTTGAATATAAAGGAAACGGCAGAGTTTCTTCTATAGTAACAGAGAGTGGAGAATATCCTGCTGATTTAGTTATAAATGCTATCGGTTTTGCTCCAAATAATGCACTTGGCAAGGATCATTTAGAACTTTGGAAAAATGGTGCTTATGCAGTAGATAAATATCAGCAGACAAGTGATCCTGATGTATATGCTGTTGGCGACTGTGCTACTATTTATTCAAATGCCCTTAGAGATAGAACATATATAGCTCTTGCTTCAAATGCAGTTCGTACAGGTATAGTTGCCGGTCATAACATAGGCGGTACTAAGCTTGAAGGCATCGGAGTGCAGGGTTCAAATGCTATCTGTGTATTTGGTAGAAAACTTGCTTCTACAGGTATTTCTGTTGCTGCTGCTGAGAGAGCCGGCATGGAAGTAGAATATACAGACTTCGAGGATACTCAGCGTCCCGGATTTATGCGTGAAAATGAAGATGTAAAAATCCGTATAGTATATGAGAAATCCACAAGAAGAGTTGTTGGTGCTCAGCTTTCATCTAAAGAAGATATCTCAATGGCAATACATATGTTCTCACTCGCCATTGAAGAAGGAGTTACTATTGATAAGTTAAAACTTCTCGATATTTTCTTCCT
>NZ_JBQMXS010000077.1:0-4531 GCF_052173895.1 Catonella sp. | reverse complement strand
AAAGGAATAGAAAAAGGAATAGAAAAAGGAATAGAAAAAGGAATAGAAAAAGGAAGGGCAGAAGGAGAAGAGATAGCAACTTTTCGCATAGCGAGAAATTTTAAAGAGAGTAGTGTACCTCTAGAAATAATCATTAAGGCCACTGGACTTTCCAAAGAACAGGTAGAAGCACTATGAGCAAAATAATAATTGAAGATAATTATTAGAGATAAGATTATCTGAAAGCGTAATTATAGCCGAATTTAAAAGGTTATGGGGGGATTATGTCAAAAAAGAAAAACACTATTATAGAACTCAGGTACTATGAAAAACCAATTAAAGAACCGGTGATTGCACTTTTAGGGGAGATTACCGGAGCAATCAAGTAAAATTATTGAGAAAGAGGTATAATATGTTAGAGTTTAATTATGATATGGTGAATGATGTATCCTGTTTTAAGGATAATGCACTTCCGGCAAAGGCATCATTTATCCCTTATGGAAATGAGTACGAGTTAAGTGAGAGGAAATCAAGTCTCAGAGTTTCACTGGATGGTCTTTGGAAATTTGCATATGCAAGAAATTATAACTTAGCTGTTAAGGATTTTTATAAGTCTGAATATCAGACAGATAGCTGGGACAGTATAACAGTGCCTGCAAATATGCAGATGGAGGGCTATGACATTCCGCAGTATGCGAATGTACAGTATCCTTGGGATGGTATAGAAGATGTGGCTCAGACAGAAGCACCTCATAAGTTCAATCCTGTTGGAATGTATGTAAAAATGCTTGAGATTTCAGAAAAAGTAGAGAATAAGGATATTGTGATTACTTTTGAAGGGGTTGAAAGTGCCTTTGTTTTTTGGGTGAATGGTAAATATGTTGGATTTGCAGGCGATAGCTTTACGGAAACAAGTTTTGA
The DNA here is from genome assembly GCF_052173895.1 of Catonella sp. GTDB lineage: Bacteria > Bacillota > Clostridia > Lachnospirales > Lachnospiraceae > Catonella. The sequence continues at coordinate 3,631 of NZ_JBQMXS010000077.1, read as the reverse complement.
TATTTCAGATTTTGTAGTAAAAGGAAGAAACAAACTTGCAGTTATGGTCTTTAAGTGGAATGTAGGAAGTTGGTGTGAGGATCAGGATTTTTTTAGATTTTCAGGAATATATAGAAGTGTATATGTAGATGTACTTCCAAAGACCAGAATTAAAGATTTCACTGTGAAAACTGTTTTGGATGATTCATTAAAAAATGCTGAGTTAAAAATAAACGGACTGTTTAATGGACAAGGTAGGTTGCTTATTGAACTTTCGGATAAGGGAGAAAAGATAGTATTTGAGGAAAAAGATATATCTGAGAAACTAGATTTCATTTTTAATATAGTTGAGCCTAAACTTTGGAGTGCTGAGAAACCTAAACTGTATGACCTTACATTTAAGTTGTGGGATGAAAAAGGCAATTTGACAGAGGTAGTCAGACAGAGAGTTGGTTTTAGAAGAATAGAGATTAAAGATAATATCATGCTCCTTAATGGAAAGAGGATTGTATTTAACGGAACTAACAGGCATGACTTCAGTTCGGTAAATGGAAGGGCAATTACTAAGGAGGAAATAGAAAAAGATGTTATTACAATGAAACGTAATAATATCAATGCTATAAGAACAAGCCATTACCCAAATACCGAATATCTCTATGAACTTTGTGATGAGTATGGTCTTTATGTAATAGCAGAAAATAATTTAGAAACGCATGGTAGCTGGGATGCAAGAGGAGTAAGAGGTGAGGGCTATTCTCTTCCTAAGGATCATATGGAGTGGGAGCCTATGCTCCTTGACAGGGTAACTTCTACATATAATAGAGATAAAAACCATGCGAGTGTACTTATTTGGTCTGTTGGGAATGAGTCGTTTGGTGGCAAGGTTATTTATAATATGTCTGAAATGTTCAGGAAACTTGATGATACGAGACTTGTTCATTATGAAGGTGTTTTTCATGACAGAAGTTATGAAGGAAGTAGTGATATAGAGAGCCGTATGTATCCTCCTGTAACTGAAATAAGGGAATATTTGAAAAAGTTTCCGAATAAACCGTTCATTCTTTGTGAATATACCCATGCTATGGGCAACTCTAATGGTGCAATGCATAAATATGTTGAATATACAGAAGAAGAGCCGAGGGCACAGGGGGGATTCATCTGGGACTATATTGACCAGTCCATTTATAAGAAGGACAGATATGGTAAAGAATATCAGGCTTATGGAGGAGATTTTGGAGATCGTCCTAATGATGGAAATTTTAGCGGAAATGGTATAGCCATAGGGTCCGATAGGGCAGAATCGCCTAAGATGCAGGAAGTGAAGTTTAATTATCAGGGAATTAAACTTTTTGTTAATGGCGATGCGGTAAGGATAAAGAATAAATATCTGTTTACCAATACCTCAGAGTTTGATGTTTATGAAATTCTTTACAGAGATGGAAAAGAGTATGCAAAGCAGATTCTATCTACTGATGTAGAACCATTGTCAGAAAAGTTGTATGCACTTCCTATCACAGTACCAAAGCTTGATGGAGAATTTGTGGCAGAAGTATCGGTTAGGCTCAAACACTGCACAGAGTATGCAAAAAAAGGCCATGAAATTGCTTTTGGACAGGCTGTAGTAAAAAAGGCCGAAACAGCATATTTTAAGGATGTGTCACAGATAAATGAAGGATATAGTCCTATGTATGCCTCAACAGAGAGAAATGACTATGTAAAACCTGATACAGGAAAACTGGAATTTATTTATGGAGATTATAATATAGGTGTTAAGGGAGAGCATTTCTCAGTATTATTTTCAAAAATGTATGGAGGACTTGTAAGCTATAAGTTAAGAGGAGTCGAACTTCTTAAGAGTCAGCCTCGTCCAAATTTCTGGAGAGCCCCTATTGACAATGATAGAGGTTCAAGCATGCCTATACACTATGGTAAGTGGAAACTTGCAGGTGATTATGCTAGATGCATAGATGTAAAGGTAAATGATAATAGTGCAAAGATAAGTCATGAGAGGTTTGTAGAAGTTAATTATACCTATGCACTTGGAATGGCTGATTTGGGTGAGTGTGTGGTAAGCTATAAGGTGTTTGAAGACGGATTTATAAAGACAACTTTACAATATGAGACTAAGGGTGAAAACTTTGATATGCCTGAGTTTGGAATTATGTTCAAAACTGATGCTGATTTTAATAATCTTACATGGTACGGAGCAGGATTTTCTGAAACTTATGAGGATAGGAGAAGTGGGGCTAAGATAGGGCTTTTTAGCAATAAGGTGGAGGATAATTTAGCACCATATCTTGTACCACAGGAGTGTGGACATAAGGTAAATGTCAGATTTGCTAAGGTTACAAATAGGAAGGGAAGAGGACTGCTGTTTGTAAGTGAGAAACAGGCTGACCCTACATTAGGGGAGAGTAAGGCGGCAGAAAATTCTGTTGTTACAGAGCGATACATGGGATTTTCAGCTCTACCTTATACACCTAACCAGCTTGAGGAGGCTACACACCCAAATGAACTTCCAAAGACACATTTTACAGTTATTAGAGCAGATCTTATGCAAATGGGTGTAGGTGGCGATGATAGCTGGGGAGCGAAACCACATAATGAATATCATGTTAAAAATAATCAGAAACTTGAATTTAGTTTTTGGTTTAAGGGAATTTAGATAATTTATTATCATTATAGTCATATATAATTTGATAATGTGTGAGTAATAAATAATATTCAAGCTTTTTGTATAACTAATTGTATTAATTAGTTATCATTTTAAGTTATATTAGTAATAGTTATAATAAATATTAGATATTAATGTGATGAAAAGGTGCACAAAATATTAATCCATTTGACTTTTTGTGAATTATATGATAACATTATATAGTATTCTTGAAGTTTAAAGAAGTCGAACTTAGATGTTTGTGTTCGTTAGCTCGCAGCACTACTAAAAAGGTACCTGCTCTAAAGCTCTTTAACTGGAAGATTACACAACTAATATTTTTATTTACAGGAGGATACCTAAATGAACACAGGAGTAGTTAAGTGGTTCAATTCAGAGAAGGGCTACGGATTTATTACCAATGATAACGGTGGAGATGATGTATTTGTACATTTTTCTGCTATCAATGTAGAAGGTTTCAAGACTCTCGCTGAAGGCCAGAAAGTTACATTTGAGACAGAGACAGATCCTAAGAATTCAAGTAAGCTTAGAGCAGTTAATGTTTCTATAGCTGAATAATTAAAAGCTAATTCTGGACCGTAGTCTTAAATGGCTACGGTCTCTTTAATTAATTGTGAGGAAATTCATTTAGAATTTTCATATTCCGGGGTTGTACCGGTTTCGACGGGAATTTTGAAGTTGGAGAAGCAAGTCGCAGGAATGCGTTAAATCCAAAATTAAATACAAACGCTGAAGATAATTTAGCTTACGCTGCCTAAGGGCAGCTGTCTTACCTGTTATACCTGCATAACAGACTAAGGCATCGAATCAGCAGGAAACGACATAGTAAGTGGCTCGGTACTATGGGCGTATTAGGGTCTACTAAAGTCAGTATTGTGCTAATTCAAGCCTGATGGAGGGAATGTTAAACAATTAGCTAAACTTGTAGAAGTACAATGAATGGGTTTTCGGACAGGGGTTCGACTCCCCTCAGCTCCA
>NZ_JBQMXS010000076.1:0-4585 GCF_052173895.1 Catonella sp. | reverse complement strand
TGAGGATATATAGGTTTAATTAAGTATTTATTATATATATTTTGTATTAGAAATAATAAAATTTAGGAGGATATTTTGTAATGAATAGAGCTGAATATGAGAAAAGAATGAAGAATCAGAGATATAAAGACCTTAAGGTTACTACATGTAAAGAGAAAAAAGAATATGTATTTATCAGTTATAGAGGAGATAGCTGGGAAAAGGTTCTTACTGAAATCGTATATAAGTTACAAAATGAATATGGATTAAGGATATACTTTGATAAGGAGTTTGCGTCTAATACTAATGTTTGGATTGAACAATTTATGGAAAATATGGAGTCTAAATATTGTAAGGCTTTCTTATGTTTTTTTGATGAAGGTTATGTAACAAGTTATGCAACTTTATTGGAATTTATGTGTGCAATGGGGAAAAGAAGTAATTTGAGTAACAGTATATATGCAATTAATTTTGATATAGGTTGGGAGAAATTAGAGGAGATGGATGATGATACTGGTTTGGGGAAACCGGATAATGATAATCCAGGGTGGAAAGATGAGAAAGAAACCTTTGATGACTTGTTTGATATGTTGAAAGAAAAAGATGAATATAAGGAGATAAAGTGTTTTTATGGTAATAGTATTTCTAGAGGTAAACTTAGAAAAAATGATTGTAAAAATATTATGAAGATTTTACAGCCTAAAAATAAAAGAGATTTTATTGATGCTGATGAATTCTATGAACACTTAATTGTTAATCCATTAAAAAAAACTTGTCCGGAAGTATTTGAAAAATCTACAAATGAGAATTCTATTAAAAAAATTGATAATAAAAACAATACCGAATCTGAAGAAGTTATACAAACTGTGAAACCGACATCTGAGACTGTTACACAAGCTGAAACGGCGTCATATACTGATAAAGTTGAGGTTTCAAAAGTATTAGAGAAAAGCAGTCAATCTACAATGAGGAATAGTAATGCTATAATAACCGAAACCACAACCCTTGCTGAGTTTGAAAAACTATGTGAAAGTGTAGATTTCTGCCAGAAATTAAGAACAGCTAGGAAACAAAAACATGGAGCAGGACAGATTTTTGATTTCCTTGTGGCATCTTTACTTGGTGGGTGTGATAAAAAGATTCCGGATGATAAAAATACTTCAGTGCGTAAAGGAGCATTTAATTATTGTGTATATGCTATTTCTGAAGTTGTAGACCTGGAAAATGTGAAATTAGGAGCAAGTCAGTATACTTGGATGTCAAATGCAAGAAAAGCCATGCGTAAAGAAGATATGCCGGATAATTTCTTTAATGATAAAGGAAAAGTAAAATCCGGGACACTTGGAGAATATAGTACTATATTTGAGCAATTATCTTCAGACATGACAATAGGTGAAGTGTTAGATAAATATAAGGCTAAAGAAAGAGGATTTCATACTAAGAACAATGAAGGAATATTTGAAGCCTGGGAACTTATTAAAAAGATTGATGTAAAAGAGGGCAAAAAAGGTTTAGAAGAACTTATGTAAACCATAAGAAATGAGGTAACCCATTGAATATAGAACAGATAGAGGAACTGCTTGCAAGCAAGCAGTTCCAGCAGCTTAAGTACTTTCAAGAAAAAACAAATGTATTTACTATAGTCGGGCAGACACATACAGAACATTGGCATAGTTCATTTATGAGCTGGCTTTTTGATCCTAACTCTAGCTTGAGGCTTGGTCACTATCCCTTGGTAAGACTTTTGTCGCTCTATATGATAAAAAGTGGAGATGAAGAACTTACTTTAAAATCGGTATTTAACATGAAACTAGATAACATTCATTTCGAAACTGAGAGGACATTTTTTACAACAGATGGAAAAAAACGCTCTATAGATGTATATGGAGAAAGTGATGAACTGGTAATTGTAATAGAAAATAAGGTAAAAGCCAGAGAAAATATGAATGGTACAGATGTAGGACAAACTAAGGACTATAGAGATTATGTTGAAGGACATAAAAAATTAGGACAGAAAGTAATATGTTTGTTTGTAACACCTGATCCCAAGCAGAAACCATATGATAGAAACTACACACAGATTACATATCAAGAGATGTATGATTATGTAATTGCAAAATGTATAGAACATCCACAGCTGGGAAATGATGGAAAATATATGTTGGAACAGTATTCAAATAATCTTAGAGAAGCTGTCCATGGTTCTCCTATGGCTCTAGTAAATACTGCATTATGTAAGGAAATTTATGATTTACACAAGGAACTTTTGGATGAACTTTTCGATGATGTGGAGAAAAGCTTTAATTATACTGAAGATGACAAATTGTCTTGTGTTGTATATTCTCGTTACCAGAGTATTTTTGACGAAATATACCTTTCGCTTGATGAAAAGCATTATGGAAGGACACCAAAGTCAAACGTCAAAAGAAAGATTATAAGTTTTACTGATCTTTATAATGCAGGCAAGATTCAAAACGGTACTGAGTTTATGATGGAATATGAAGGAGTATTCCATTATGCCGTAGCAGAGTATGATGAAAAAGAGAAAGAATGTTATATGCTTCTTTTAAACGAGAAAAAAGAGCCTTATTATAATTTGAAAGGTGAAAAGATAGGATTTTATAAGGCATCTTCACAGGCTGGTTTAGATGCTGTAAACATATATAGAAAGAATAATAATATAGATACAAAGCTTACTACATTAAATGGTCCTTCTTACTGGAAGACAGAAGAAGGAATCACAATTAAGAGCCTAATTGATTCATTGTAGAATACTTGGAGAGCAAATGAAAAATAAGAGAAAAATTATTGTATTACTAGCACTTATACCATTTATCATAGGTACTCTAGGCTACAGTATGTGTGAATCTAGATTTACAGATGCACTGTATGCATCATTATCCTTGTATTTTACAAATAAAGCCTCTGATGGGTACAATATTTTTGTAGAAATTGCAAGATGGACTGCGCCGTTAGTTACGGCGGCAGCCATTCTTTCTGCAATAAATAATGTATGGCAGACTGTGAAATACAGGCTTTATCTGATTGGCGGGAAAAAGACAGTGGCAGTATACACCGATGCCGATATTAGATTAAAGGAAAATATAGGAACAAAGGTAATTTATCCAGGAGAAAATGTTAAAAACTATGTAAAAAACCATATAATAATGTTTTCTTCCGATAAAAAGAACTTTGAATTTTATAAAGAGCATGAATCTGAACTATGCAATAAAAAGGTTTATATCGGCATCAGAGACATAGAAGGAAGTTTATTGAAAACAATACCGGATGCTGTAGTATTTGATATTAACAATATGATAGCCAGAGGATTTTGGAAAAAGCTTGGAATGTGGAAAGAGGGGAAGGAAAAACTTGATATTGTAATTTATGGTAGCTCTAATCTTGCAGGAGACATTGTAAGTACAGGACTGCAGATGAATATTTTTTCTCTGAATCAGCATATAAACTATCATTTTATTACAGATAACAAGCTTTACCGGATAAGGCATAAAAAGCTGCAGCTTATGAACTCAGATAAGCTTGAATATTATTCTGCAGATGATGAAAATATCTGGGAAATTATTGAGAATGCAGATAAAGTAATTGTTGCAGATGAGGTAGAGGCAGAATTATTACAGACAATTATTTTAAGTGCCAATAATTCGGAAGTATATTATTATTCTCCTGAAGATGGAGATATGGGTTCATATATTGAGTATAGAAAACCTGTGCCTTTTGGGAGATATAAAGATGTATTTACAGAGGAGAATATACTTAGAGAGAAGCTGATAGAAAAAGCGAAAGCTCTGCATACTCACTATGAGTCTATATATAAAACGGGTAAAAAATGGGAAGATCTTTCAAGTTTTCTCCGTTCATCTAATATTTCAGCAGCAGACTTTGGGAATGTTTTAACTAATCTTAACAAAGATGAGATGGAACTAGCTGAACTTGAGCATATAAGATGGTGCAGGTTTCATTTTTTGAATTATTATAAGTATGGAGAAGTAAGAAATGATGCCAAGAGGATTCATAATGATTTAGTACAGTTTGATGAACTTTCACTTGAGGAACAAGAGAAGGATTTAGACGCTGTAAGAGTTTTGAAAAAATTGTACAGATAAAGAAAGGGAATTTATGATTAAACTAAAAAAATCTATATATGTGCTGATAAGTTTTATTATGCTATCAATGTTATTTGCAAATGTACAGCCAGTTGCTGCTGCCAAAAGGAAAGTTAAACAATAAGAAAACTAATGAGACTCTTTATGAAATATCAGAGGAAAATGCAAAGCTATATGATTATAGTGTGAAATTTATAAAAAAGTTACATGATTATGTAAAAAAAGGTTATAATTATAAAATATTGAGCTCGTTACATACACATAGTGATTTAGAAGAGCTTGTGTTAAAGAAACTTTTTGGAGAAAATCAGAATGATTATGAACATTTTAAAGAAAATTATAAAAAACTTAGATTAAAAATGCTTTATAATAGACTTATTTTTAGTTTAGAGAAAAAATTTGATGAAATTAAAGAAAAAACTAGTGAAGTAACAGATTTGAATTACAAACTAAATTTTAATGGTATTACAGAAGATGATTTT
>NZ_JBQMXS010000075.1:0-4655 GCF_052173895.1 Catonella sp. | reverse complement strand
TAAGCCTGCTTACAGATAATAAGACAGTTATTTCTAAATTGGCAAGATGTTTTGACTCTACAAATACGTATTTTGATGAAAATGCAGAGAGTTATGATGAGCGTTATATAGAAGTGGACGAAGAGAAAGATAAGATTGTATGGATAGCAATAGTTGATGAATTGACAGAGAGCGGAGACATTATAGAACTTGACTGGAAAGAGGGATTTGAAGAGTTTACAGCTCAGATGAAAAATTTGGCAGACAAAAATAATCTGGAATTGCAAGAGAACCGGCTTAACAGGGGGATGAATATCCCTGCCTGGTGTGAAATTCTGGATGAAGAATGGAAAAGTCAGGGCTTTTGTGTAGGAGCTATGGATATAGACAGTGACAGCTATGTAATGTTTGTGTGCAGGAGAGAAACTTTGGAGAAGCTTACGGCTTTAGGGAAAAAGGTAAATCAGAGATTTGATTTTGCGAAAAATATGTGAGAAGAAATATGAATAATATAATACAGAATATAACCATAGAAAATAAAAAAATTGATAGAGAAAAATTCTTTATGTTGGGATATTGTCCGGAGATTGAAAAGCATTTGCTCTGTGTGCATATTTCTTGGGTTGCAGGCTATGACAGATATTATGTATTGGATGAGGAAGATACAGAAATGTATGAAAAAGAGCCGGAAGAATTTTATAGGAAATATGAAAAAGAAATTAAGACAGTCAGGACAAAGAAACTGATTGGGGCAGGGGCTTTGAGGGATTATAATTTTAGAAGTCTTCCTGATGAAGTATTAAAAGATTTGGATAAATATCCTCCGTTTGAGGGATATTTCTATCAGGATGGAATACTTTATGCGAGGGTAAAGATTGGGGAGAGATATGTAAGTCTTCCACCTATTTATGATGAAGAGTGAATTGAGTTATACAGAATTTGCGATAAAAATATACAGCATCTTCCTAAAAAGCTGCTGTTATTGTATGAGAAATATTTGAAAGCTGTTAAAAAATCTTAATAAGATTAAACAGATTGGAAAGGGGAAACACAAATGTACATAGCAGATAAATATTGGAACAATTATATAGGGGACAGCGATGACAGCCTGACACTGGCTTCATATCTTATGTATAAGAGGCAGGAAAAAATATCTCTTGCGGAAATATTTTCGGATTTAGGTTTAGATAAGTTAAACGGTAATTTCAGACAGAATGATGAACCGATTACGGTAAGATTGAAAGATAATGAAAATAATGAGTATGATGTTGAATTTTACTATCCGATTGACATAATTACAGACCTCGCAGCAATTTTACTGGAATGCAAAAAAAGCGGAAGTGTAGATGTAAATGAACTGCTTGGAGATGACTTAAAGCCTGTAGTTATCAGTATTATAAGTACAGAGAAAGAAGAGAATATAATAAAAACTGTATTGGAAGATTTTTATACTCATCCTCTTGAATATAATTTAAGTGAAATGTGTCCGGAAGAAGATATGTTAGAGATGGCAGAAATATGCAAAGATTTAGCAAAGGAATTATTTGAGGAATAAGATGATGACAGTGCAAGAATAAACAGGAGGCTATTATGGCAATAGACGGGGTAAAGATTATAGACAGCGATGACGGTTATGATATTTATAACAGCATAGTAGAAAGATATAAAAATGGAGAAAATGTAGACAAGATAATTGAAGATGTATTAAATGATGAGAAAAATTTTTGCACAGACGGATTTTATACTGAGATTTATTGGACAGCCTTTGCTTATTCTTTGTGGAAGATAGGGCATTTACCGGAGGAAATAAAAAATAAAGCTCTTAAGATAATAGAAAACGGAGCAGATGAGTTCTGGCTTGAAATCGACAGCAAGGCAAAAAAGCAAAGACAGAAGGTGCTTGATAAACTTGCTGTTCAGTTACAAAGTGAGAATCCCAAACCTCTTAAAGTTCCAAAAACAAAAATAAAGAGAGAGCCATATTTTAAGGTAGGAGATGTGCTTGCGGTTAAATTTGAAAATGAATATGGAGTAATTTTTGTTTCAGACGTTGATGTGAGTCCTCGAAAGATAGAATATCACCTTGCCTGCACAAGACTGTTACAAAAGGATAAGCCGACTATGGAGGATTTTTTTAACAGCAAAATTGCCTGCAAGATGTGTAACACAAAATATGCGCTTGATACCGACTGTTGGTTTAATCACAAGGATTTGGGGTTTTTACTTGATAAACTTCACAAAATAGGAGAGGTAGAACTGGAGGACTATGTTTTGGGGATGTTGGCACCGGCACATAGTTTAGATGATATATATGAGGAAATTACGGATGATAAAGCAATATGGCATCTTAGGTTTAAGGATACTTATTATCTTATAAAAGATATGAAAGAGTGTTGAGAAGAAATTTTTGAAAAGATTTTAATGTTTGCATAACTCTAAGATTACAGCTCCGAATGATAAATTCTAAGCGAGCGCATTAGACGTAGCGAAGCGGATGCCGTAGCGAGTCTGAAATGTTATCATTCGGAGCGTCAACTTTGTGTGATAACATTTAGCCCCACAACTTCTAATTTTACTAGGAGGATTTTATGGATATAATTCAAGCTGTTCTTGATGGAATTGCTATAGCGGCCATATTTAACGGGACAGTGGCTGCTGTGGCACTTATTAATCCGAGATTCTTTTTTGATTCTTATCCCAAAGCTATTCAGAAGGCTGCACCCGAACAGATGACAAAACAAGAGAAGACGATAAATGGGATATTAACAGTTGTCATTGTTGGGATTTGTTTTGTTTATTCGATTGTAAGTCTTTTGCATACCGGAATTGTTGACTTTTGGAACGTGTTTTGGATGGGATATATTCAGTGGAGTATATTAAACCTGGGAGATTTTTTCTTGTTAGATTGTCTGTTGTTTCAGGGAAAATATAAGGATAAGATTGTAATTCCGGGGACAGAGGGACACGAAGATTATGAATTTAGTAACTGGATGAAACACTTGGCGGTTATTGAACATTTTTTAGCAGTTCCTTTTTTAATTATTCCGATAGTATCGGCAATTCAGGCTTTGCTTGTTGGATTTTTAGGAAGATAAATTAGAGCTTTTAGAAAGAAGTTAGAAATTCAAAAAATTAAAATATTTATTCAAAGAATCTTTTGACTGAATATGCCGGTAAAATAAAAGAGTATTGCAAGTAGGATATTATATATGTAAAGGGTGACCTTAGATGATATTTGTGTTAAAATTACAGAAACACATAGTTTTAAGGCTGTGAACTTCCTTATCCTGATGCCGATGCAAAAAATCTTTTCGTACGTGATGATAAGAAGAAAAATTATTACCTGATAACTGTGAAGGGTGATAAAAGAGTTGATTTGAAGGCTTTCAGAAAAACGCATGGACTTCGCCCACTTAGCTTTGCATCCGCAGAGGAGTTGTTTGATATTTTAAAGCTTACTTCGGGAGCGGTTTCACCTTTTGGCCTATTAAATGATGAGCAGAAACAGGTTGAATTTTATTTGGATAAAAGCTTTTTTGAAAACCATGGTCTGATAGGCTGTCATCCAAATGATAATACAGCAACTGTGTGGCTTAGCGGAAAAGCATTACAAAACCTCATCGAGGAGCATGGAAATACAGTTCATATAGTGGAAGTTTAATCTGATTTTAATTTGCAAAGGAAAAAAATATGAGTGCTTGGTTTGAAGTAAATACTACAGATATAGTTGATATCGTTGAGAAAAGAAAGGATCAGTATCCCTGGGGAGATTATCCGGATCAAAAGTATAGCTGCCTTATTTTTTGGAAAAATGGAAGAATTTATATGACAGTTGACGAATTTTATAAAGTTGATGACAACAAATATTCCTGTTTAGATTATTATACTACTGTACTTGTAAATAACGTTGAGGGATATAATGATATGCTGGAAGAAGATTTTGTTGTCAGAGCTTATAATACATGGATGTCAGGAGCGCACTAAGGCTGAATTTAATGCGGAGGATGTTTTGTGTGAAGGTATTAGTAAGTGCCTGTATATTGGGCGAAAATTGTAAATATAACGGAAAGAATAATAGAAACCGGTTGGCTATTAATCTGTTAAAAAATTATGAGATTATCCCTATTTGCCCGGAGATGCTTGCCGGTATGAAAACGCCCAGACCATGTGCGGAAATTGTTAACGGAGTCGTTACGGATGAAAATGGAAATGATGTTCATTCAGAATACATGCAAGCGGCAGAGATTGCCTTATCGAAAATTGAAAATGATGATATAGGGCTTGCTGTCCTGCAGTCAAGAAGTCCTACCTGTGGTGTGAATCAGATTTATGATGGAAGTTTTAGCGGAAAACTGATTCCCGGTATGGGATTATTTGCACAGGCATTGAAGCAAAAGGGATATAAGGTTGTCGATGTTGAATCGTTTATTGATGAATCGGGTAGCAGCTAAATCAGAATTTGTATTTCAGAAGAAAGGAATTAGGTCTGAGCATGAAATTGAGCGTTGTAAAAAATGCTTTTATAAAAACACTGCCGGTAATGGCCGGCTCTCACCGGACTGCTCAGCTCACTGTTTTGTCTCTTGGTATTCGGACCGGAAATCTTTCTGATTCCTGCGATGCTGCTCATTACGCTTGTTCTGACTCTTTTAAGGGGACGCCTTCAAGGTAAAAAG
>NZ_JBQMXS010000074.1:0-4814 GCF_052173895.1 Catonella sp. | reverse complement strand
TTGTGACTATAACCCCATAAGTAAGAGAATAGGCAAATTAAAAGAATAAAAGTGGGTGCTGTCTTTGGCACCCGCTTTCTGTATTATCTAGTCATATCTATTAGTTTTTTAACAAAATCATTAGCAGGATTATTCCATACTTCATCAGTTGTTCCATACTGCTGTATCTTACCTTCATCCATTACTAAAATATGAGTCCCAAGCTTAAAAGCTTCCTGAATATCATGTGTAATGAAAACAATGGTACAATTTGTAGCCTTATGGATTTCTTTTAAATCTTTTTGTAGTTGATATCTTGTGATAGAGTCAACTGCACCGAAAGGCTCGTCCATAAGCAAAATAAGCGGTGAATTGGCATAAGCTCTTGCAAGACCTACTCTTTGCTGCTGTCCACCTGAAAGTTCATCAGGGTATTTTTCTTTTACATCAGCAGAAAGCCCCACAAGTTTGAGCATTTTATCCACAATGTTCTCTATAGCCTTATCATCAGCACCTTCAAGCTTTGGTACATAGCCTATATTTTCGGCAGCAGTCATATGTGGAAATAATCCATTTCCCTGTATGGCATAGCCTATTTTTCTTCTGAGAGAAATAATATCTTCATTTTTAATATTTTTACCGGATATTAATATTTCACCCTCATCAGGGGTTAATAAGCCATTAACCATTTTCATCATAGTAGTCTTTCCTGAACCGGAAGTTCCTACAACACAGAGGAAATCACCTTCGTTTATCTCAAGATTAAAGCCTTGGAGTACCGGAGTGCCGGAATATGATTTGCATATATTTTTATATTCAATTAGTTTAGTCATTTTTAACCTCCGTAAAGCCCTTTTCTTTTAAGAAACTGATTGCAACATCCTTTGGATTTTCTTTTCCTGCCTCAACCCTGTTGTTAAGCTTTGCCATAGTATCTTCATCTATAAGGTTATTCAGTTTGTCAAGTACAGTATTTAATTCAGGATGTTTTTTAAGAACTTCTTCTCTTACAACTATACCTGCCATGTATTTAGGATAGAAGTTAAGGTCGTCTTTAAGGAGGGCAATCCTAGGATCGGATAGCTGTCCATCAGTTGTAAATACAGAAATTGCATCCAGTTTTTTGTCAAATATAGCCTGATATTTAAGACCGTTATCCATATCCACATGTTTCTTAAATTTAAGCTTATAGGCTTCGACCATAGACTTAAAGGCATCTTTTCTTTCAAAGAAGTCATATCCTGCACCGAAAACAAAATCGTTTGAATATTTGGCTAAGTCACTGATAGTTTTAATATTATATTTTTCAGCTAAATCTTTTCTAAGCCCTATACTATAGGTGTTGTTAAAGCCGAACATTCCCCTCCAGGTAAGCTTGTACTCATCACTGTAAGCTTTATTTAATATATCAAAATCATTTTCTGTATATGGCTCTGTTCTTTTTAATACTATATTCCAAGAAGTTCCGGTGTATTCAGGATACATATCAAAGTCACCTTTGACCATAGCAGGGTGGATGTTGGAAGTTCCTCCTCCGACACCGTATGTAATATTTACATCTAAATCTGTATTCCCCTTGATAAGTGCCGCAGTAATCTCAGCTAAAATATGACCTTCAGAGTTTGGTTTTGAGGCGAGCCTTATTATACCTTTATCTTGATTCTTCCAAAAGCCTATTGTAGCAAGTATTATAGCTAAAACAAGAACTCCGACAACAGCACGTTTTGTCTTTATTGTTTTTAATTTATGTGTAGAAATCAGTTTACCAATTACTCCTAAAATACCATCTGTTGTAAGTGCGAGTAAGGCGATTAAAAAGCTTCCTATGGAAATAAGCACTTGGTTATTGGTGGTAATTCCTCTATAAATAGCCACACCCAAGCCTCCTGCACCTACAAAAGATGCTATACCGGCAAGGGCTATGGTCATGGTAAGCATATTTCTTATGGCAGCAAATATTATAGGAAATGCAAGAGGGAGTTTAATTTTATACATTATCTGGTAATCTTTACTTCCCATTGCCCGACTTGCTTCTATAATTTTTGGATCAATTGTAGTTATTCCCACATAGGTGCTTCTTACTATAGGAAGTAAGGCATAGATGGTAAGGGCAATTATTGCAGTTGTGTTACCGATTCCTGTAAAAGAGATTAAGAAACCTAAGAGTGCTATGGAAGGAATGGTATAGGTTATATTTACAATAGAAATTATATAACCGGCAATTTTAGGTTTTGTTGTTATCCATATACCAATGGACAGACCTATTATTATTGCAATTATGGCAGCAGTAAATATAATTCCCATATGCTCAAGCAGTAGCTTAAGGTAAAATGAAGAGTTTCCGATAAACTCTTCTATGATATTATTTATCATCTTTTCGTCCTCCAGATTAGTTGATAGAAAATTATTCCCGACAATACTACTATATGAGATTAGCGTTGTCAAGGAATTTATGTAGTGATTTTACCAACCTTCTTTCTTCTTCTAATATAACCAATAATTATCGTAACAAGGCTTATAATAATACAGATATAAAAGCTGATTCCTCTGCTCAAAAGCCCTGTATGAACAGCTAAACCGGGAGGCATAAACTTAGAAAAGCCCTGTATCATAAGATAATCAACTACACCTTGTGCTCCGGGAATTGGAGCACAGTTGGAGCCTATTACTGCAAAAGCCTGTGAAAACCATATATCGAATATATGATTAAACTTTCCTCCAAGTCCTAAATAAACAAATAGAGTAATAGTTATCTGAGTTATCCTTTGAGCAAGATTTAATAAAAATGCTACAATAAGCATCTTTCCTTTCCCTAAGGCTATATCTGAAATAGCACTGTATTTTTTAATAGTTTCTTCCCATCTCTCCTTTTTCTTTTCAGGTTTTCTGATAATATGAATCTTTCCTAAAAGACTTATGCCCCAATATCCAAGTTTTTCCATCCACTTCGGTTCTTTTAAGAGCATAAAAAAGAATAGAGTAAGCACGCTCATTATGATAAAGCCCAAAACTATGAAGGCTTTCCCAAAATCATTAAACTGCATAAAAATATCAGGCCTTACTATAAAACTTAAAATAGCCACAAAATCAATAGCAAAGCTATACATTAATAGATTTAATACAAGGCACATAGTAGCTTTTGAAAATGATATTCCATCTTTTTTCATAAAATAAAAGCTTGCAGGCTGTCCTCCTGAGGCAGAAGGTGTAATAGCAGAAAAATAAATATCTGCTGCCGAATATAAAAATGCTTGCCTATGACCTACCTTTACTGAAATATGTTTCAAAATATATTTTATTGCAGCTCCTTCAAGATAGATGTACAAGATTACAGAAACCACAGAAAGAGCAATAAAACCCTTTTTTCCATGCTTTATAAGAATCCATGCATCATTTACCGAAAATCCCTTCGCTTGACTTGTAATAGCTGTAACTGTAAGTACGGCTATTATAATTGTTATAACTGTCCACAATATATTCTTAAATATGTCTTTTTTAGCCTTTTTATCCATCTATAAAATTCTCCTTGGGAGTTTATCTTTACAGTATAACACAAATTTTGCTCCCAAACTTTACATTTATCTTACATTTCCTTTTATTTCAGGATAAATTCTTATGCTTTACTTCTTCTTTGTAGATATTTGCAATATATGATGGACCATTGCACCAAAGTTTCGTATCATTATCATATAGAGCTTTGCCCGTCTTTGATAGGAGAAAGTCCGTTAATACTTCTTTAAAATCTCTCCCTGTATCTTCAGCAATTTCCTCTACAACCATAGTAATCAACAAATCAATTGTATATGCCAATCGTTCTTTACTCATTACCTTTTCAGCCATATTTTCTCGCTTCCTATAAATTTTATACACTCCAGTGATTTATCCGTTTTAAAACAATATTGATTTTTCAGTCTATTTGGCAATAATTGTTTAATGCAAAATTCATCAGCTTCCTTACTTCCAATTTCTCCAAAAACACCGGCTATATATGCTGTTAATACAGCATTAGTAGTATCATCTGCAATTTTGCCTACTATAACATCATATTTCAACATTTCCATTTCAACCTTATTAAAAGAATGCTTCTTTCTATGTGCTGCTATACAATGCAGCCATTCTTCATTTGCAGTCTTAAAAATATTAATCTCTATATCCTTTATCAGATTAATTTCAAATATAGAAATATACCCAAAATCTTGTTCTCTTAATATACTTCTGTCAGCCACTGCCTTTATTATAGATGTCTTTAAGAAACTCACCGCCTGTTCTTTAGATGATGTAAGATAAAAGCCTTGTCCAAAATCCTTATTTTTGGCACATCTTTCAATGTCAGGCTTTTTGACTTCACAATAACTTCCATGATATAACAACAGTCCATTCGATAATTCAAGCATTTATCCGTATCCCCTTTCTTTTGATAAATTCTGATATATCTTCCAGTACTGCTTCATCTCCCTCACAATGAAAAATTCCATATCCGGCTTCAATATATCCTAATACCTCTGCCTTACTAAATAAATTAATAACTTTCTCAATTGACATCTTCCATTCTTCTGCCGCCAGTCTGATTAGCCTTGTCTGCATAAATATAATCTCTGATTTTTTACTCATTTTATACTGCTCCTTAAAACATCATTTACTGTTTATAAGATATTATACACCATTTACAGCCGGTTTCCATATTATTCTAATCAAACAATATATTTTAATTCTCAAAAATCTATATTTTTTCTTGAGGTGAACATTTAGTGTTTACAACGAACTAAAGCTTCCTAAAGTAGTAGATGAAATATCTGAGAAATATAAGATAACATATGACTTAGATAACATATTTT
>NZ_JBQMXS010000073.1:0-4845 GCF_052173895.1 Catonella sp. | reverse complement strand
GATCTGCTGCTTACATCAATACCGACGTAAAGTGTGTTCATGGTGATCACCTCCTTTCGTTTTAGATTAAAGTGTTCAATCGGCTTGGTAAAACCCATGATCATGGAGCATCGACACCCTCGCATATAAGAATCCGGCTTAAGATGGACAGATGCGAAACCACACTGCTAAATGGTTGTCCATGAACTTAAGCAAACAGCCAGCCGGTTTGAAGCTAACTTCCATGTCAGGGGAACAGACTTTCTATGAAGCAGCCACCTATGTGACTCAACAGGAGACGACAGAACTATTACCTGATTGACACTGGGACAATTATATCATGGGTTTAACTAAGCCTATTGAACAATATTTATTTAGTAACTTATTAACCAAGATACATGTAGTTGTGTATCTAAAAGATATTATACGAGGAGATGCATCTATGAAAAAACTCGAAAACAAAATTATGCTGATTACCTATGCTGATTGTATGGGAAAGGATTTTAAGGATCTTTCCAAGGTGCTTGATAAGCATTTTTCTAAAGCTCTTGGTGGAGTTCACATCTTACCGTTCTTTCCATCATCAGGAGATAGAGGATTTGCTCCAATGAGGTATGATATCGTAGATGAGGCTTTTGGAGATTGGGAAGATGTTACAGGACTGTCAGAAAAGTATTACCTTATGTTTGATTATATGTTAAATCATATAAGCGCACAGAGTCCTTATTATAAAGATTTTTTGAAAAATAAGGATAACAGCCCTTACAAAGACCTTTTTATCAGATATAAAGATTTTTGGGAAAATGGTGAGCCTACAGAGGCAGAAGTAGATGCGATTTATAAAAGAAAACCTAGAGCTCCTTATGTAGATGCAAAGTTTGAAGATGGAACTACTGAAAAAGTATGGTGCACCTTTGATGAGGAGCAGATAGATATCAACTGCCCATCTGAAACAGCTAAGAAGTTCCTTGTTGATAATTTAACAGGAATGGCAAAGAGGGGAGCTGCAATTATAAGGCTTGATGCCTTTGCTTATGCAACTAAAAAAGCAGGAACGAGTTGTTTCTTTGTAGAACCTTATGTATGGGAACTTCTTGCAGAAGTTACAGATGTACTTGAACCTACAGGAGTTACTATTCTTCCGGAGATTCATGAGCATTATACAATTCCTTTTAAAATTGCAGATAAGGGATATTTTGTATACGACTTTGCACTTCCAATGCTCTTACTCAATGCCCTTTATTACGGACAGACAAAATATCTTAAAGACTGGCTGTTAAAATGCCCTAATAAGCAGTTCACTACGCTGGATACTCATGACGGCATCGGTGTAGTGGATGTAAAGGATCTACTTCCAGATGAAGAAATAGAGAGAACCAAGGAAGATATTTTTAAATTTGGTGCAAATGTTAAGAAGATATATAATACAGCTGCTTACAACAACCTCGATATCTATCAGGTGAACTGTACTTATTATTCAGCTTTGGGAGATAATGATGATGCATACCTCTTAGCAAGGGCAGTTCAGTTCTTCTCAAAGGGTATTCCTCAGGTGTATTATGTAGGACTCCTTGCAGGTAAAAATGATCTTAAGCTCCTTGAGGAGACTAAGGTGGGTAGAGATATCAATAGGCATTATTACACTCTAGAAGAAGTGGATGAAGAAGTGGAAAGACCAGTGGTTAAAAATCTGCTTAAACTTATGGAATTTAGAAATACTTCACAGGCTTTTGCTATTGATGGTAAGTTTGAAATCCTTGTCACTGATGATGATAAACTTCATATAGTAAGAGAGTCAGAGGGAGAAAAAGCCGAACTTATAGCTGATTTTAAGACAAAGAAGTTTAAGGTTATTTCAAATGGAGAGGAAATATTTAGTAATTAAAAATGATAGGGGGCAGTATGAAACTTAAGAAATTAGTAATATTGGGCTTTACAATTATTTCTTGTACAATTAGTACATTTACAATGCAAACGGCATTAGCAGAAACTGTTAAAGAAAATGAACTTGATATAGTTATGGCGGGAGATGTGCTTTTGCATACAAGACTTAACAAATGGTCGGAAGACGGAAAAGGTGGATATGATTATAAGCCTATTTTTAAGGAAGTAAAGCTGTATATAGAAGAGGCTGATCTTGCGATAGTCAATCAGGAGACTATACTTGGTGGTAAAGAACTGGGAATTACAGGTTATCCGTCCTTTAACGGTCCTTATGAGGCAGGGGATGCTCTAGTAGATACGGGGTTTGATGTTATATTAAATAGTAATAATCACTCACTTGATAGGGGAAAAAAGGGAATATATAATTGTCTTAATTTTTGGAAAAAGTATCCACAGATAAAGACGGTTGGAATTAATCTATCATGGAAACAGAAAAATAAACTCTGTATTTATGAAAAAAATGGAATAAAAGTAGCAATACTTAATTATACCTATGGTACAAACGGTATTCCTCTCCCTAAGGAGATGCCTTATGCAGTAAATTATTTAAATGAAAAGGAAGTAGTGAGTGATATAAAAAGGGCTGAAAAAGCAGCAGATTTTACCATAGTATGCCCGCATTGGGGAACTGAGTATGACAGAGGCATTTCATCCTATCAGGAGTATTGGAGTCAGATTTTTGCAGAAAATGGAGCTGACTTGGTACTTGGCTGCCATCCTCATGTAATAGAGCCTATAAAATATGTAAAGGGTAAGAAAACAGGGCATAAGATGCTTGTTTATTATTCTCTAGGCAATTTTATAAATGCAACTGATTCCAGTGGTAGGGTAGCTGACAGATATGTAGGAGGGCTGGCAAAGGTTACTCTTAAGAAAGATGATAAAAATAAGGTAAAAATCAGTAAATATGGAGTTAAAGCTCTGGTAATGCATAATACAGGCGCTCGTTATGGTTCTAGAGTTTATCCTTTAAGTTCTTATACTGTAAAACTGGCAAATAAAAATATAATGAAGAAACAAGATTATACATTTTCATTAGATTTTTGCAAGAAACTTTGTAACCAAATTTGGGGTAAACTGTGGGATTAAATTGAATAATAAAAAAGCTGATACATAGAAAAATATGTATCAGCTTTTTTATTGAGTAAGGAAATTTTTCTAAATGTTTATTCAGCAAAAATCTATCCAAAGAATGTCAAGAACATATATTTTGAATTAAAACACTTTCATAATTTCAAAACTTGAGTTATCGAAATCAGCAATTATTTTATACCCATTTGCAAAGGTAGAGGCTTGCTTTCTGCCCATATCATCAAGGAGTTCATGTTTGATAAGTTCACTTTTGGCAACTTTTTCATGAAAGTCAGATACAATCTTACTTCTTTTAATATCATTGCTTAATTTCAGCTTGTTTTGAATAGAAAAGGCACCATCTATGTCTAGGTAGGCAGGATCTCTTATCAGATAAGGAGCACCTCCGTTTAATAGGGCATAAAGCATATAGTCTTCATTTTCGTGAGCCTTATCCATCATCCAAGGTTCAATAACGCAGTCATGATATACAAGATTAAAGAGAGGTACAGGGATTCCTTTTTTTGGACTTCCGAGCTTTTCAAGCATAAAGTCATAAGGAGCATAGTGGCAGAAGACAAGGCTTTTTATAGCCCAGTCATTTACCTCTTCGGAGCTTGATAAGATATTTTTAGAGAGTAGGTAGTTAAAGCACTCATTCCTATAAGCATAAGACTCACGCCTTGTCATACGATGATTTGGGTTAGCACATTCATCGCCCTCATTACAGGTAAATACATCAAGGTAGGCACAATCTAAATTGATTCCGTTTTTTTGTATTTCATTAAAATTTCTTTTTATAAAATGTAGAGCTTTACCGGTACAAAGATAACTCTGAGAGCCTCCTGCCCAGCGTTTATGAGAATATATACTGCCGTCAGGATTCATACAGGCAAGGTCATCACTATAACTTTCAGCACTTTTATAGAAATCTCTATATTGATCATGAATACCAAACATAAAACCTAAGTTCTGTATTGTATCAGCAAGTAATTTCATACCTTTCCAACCACCGGCATCTATGCAGGCAGGCAAATAGTCAGGGTGGTTATTATCATATCCCGGATTAGCCCAGCCGTCCAAATGAAGATAAAGTTTGTTTACACCTAGTTCATGCAATTTCTTTATTTCTTCGGCTCTTTGTGCAAAGGTGGTAAGATGGTTGTTTTTTTCGGGATTTTCAGGATCAAAAAAGTCTGAATCAGGCTGTACGCAGGTCTTAATACCCTTGTGTACAAAGGCACAGCCTATGAGGTTATTTATAGATGGATTCTGTACAGCCTTTTCGTTTAGGGTCTTGAGTCTGCCTGTTTCAGTGGCAAACTTTCTATAAAATTTGCATATATAATTATAATCACAGTTTTCTAAAAATGAATATCTCATTACTCTGCGATATTCCATTTTTCCAAGACTGTTTTCAAGCCTAAAATTTACTAAGGTATAATCACTGTTAGCAGGATGAAGGGCATTATAGCCCATATTCCAAGGAGTTAGGCTTATAGCTATATAGCCATCTCCATCTTTAATTTGTGAGAAAAATGGTAAGTAGGCACTAGAAGTACCGAATCTACCGTTAAATCCGTCAGGCTTAAATTCTGTTTCCCAGTTATTTGGAATAAGAAGTCCCTGCTGTTTTGGAAGTAAAGTATACCAGTCAGAACTGTTATTTTTAAAATCAAATGGAGCAGGCCATGAAATATAATCTATATTTGCAGAAATATCTTTGATGGGTATAAATTCAAAGAAAATATCATTTGTGGAGTATTCAATCCAGACATAGGTTTTAAAGGATAAGTCTATTTCTTCTCCATTTATCCTGAATCCATCGTAGTGGCTGATAAAACCTGAGCC
>NZ_JBQMXS010000072.1:0-4868 GCF_052173895.1 Catonella sp. | reverse complement strand
TACTTGTACCTGCTATTTCTAATATTATATCTATAATTAAAAAGAAAAATAAGTAGTAAATTTTAGGATTACATATAAAAATGGGTTACACTTTTAAAAGGTGCAACCCATTTATTTTTCTAAGAATTATTTTATCTTACTTTTTCTCTGTTGTTTCAGCCTTTGACTGACTAGGTTTCTCAACTTCAACAATAGCAGCCTTTTTCATAGGAATACGGCAGTTCTTATTACTACCAAACTCTACTACCACTATTTCATCCATAATATCAATAACAACACCATAGAATCCTGCTGTAGTAAGCACTGAATCACCAAGTTCAAGGCTTGACATAAGCTCCTGCATCCTCTGTCTTTCCTTTTTCTGTGGCTTAATGCTCATAAAGTACATCATAGCACCTACTACAACTATCCAAACTATCATCATCGGTAGGTATGAACCTAATGACTCTCCACCTGTTCCTGCTGTTAAAACTCCAATCATTTCTTTCTTCCTCCTAAAATTTTAATTTGTATTTTATTTTTTTTCACTAAATTCATCAGCTACAATAAAAAACAGCATAACCGTTGCTATAATTAACAAAATTCCTGATATACCTTTTAAGAAATCGTTGCCATAGATACCCAATAAAATTGCCACTACAAGTAATGCCTGTTCTATAAAATATTTTTTCATAACATTCTTTTTCATAAACATCCTCCCAAAGACTATGTACTTTTATTCTCCAGCCTTAAAACCATCCAGCTTAGCCTTCTTATATGACTGAAATTCACCTTTTTCTATTGCATTCCTTATTTCTTCCATCATATTGTTATAGAAATAAAGGTTATGCATAACCAAAAATCTCATTCCAAGCATTTCACCTGCTTTAAGCAGATGTCTAATATAGGCTCTTGAGTATCTTTTACATACAGGACAATCACAGGTAGCATCAAGTGGCCTGTCATCCAACTCATACTTAGCATTATTTAGGTTCATTTTTCCATGATTTGTATAAGCATGACCATGTCTACCGTTCCTTGATGGATATACACAGTCAAAGAAATCTACTCCACGCTCTACACTTTCAAGTATATTCTCTGGAGTACCCACTCCCATAAGGTAAGTCGGCTTATTCTCAGGAAGATAAGGAACTACCGTTTCCAAGGTCTGATACATTTCTTCATGAGTTTCACCTACGGCAAGTCCTCCTACAGCATAGCCTGCAAGATCCATATCCGATATTCTTTTAGCATTTTCTATACGAATATCCTTATAAACTCCACCCTGATTTATGCCAAAAAGCAACTGGTTCTTATTGATAGTATCAGGTAGGCTGTTCAGCCTGTTAAGTTCATTTTTGCACCTAAGCAACCATCTCTCAGTCCTTGCCACCGACTGCTCCATATACTTTCGCTCACAAGGAAGTCCCGGACATTCATCAAATGCCATAGCGATTGTAGATGCAATATTGGACTGAATCTGCATGCTCTCCTCAGGTCCCATAAATATCTTTCTTCCGTCAATATGGGAAGAGAATTTCACTCCCTCTTCCTTAATCTTTCGAAGTTTAGCTAAAGAAAATACTTGAAAACCACCGGAATCAGTCACAACCGGCTTATCCCACACCATAAACTTATGGATGCCACCAAGTTTTTTAATCACCTCATCACCTGGCCGTAAATGCAAATGATAAGTATTAGAAAGTTCAACCTGTGTCTTTAGGCTTTCTAAATCCTCAGTAGACACTGCTCCCTTGATAGCTGCTGCAGTACCTACATTCATAAAGACAGGAGTCTGAATTACACCATGTACAGTCGTAAACTCACCTCTTTTAGCCGAACCATCTTTACACAAAAGACGATACATAAAATTTCCTTTCAAATTCTTTAATTCTTCTATAAAACACACAACCTTAATTATAATATGGGAATGAAGTTATTTCAATGGTAAAGTTAAAAACTCTTACAAATTTCTTTTCAATGTAAGTCAATTAATTAACTCTTGTCTTGCAACATCCCTCATCCTATGATAAACTTATTCTCTGTAAACTCATAAATAATGGTACCAGTGTTAAAATATAAAAACAGCTTTTGTATTTATAAGTTTTTAACACCCACATCATATATTGCAGTAAATCTGAGCAGTAAAAACACATAAGTCAAATATCAATCAACTATAAATAAGGAGGCATAAAGTGGACTTTTCTAAACTGACAGAGGATCTTTGGCGTAGTTTCTTCTCTAAAGAATGGGAAAAAGCTAAAAAAATGATAGTGGAATGTGTCGCCCCTGAATGTATGATTATAGGAACAGGTGACCATGAATTTTATACTGAATTATCCGAATTTTTAAATTCTTTTGACGATGAAATGGCAGATAGGAATGATGTAGAGTTCCATTTTAAAAATCTATGGTGTAAACCTATAATGCTTGATTCTGAATCCTGTTTTGTATATGGAAAATTTTCTGTTTTAGGAGAAAGTACTGATAACTCTGTTATGATTAACATGGATAGCCGTTTTACCTTTCTCTTCCATAAAATCAATGGTAAATGGAAAATTGTACACATACACCAATCTCTGCCTAATCAAGAACAAGGTGAAGGCGAGTACTATCCTAAAACACTTTTGAAAAGAGTCCAAGAACTTCAGAATGCTAATGAAGAAATGGCTGTTCTCGCAAGTAAGGATGGTTTAACCGGTCTTGACAATTTCCGAACTTTCTGCAACCAGTGGGATGAAAAAAAATATGATCATGGTTGGTTTTTCATATTAGATTTAGACCATTTCAAAGAAGTTAATGACACTTATGGTCATGTAGCCGGAAATGAAGTTCTTGCAAGCATGGGAAAGTTATTTCGCTCTGCTGTTCGTGAGAATGATTTACTCTGCAGAATGGGTGGTGATGAATTTCTAATTTTTTGTGGCAAAATGAAGGATAAAACTGCTGCAACTGAATTTGCTCAAAAACTTATAAGTGATATTCGCAAAGCAGGTAGTTCCAAAGAATACTGGACAACTGTATCAATTGGCGCATCTGAAGTAACACCCGGTATGTCTATGCAAGCAGCCTTAGAAAACGCTGACAGATCTCTATATTCTGTTAAAAGATCAAGACGAGGTGGCTTTGTTGCTACATAATTATTATAAAAACTAACTCTAATTATTCAATTTGAGTTAGTTTTTTAATTTTACAATAAATTTTTATAACATCTTATAAATTTTATGTATTACAAACTTAGCTAAAAGTGGTAGATTTTATAACCGATTTCGCTTATACTAAACTAGCAAATTTAAAATGCAAGCAATACCCCCAATATATTTATACTAGGAGGATGATTTATGAGTGAATTAAAATTAGGAACTAAATGCCTACAAGCCGGTTATGCACCAAAAAACGGTGAGCCAAGACAACTACCAATAATCCAGTCTACAACTTTTAAATATGATTCTTGTCTGGCCATGGGAAAGCTCTTCAATCTGGAGGCTACCGGATACTTTTATACCAGACTTCAAAATCCTACCAATGACCATGCAGCAGCTAAGATAGCCGCACTTGAAGGTGGAACTGCTGCTATGCTTACCTCCTCAGGACAGGCTGCTAATTTTTTTGCTATTTTTAATATCTGTGAGTGTGGTGACCATCTTATATGTTCATCTTCTATATATGGTGGCACTTTTAATCTCATCGGTGTCACTTTACCAAAAATGGGAATAGAAGTTACCTTCATATCTCCTGATGCCACAGACGAAGAACTTAATGCCGCTTTCAAGCCAAATACCAAGGCTGTATTTGGCGAAACCCTTGCAAATCCTGCACTTTCCGTACTTGATATAGAAAGATTTGCAAAAATTGCACACGAGCATGGTGTACCTCTCATAGTAGATAATACCTTCCCTACCCCTATAAATTGCCAACCTATTAAGTGGGGAGCAGACATAGTTACACACTCTACCACCAAATATATAGACGGACATGGCAGTGGAGTTGGTGGAGTTATAGTTGATGGTGGAAACTTCGACTGGATGGCTCATGCTGATAAATTCCCGGGTCTCTGTACTCCTGACGAATCTTACCATGGCTTAGTTTATGCAGAGCAGTTTGGTAAAGCAGGAGCTTTTATTACAAAGGCTACTGCACAGCTTATGAGAGACTTTGGTGCTATACAGTCGCCACAGAATGCTTTTCTTGTTAATCTCGGCTTAGAATCTCTTCATGTAAGAATGAGAGAACATTCCAAGAATGGACAGGCTGTTGCAGAGTTTCTTGAAAACCATGAAAAAACTCTAAGCGTAAGCTATCCCGGACTTAAATCAGATAAATACCATAGTTTAGCCAATAAATATTTGACAAACGGCTGCTCCGGAGTAGTTTCTTTTGAAATAAAGGGAGGAAGAGATGCTGCTGAAAAATTTATGACAAAACTTAAGCTCATTGCTATCGAAACTCATGTGGCAGATGCAAAAAGCTGCTGCCTCTGCCCTTCTATCACTACTCACCGCCAGCTTTCAGATGAACAGCTCGCCACTGCCGGCATACCAGCAGGACTTATAAGAATTTCTTGCGGCATTGAAGATGTCGAAGATTTGATAGAAGATATAAAACAAGCCTTAAATTAATCATCTCCTTGTCAACTTCTCTCTTTTATGATAAACTATTTAATTGAGAAACACAGATGATCGCGCCTGTAATAGGTGAGGAAAGTCCGGGCTTCATAGGGCAGGATGCCAGATAACGCCTGGTGGAGGCGACTCCCAGGAAAGTGCAACAGAAAATAACCGTCCGGTTTAGCCGGATAAGGGTGAAAAGGCGTGTGTAAGAGACCACCGCTCTTTTGGTAACAAAGGAGGCCATGTAAACCCCATCCGAAGAAAGACCAAATATAAAGC
>NZ_JBQMXS010000071.1:0-5310 GCF_052173895.1 Catonella sp. | reverse complement strand
AACCATGCATTTGCAAAATATAAGGATTCATCATTACAAGCTCTTCAATAGTATCCTTAATCTGAATTGCAAGCTTATCAAAAGAATTTAGTGAATAACCAAGTCATAAGCTCCTGTGACTTCCGAAAATTCCATAACTGTTTCTGTTATTTTCTGTGCCAACTTAGAATCTGCGGCTTCTCCCAATATATGTGAAAGCGTTTCTCTCAGCATATCGATTCCCGCTTTTATGATAAAAATTGATATTATCACTCCAAGATAAGCCTCAACCGAAATATTAAAATTCAAATATAATATTGCTGCTACTTGCTACATCCTATGCATTATTTACCGCATCCAGTACTATAGCTATTGAATTGGTCATAAGACCTATAAAAGCCTTAAATACAGCAAGCAGTATATTGGTTACAATCCCCACTATACTGGTTTAAATTATCTTTTTAGTTCTAAAATCTGAGTTATCCTTTATGCTATCAAGCCCATGTTTTTGCATATTATTCTCGACATTCCACTTTTCACCCACTTTTCTCCCCTCCTCTTGTACGATATTTATATAACTCTATTAAATATGATATTTCTATTACTCTACATTTAAATTTCAACTTTTGCAAGTCAATTTCCGATCTAACAGTCAAATATTTTTCAGCAAAAAACTCCCCAAATCTGTTTTTTCAGATGTTAGGGAGTGCCTCAAGCAAAGACTACTTAAAATTCTCATAAATATGTACTTCATTATTTTCTTCAAAAGGGAAATTTATACTATTTAATAATCCATAACAGCGACTAGGCAGCCGACTCTAAGAGTATTATTTGAAAATTAAATGTCTTACTCCTCCGCCTATTATTGTTTTAATTTACCGTATAAACACATATCATAAAACTTGCCATCTTTATAGACAGCATTTTTCCGCACGCCTTCACTTTCAAAACCATTTTTTTCAAGCACACGCTGCGATGCAATATTAGGCAAATAAACAGTTCCCGATATGCGTACTATATTGAGATTATCAAAAGCAAGCTTACAGATTTGTTTTACTGCTTCTGTCATTATACCTTTAGACCAGTTATCTGTAAGCAAAAAATATCCTATTTCACTATCTTTACATCTGACATCCGAATTTTGTTCAACCGCAATATTACCCACAACTTTATCATCTACAACAATAGCCCTGAATATACCATCCTTACCATCATGTTCCGTTGTCATACCAAACCAAAATTCTGCATCTTTTTCAGTATAAGGATACGGTATACGATTTGACAGATAAGAACGGTCTATATTATTGCAAATGTTTATCAGCTCTTTGCTTAAAGCTTTACTCCACTTTATTAATTTTATCTTCATAGCTAACCCCCTTAAAGCCACTTAAGTTTACAAGTATTTTAGGTATAATATCACTTTGCACACATTATTTCAACTATAACTTCAATATTTTTATATAATTTCAATTTTTCTTAAAATATTCTATTTATTTCCAATCTCATTTCCAGTCTATCTGACAACTGTTACTTGCCCTTCACCTTAATTCCTTTAAGATAAGTCTTCTGCTCATCTGTAATCCTATAACTTTCCACTGCTTTCTGAATAGCTTTATTATGTGCCCAAGTATCAAGTTTTTTATTTTCAAGAAATGGAAGTATCACATCATACTGTTTCGCAAGTGCAGTCGCAAAATACCAAGCTATCATCATATTTATGTAATAATCTTCAGTTCTTATTGCAGCAACCATTTCAGGGTATACTAAATCAAAATCTTCATCTAAAAAATGCTCCATAAGCATACCTATACCAAATCTGACAGTGTATTCTTTATCTGATTGTATCCATTCCTTTATATGAGGCATGAGCTCCTTGTGATATTTCTTAAATACCTTTGGGGAGAGCTGATCACAGGTTGCCCAGTTATTTATATAAGGAAGAAACTTCTTCACCTCTTCTATGCAAAGTTCGAAATCCTTTATTTCTGCAAGTATAAAAGCATGAAGCTGATTTTCGTCAAAATATGTATGTGGAACTGAATGTAAAAATTCTCTCACATCTTCTCTTTTTACAAGTTGTTTAGCATACTTTCTAAGTTCAGGCGTTCTTACACCAATCATAGACTCCTTATCGACTGTAGGAATAAGTTTGCTATTAAAATCTCTGTATTTTTCATCCTGTATTTTAAATAATTCATGTATAATTTCTTCTGCAATCATAGTTATTCCTTTCAAGCAAAATTAAATCGTTCATAACCTTAAATCTCTTCGTACTTATTAACTTTCTTTAGAATAAATATATTACATTGATGTAAACTTGTCCAATCCTATTTTAATTTTTTTGTCGAATATTTCCCAAAAATCAGTTTTTTATTAAATCCCAAATAATTCTGTTAAAAGCTACTTTCCAAAAGGAAATCTATTATATTTTTATGAATAACACCATCCCTGCTAAAATCAATCTTATCCATTGACAAAACATATTTAGGGAAATTATCTTCTATTAAATTATAAATACCAAACTCTCTTTCTCTTGTATCTTCATTTTCCATAAGATAAGAAATCTGATAATAGCACAAGGCTCCATCCTTTTCCGCTATAAAATCAATTTCTTTGTCCTTTACCTTCCCTATTTTTAAATTATATCCCCTTGAAATTAACTCTATACATACAATATTTTCAAGTGTTCTTTCTATGTCTTTAGTATTTGAAAAGCCTTTTGCCTGCCTAAAGCCATGGTCTGTAAGATAATATTTTTCATCTACACTAAGTATCTTTTTACCTGCTGCATCATATCTTGAAACTTTCTTTATAATAAATGCATTTCTGCAATATTCCAAATAATTAAGTATGGTATCAACAGAAATTTTTCTGTCTTCACTTTTAAGATATTTTTTTATGCTGTTAGCCGAAAATGTATTGCCTATATTTTCCAAAATATAAGTGAGTATTCTCTCAAATAAGTCCACATCTCTTACATTGTTATAGCGTAAAACATCTTTAATCAATACAGTATTATAAACATCACTCAGATACTTTAAACTAGGCATTTCATCAAGATTAAAATATTTTAAAAACGGCATACCTCCAACTCTTATATAATTATTAAAATATTCTTCATTTGATAGTCCCAAACTTTCAAATACTTCTATAAATTCATTAAAGGTAAATGGCTGTATTTCAAACTCAACATATCTCCCAGCAAGTAAAGTCGCTAAATCACCTGAAATAAGAGTAGAATTAGAACCGGTTATATATATATCATAATTTTCATCCAGTCTTAGCCCATTAACAACCTTCTCCCAATCATTCACAAGTTGTATCTCATCAAAAAAAATATACTGCTTTTCATTTTTTTTAAGTAACGGTTTTATATATTCCAGCAATTTTCCTGCTTCATTTATCCCAAACAATTCTATATTTTCAAAATTTAAATATATCTTATTTTCTTCAGGAATATTGCTTAAAATTTCATCTTTAATAATAGTTAAAAGTGTTGATTTCCCAACTCTCCTCATACCTGTCAACACTTTAATTACAGGTTTATCAATAAACTGTTTCAATTTATCGACATACCTTATTCTATTTACATAGGTTTTATTCTCCATCTGAGCCACCTCCTTTTATCTATTATAAACGATAAAAATCTAAAAATCAAACTCAGTTTCGATTATAGTCGATAAATTTTAAAATTATGATATCATTTCGATTATAGTCGATAAAGTTCAGCATTAAAAATAATATATTTTATTCGATATTCATTAAATAAAAACTCCCCAATCCTGTCCTCTTATTCCATCAGACAAAATCAGGGATTACATACTGCTATTAAGAAAATCATCTTATTGTTTCATTTATCTTATCAAAAACAAGTTGGTCTTCTAAGATATTAAAACTAACTTTATCTCTACTATGCTCTTTAGCTATCTCACCTAGCTTTTTAATAATATCTTCCTTATCTACTTTCGATAAATCGCTAAACTCCGGATTACTCCAAATCTTTCCGGCTGCAAGCATAAAGCCTCTTACCGCATTATCCCTTTCAGCCACTGTAATTTTATCTTTTTCTTTTATCTTGTATGAAAATGAATAACTGCAATCGTAGCTTTCATATCTTCCATCTCCTACTTTTGTATCTTCGCTAAAGCTTATACTGATAATCGGCAGTTCTTCCTTCCCTTTTGTATATAATGCCTTAAATTTTTTTGCATTTTCAAGCCCTGAGAAATTTATGGTTGTTGTTACAAATTCCCTTTCTTCATCTGTCAG
Organism: Catonella sp.; assembly: GCF_052173895.1. Lineage (GTDB taxonomy): Bacteria > Bacillota > Clostridia > Lachnospirales > Lachnospiraceae > Catonella. The sequence goes on along the minus strand of NZ_JBQMXS010000071.1, from coordinate 1,062 downwards.
ATTTACTGCAAAATTTTCATAATTTATGTCATCATTTATCCTGTCCATACGCATTCTATCATCATCTGCGGAAGCCCATTTTGCCAATCTTTTATTAAAGTCATCCAACTTCATATTCTTGTAATCAGGCTTTTTCAGAGCGTTAAATAATGAGTCATAATCTTCCTTAGTTGCAGACTTAAAGCTTCTTGTTTCAGCTTTGTCATCCACTTTCTCTACAGCAATTTCATCACTTTCTAACTCATTATTTTTTTCACTTACCATTTCCGAAACTTCTTCTATTTCCGAAATACCTCCTAAGGTTATTTTTAAATTATCATTGCTTAATTTTTCTGAAATTTTAATTAACCCTGTTCTAAATTTTTCACTCACCTCTTTAGCATTTTCCACCGCTTTTTTAGTTAGATTGTTTTTTAATAAATTTACACCTGAATCAATGCTTTCTATGGCATTCATATATTCTCCTACCTTAAGCTTTTCAGGGTTTAATATTTCAATATTAAGTGCATACTCTACCTGATATAGATTATTATTTATTTCAATATTTCCACTAATTATTCCATATCTCCGGTTTCTTGCAAGGATAGGTGAAAGTACATAATTGAAGAACCGTGCTTTCTCATCTATATTTCTTTTTTCATAGAATTCTTTATTATTTGCAATCTTATTCAAGGCTTCTGCATATTCTTCACTATCAACAGCCTTAAGCACCTTATCCGAATATGCTGCAACAGACATTTTTTCATAATCCTTAAATTTTAAATCATCAATTTTCTTATAATCTATTCCCGAAACACTTTCATTTTCCTTCTCTTTTGCAGAAGTCATAAATACAGCAGTAGTTCCTGTTACAAATATCACTGCAAATAATATCATAAATAATGAAATCTTTTTTATCTTCATAACCGATATTATCCTTTCTTTAACTGCATTATTACTAAAGTTACTGCAAAGCGGCATAAACTTGCCCTTCTTTGCCTCCATATCAATAAGTGCATACGCGTATGCTTCCTTGCTTTTTTCACCAAAGATTCTCACAACAGCTTCATCACAGGATAATTC
>NZ_JBQMXS010000070.1:0-5641 GCF_052173895.1 Catonella sp. | reverse complement strand
AATCAAATTACGATATTCATCCATAGCACCGGATTTTTTAAGATATTCTTCTTTCATATAGTTATATCTGTAAAGCGAAAATCCTTTTAATGATTTATTTCTAAGGCTTGATACCATTTTTCCTAAAATATCATGGTTATTTTTCCATTCCTCAGTTTCTTGAGCCTGTGCAAGGTGCATAGGTAAGGCAACATATAATTTTACATTAGGATTGGTAACTACAGCCATCCATTTATTGACATTTTCTTCAAACGGGCATACGCTATGTTCAAATCCCCAGTATTGCTGTGGAGCAATGTAATCAACAAATCCGGTTTCCCTGCCCCATCTGTCTATGTCAACATAATATTTGTCTTTAGCTCTTAAATTATTTATATTACCTGCTGGACTTATTCCGAAAGTTTTATTGTTACCGGAGTTTTTAACTGTTTTATATACAGCTTGTACCATCTTATTTATATTATTTCTTCGCCAATCAACGATAGAAAGTGGATTCTCAGTATCATTTGCATATTCTTTATACTCTTTTGAATCGAATTTGGAAGAATAATTGTTTCCTAATGAAGGGTAGAAGTAATCATCAAAAATAATTCCATCAACTTCATAGTTTTTAACAATCTCAGCCACACCATTTTTAATTAAATTTATAACATCAGAGGATGAAGGATTGTAGTAATACATCTTACCAAATTTCAGTATATTCCTATCATTATCTTCATCATCATCATTTAGCCATCTATAAGCAGGATTATTTTTGGACAAATTCGGAAACTCTGTTTCTGTTGAAACTCTGTATGGATTAATGTAAGCATGAATTTTTAATTTTCTAATATGTGCAGCATCCGTCATAATTTTTAGAGGATCAAATCCTGGATCTAAACCTTGCTTGCCCGAAATGTACTTTGACCAAGGAAAATAAGCTGAACGATACATAGCATCACTAAATGGTCTTACATGCACATATATATGATTCATTCCATCAGCAGATATTTTATCAAACATTCTGTTTATTTGATTAGTAAAATCACTTTCTGTATATCCTTTGCTGTCAAATTCTAAAAATGTAATCCAAACAGCCCTAACCTCATCTGAAGATACCATATTATTGTCTTTATTTCCTGTACTATTAGAGGTATCAGTGGTATTAGAATTACTACTATTGTTGTTAGAATTTGGCTTAATCTTGATTCTTTGTACTACACTATTACCAGCCTTGTCCATAGCATATATGGTGTAAATGCCATTTTCCTTAACATTTATACTTGTTGTTACCTTTTTAGATGATGAGAGCGATACACTTTTATTTTTTTTTGCATAAAATGAATCCTTAAAAAATGACATTCTGTGGCTACCAGTTGAATATTTGATTACTGTAACTGCCTTATTATCAGTTACAATAATCTTCATTTTTAATTTACCATTATTTTGGTCTCGGTATACAGAACAATTTATTACCGGTTCGACATCATCTTTTGCATATACTTCACAACTGTAAAATATATTAAAAAACAGCTGTAAGACCATGGTTATTATAATTAACCTCTTTATATATTTACTCAAATCTTCTCTCCTTCTATCTTCCTGTAGGATAATTATCAAATATTTCTTCTATGGTATTATATAATATTTCGGCAGATTTATCATGAGTTTCAAGCTTGCTGAATTTTTTTAAATCATCCGGATTTGTCAAAAAAGCAAATTCAATAAGTACTGCAGGAACAGTATTCATATTAGTTACTACATAAATATTACTCTTCACTCCCCTATTTGTCATTTTAAGTGTTGAAGTAATATTTTTTAAAAACATACTTGCCATAGTATAGCTGGAAAGTCCATTTGGCTGTATGGCATTATTTCTTGTTGAATAATATACCTCCGTTCCATTTGGCTTTGTAGTATTAAAGGAATTCATATGAATACTTATAAATAAGTCTGCATCCACCTTACTTGGGAAGGCAGCTCTCTCCTTCAATGTTGGGTATGTATCATCTTTTCTTGTCCAATATACTTTTAAGTCTTCATCTTCATCAAGATAATTTCGTAAATATGTATAACCTATTGAAAGAACTACATTTTTTTCTTTATATATTCCATTCATACTAAGCATTCCCGGATCCTGTCCACCATGTCCTGGATCTATTACAACTACTTTAGAGTATAATTTTTTTGCCCTATCTATTGCTATATTTATCTTATTTTTTGCAAAATTAAGCCTATAGGCATAAAGTTTGGTAGTATAGAAAGTAAGCACTGTATCTCCATCGTCATTTAATGTTACAGTGACATTACTTACCTTATTATTATCATACTGTACCGGATTTGCATTATAATAACTTCTTACATCCCCCGGAAGTGTCACAGTAAAATTATTTGAAAAATAATTATCTTCATGTTCAATATCGTCTTCACTAATTCCATCAGGTAGTTGTACTACTGCTCCATTAACTTTGGATAATACAGATTTTGAAAGTATCAGGCTTACAGAATTACCTGTCTGCTTAGTATAATATTTAAGCTTAGAGGACTTGGATAGTGAAATCCTGCTCTCTTCTATTCCATTGTTAAAATAAGTAAATAAGCTTATATCTTCTCCAGAAAGATTTGCATAATTTGCATAAGAACCTGAACCTATCATATCAATAATATTATGTATACTAAAATCAATATTACTATCAGAACTTCCATTTTCCTGCAATGTTAACGGTGCAAGTCCTGTAAAAGTAAAGGTATAGTTACCATTATTGTAATTACCATTGATTTCTTCAATCGTGTTTTTGTATATTTTCAAGGTAAGTGTTTTACTGTCTTCAGATAGTGACATATCATATCCAATAACTCCTGCAACAAGGGAAAAATCTACACTGGTAGTGCGTGTTTCAGCATTATATACTGTAGTTATAGAAGATGTTGTTCGTATATTTGATGCATATACCTGTCCATTATTTGAGGTTATTTTCTCAAGATTTAACAACAAATGATTATTATTCAAATTTCCTGTTATACCTGAAAATCCCATTGTAGATGTAATAAGATAAGTATCAAAGGGACCTTCGGTGCTTGCCGGAAGACTTTTTATATCAACAATGGATGAATCTGATGAGTTATTCTGTTTACCAGCTAAGCTCTGAACAGCTGATAAAGCTGAAACGGGAACAGCTGCACCCTTCCTCTTCCAACTAAACGGAAAGTTACTTGCATTAAAAGGTTCAGAAGGTTTTGCTGTGTTAGTATTATCAGTTTTATCTTCTTCTTTTTTGTTATCTTCTTTTATATCATTTTCTTTTTTATCATTTTTCGTATTTGTTTCTAAAGGTTTTTCAACAATAATTTCCTCAGCCTCATCAATATCCGGAAAGGTTAATAAACTTACGGATTGATCAGTTTCAATATCAATTTCAAACAAGTTACAAATATCTTCTATAGGTGCATAAATACCATTTTTTCCTGAAAAATTCAGTATGATATCATTAGGAGCTTTACTAAGCATTACCTGAGTTCCATTGTAATCAGCTGTTTTACTTCCTAAAGTCATTGTTAAAATATTATCATCTAATCCCAAAGTTATTTTTTTTGTAGCTTTGTTATAAGAATAACTACCTTCGGACATATTTGATAAGAAAATTTTTTTAACAGGTGCCATTAAAGTTTTGCCTATATAAACTCCGGGCAGCTTTGCGTTATTAAGTTTTACATTATCTATGTTAAATATTACTTTTTTACCCTTTACATTGTAAGTCTTTCCGTTATATACAAAAGTTTCTTTATTAGTTTTTTTAACAGTTTTATTATTAGTTTTTTGTGAAGATTTTTTCTTAGTTTTTTTTACAGTTTTGCCGGTCATAGATGCAATTCCGGTACTACTATCCCAATCATAAGTTAAGCCAAATTTTTGAGCCACATATCTTGCAGGAACATATACCTTCGATACGTTATTGTTGAATTTTATAAGCCTAGGTACAATAGGAACTGTTTCAAGCTGTCCGTTTACCTTAGCTGTATAGGAGTCTAAGGTAAGTACAAGTTTGATTTTATCTCTTTTTAATTCTACAGTTTTAGATTTTTTATTAAACTTGTAAGAAAGCCCTATCTTAGAATCTACAAAAATTTCTTTTACACTGGCAAGAGAAATCTGCTCTATTATAATACCCGGATATTTAGACTTTATTTTAGAACCATTTATTGTATACTGAACCTGTGTATCAGAATAATTAATCTGTCTATTATCATATTTTATTTTTATATTATCTGCAAATGACATATTAGGAAAGCTACAGCTTAACAATCCCAACACCGATATAAATGTAATTATCTTTTTAAAATTCATTGTTTTACTCCAATCATAATAAATATACCGAACAATTTTACTGTTAAATAATAAATTTTTCAAGTGTTAAAATTATGTCATTTTGACTATATTTATTATATATGCTATAATTTTGCTATAAATGTTTATAAATTAAGGAGTTCACATGGCAGAACATACATATAGCCAGCAAATTGATATTGAAAATGAATTAAAGTTAAGAGAACTATTAAAAAAGCTCCCAAAATTTGCATCAGACTTTTTTAGAGGAATTGAATCAACTACAGCCTCTAGAACTCGTATTGCCTACGCTTATGACCTTATAGTATTTTTTAACTGGATTAAAGAAGTTAACCCATCTCTTACAAATATTAATATACAAAATATTGGTATTGATATTCTTGACAGTCTAAAAGCCGTAGATATTGAGGAATATATTTCTTATATAAGATATTATATTAAAGACGGTACAGAACATGGGAATAAGGAAAAAGGAATTAAACGTAAACTAATAGCCCTTAGAACCTTTTATAAATACTACTATAAAAAGGAACGCATTAAAACTAATCCAAGTGTATTAGTAGATACTCCCAAACTACATGATAAGGCTATAGTACGCTTAGAGGCTGATGAAGTGGCAAGTCTACTTGATAATATAGAGTCCGGAGAAGGGCTTTCAAAAGTTCAGCATAGATTTCATGAAAAAAACTCAATTCGTGATTTAGCCATCATCACTCTGCTGCTTGGCACAGGTATACGAGTTTCTGAATGTGTAGGTATAGATATCTCAGACATAGATTTTAAAACTAATGGAGTTAAAGTTCATAGAAAGGGAGGATATGAAACAGTTGTTTACTTTGGAAGTGAGACTGAAAAAGCTCTGATAAATTATATAGAAGAAAGAAAGAAGATAAATGCAGTAGATGGACATAAAAATGCCCTCTTTCTATCTATACAAAAAAAACGCATCAGTGTAAGAGCTGTAGAAATTCTTGTTAAAAAATATGCCGGTCTTGTTACTTCACTGAAAAAAATAACTCCCCATAAACTTCGAAGTACCTATGGTACAAGTCTATATAGAGAAACCGGAGATATTTATTTGGTAGCCGATGTTCTTGGTCACAAAGATGTAAATACTACAAAAAAACACTATGCTGCCATTGAGGAAGACAGGAGAAGAAAAGCAGCTAATATTGTCAAATTGCGTGAGGAGAATTAGGGGGGATAAATATTTTATTTTTGTCTATTCTGTACATTAAACTTTCCAAACTTTGTGCACTTTATCATTGTCTGAAAATTCAAAATATATTATAATATTCCTATCTTGTTACTTCTAAA
>NZ_JBQMXS010000069.1:0-5716 GCF_052173895.1 Catonella sp. | reverse complement strand
CCGGCACAAAATGGTTACGGAATGATACAGCCGCAAAATTCTTATGAATTTTTACCTAATTGGGGTTGGCAAGGAAACGGATATTATCCGGTGAATCCCGAGAATCATTTAAGCTCTATTCAAAATCCTATGATGATTAATCCGAATTTAACTGCTGTCGATCCGAGATTGGAATTTAACAATACTTATAGTGAAGCGAGCAGTGATGGAGTGAAAGGACTTGTCTTATCTACAGAAAAAGAAGCTCAGGAAGAATCACAAAAGCCTGTTAGAGTAAAGATACATTTAAATGAGGAAATACTTGAATATATTTTTGTGCTAGTACAGGGATTTGTTTTATGTTTTACTGTTACCTTTGGAGTAGGATATTTCAAGAAGAAAAAGAGAGAATAGTTGTATGAAAAAATTAAAAAAAATAATTTCGGCGATATTCTTTTTATTAATTATATCGCTACAGGTTTCGTGTGTTGATCAACATCCTGAACATAGTGGGGGGACATTAAGTGATATTGATTTACAAGAAAATAAGATTGTAAGACCAGCTGTAGCTTTAGCGAAAAAAAAAGCTAATAAGAAAAATTTGCGCATCATTGCTACATCTCCTACTATTATGGATATATGTGATAAGCTACAGCTTGATTTAGTTGGAGGGGTGGGAAGTATTATTTCGACTATTCCTGAAAGATATAAGGATGTGGAAAAAGTAGGAACACCTATGAGCCCTGATATGGAAATTGTTTCTTCACTCAACCCGGATTGGATTTTAAGTCCTCAGAGTTTAATATCAGACTTGAAGCCTAAGTACGAGGGAATAGGGATTAATTATGCTTTTTTGAATCTTAGTAGTATAAAGGGGATGTATAAATCTATTTATGAATTGGGTGAGATTTTTAATAGAAGAGAAGAAACAAAAGTATTGATTGATGAATTTGAAGCTTATTTGAAAACTTATAATGAAAACCATAGAGAGCAGAAACGACCTAAGGTTTTAATACTTATGGGATTGCCGGGGAGTTATATTATTGCAACAGAAAATTCCTATGTTGGCAGTTTAGTTGAAATGGCAGGTGGAATTAATGTGTATGCGGGTACTGATGAAGAATTTTTGAATGTAAATACAGAGGATATGAAATTAAAGGAGCCGGATATTATCTTAAGAGCTTCTCATGCAATTCCTGATAAAGTTAAGAGTATGTTTGATAAGGATTTTAAAGAAAATGATATTTGGAAACATTTTAAAGCTGTGGAAAGTGGAAGGGTGTACGATTTAACTTATCAAAATTTTGGAATGAGTGCTAAATTTAATTATCCGTCTGCATTAGAAGAGTTAGATGAAATTTTTTATGAAAAAGATAATAAGTAATATATTGTTGATTTGAAAGGTAGAGGATATGGATAATCCGAAAATAAGTAGTCTAAATGCTGATGAAAGGGATAGAAAGATAAAAAAAATTACGGCTTTACTTTCTTTTCTTATTTGCATTTTTTTTAACATAATATTAATTCTATTTGCTGTAAATACAGGTAGTTTAAAAGTATCTTTAATGGAATTGTATGATGGCTTATTTATTGCGTATAATCCTAATGTGGCAACGATTTATGATCTCAGATTTCCACGCATCATTATTTCGCTTTTGGCAGGAGCGGGGATAGCTACATCAGGATGTTTATTTCAGGCAGTACTTAAAAATCCTTTGGCGGATCCGGGAATTATAGGAATATCAAGTGGAGCAGGATTTGTATCAGTAATTATTACTGCATTTTTTCCGATGTTATTCTTTTTGACACCTATTTTTGCATTTATCGGAGGGATTTTAGCATTTTTTTTAGTTTATACATTATCATGGAAGGATGGTTTATCTCCTCTAAGAATTATTTTAGTGGGTGTAGCTGTGAATGCTATGTTTGCCGGTTTATCGAGTGCATTAAATTCTATGGCGGGAGGTAATATGCAAGGAGTTGCATCTATTGTAAACGGTAATATTACTATGAAGACTTGGAGTGATGTATCTATCCTTTTTCCATATATTATAATTGGAATTATCTTATCTTTATTTATGGCTGTTAATTGTAATCTGTTAAGTTTGGAAGATACTACAGCAAAAGCACTTGGAGTAAATGTGAATAGAACACGGATTGTAATATCTTCTATAGCTGTACTACTTGCCAGTATCTCCACAGCTGTTGTTGGAATTATAGGATTTTTGGGGTTGATTGTACCACACATAGGACGCTTATTGGTGGGAGCAGATTATAGAAAACTTATTCCTTTTTCTGTTATTTTAGGTTCGTTTACTTTTTTACTCGCAGATACCTTGGGGCGTACGATTGCAAGTCCTTATGAAGTTCCAGCTGCAATTATTATGAGTATAATAGGTGGTCCTTTCTTTATTGCTTTATTAAGGGGGAGTCGAAATTATGGAAAATAAAGCTGTTATGACTGTAGAAGGTGTGCGTTTTTCTTATGGAAAAAATGAAGTATTAAAGGGAATTGATTTAGAAATAGAGGAAAATAAGATTACTACATTTTTGGGAGGTAATGGTTGCGGTAAGTCAACTTTGTTTTCTCTTATGACTAAAAGTCTTAATGTTTCAGAAGGAGAAATATGTTTAAGAAATATGAACATAAAAGATTATTCTCTTAAAAAATTTGCTCAAAATGTGGCAATTGTACATCAGTATAATAAAACAAGCTTGGATATTACAGTTGAACAATTGGTTGCTTTCGGTCGTACACCTTATAGGAGAGGGATGGTATTTAAAACAAAAGAAGATGAAGAAATAGTTGATAGAGCGATGGAAGTGACGGATATAAAGGATCTTAGACATAGGGAGATTGGACGTTTATCCGGAGGACAGAGGCAAAGAGTGTGGATAGCCATGTCCATTGCTCAAGACACTAAGATTTTATTTTTAGATGAACCTACTACCTATTTAGATATCAGATATCAAATAGATATATTGGAGTTAGTAAGAAAACTAAACAGAGAATATTGTATTACTATAGTTATGGTGTTGCATGATATGAATCAGGCTATTGCTTATTCGGATAATATTATAGCAATGAAACAAGGGAAAATAATGGCTACAGGAAATCCAAAGAAGATTATAGACAGTGAGTTAATAGAAAATATTTATGGAGTAAAATTGCCCGTAGTAAATGTTAATGGAGAAATATTTGTAATGAATTCCTTGTAAGCCTGTGTTATCTATAATTGGGTTTTATCACTGTATCATTTTGTAATGATCAGTAAGAGCATAGGTAAAAGTATGATATATGGAATAAGTAAAATCCATACTAATGTGGAATTTACTTTTTCAAATAACATTTGCTTAGAAATGGCGAAAATTAGGCTTGACAAAATGCCTGCCATCTTGTACACTATAAGAGTGCTATGATTATTATTACCCAATCAGTTGTCGGCACTAAATCTACAGCTGGAGGGGAGGGTTGGTGAGAGAATGTCAAATGTAATCGTTAAAGAAAACGAAACTCTTGATAGTGCTCTTCGCCGTTTCAAAAGAAACTGTGCGAAGGCTGGTATTCAGCAGGAGATTCGTAAAAGAGAGCATTACGAGAAGCCATCTGTCAGACGTAAGAAAAAGTCTGAGGCTGCTAGAAAACGCAAATTCAAATAGTTAAAGTTGAAAGGACGCAGTGTCGATATGGCTCTGCGTCTTTTTATATATTTTGTTAAAGATTATTTGCTTATAAAATATATGTACGCTCACATTTTTATGATAAAAGGAGTATATAAAATTGGCACTTTCTGAAATTACAATAAATATACCGGTAAGTCATGAGTCAAATGTATCAGGAGCGTTTGACGCTAATATTAAGATTATAGAGAAATCTTTTGGTGTCAGTATAGTATCAAGAGATGGAATTACACATATAAAAGGAACTAAAGAAGAAGTTAGAAAGGCTTTAAAAGTAATGGAGCAACTTCTTGCCCTATCTCTAAGAGGAACAGATATAACAGAACAGCAGGTAAATTATGCTGTTTCAATAATACAAGATCCTGTTGAGTCTTATGAAAGTCTTGAGAGTATAGACAAGGAAATAATAGCTCATACGGTAAGTGGTAAGCCTGTAAAGCCAAAGACTATAGGACAGAAGAAGTATGTAGATCAGATAAAAAAAGATATAATTGTATTCGGACTTGGTCCTGCCGGAACAGGAAAGACTTATTTGGCAATGGCAATGGCAATTCAGGCGTTTAAGGATAATAAAATAGAAAGAATTATACTTACAAGACCTGCGATAGAAGCCGGAGAGAAACTAGGTTTTCTTCCGGGTGACTTGCAGAGTAAGGTAGATCCTTATCTGAGACCATTATATGACGCCCTTAACCAAATTATGGGAGCTGAAAATTTTCAGTCAAATGTAGAAAAGGGGTTGATAGAAGTTGCACCTCTTGCTTATATGAGGGGAAGAACTCTTGACAATGCCTTTATTATTTTAGATGAGGCACAAAATACAACTCCTGCACAAATGAAGATGTTTCTTACAAGGATAGGTTTTGGCTCAAAAGTTGTAATTACCGGCGATTTAACTCAAAAAGACCTTGCAATCGGTACTAAATCAGGTCTTGAGGAGGCAGTTAAAATACTTAAAAATATTGAAGGAATAGGTTTTTCAACCCTTACCAACAAGGATGTTGTTCGTCATCCTTTGGTACAAAAAATAGTAACTGCCTATGACGATTACGAAAAGAAAAATCTGTATAAAGAAAATAAAAGGAGTTCTCGTAGAGATGACCGAAGATAAACCTATATATAACTTGATAAAGGATAATATAATTTTTATTTCAGTACCTCTATGTGCGTTGATTAGCACAATAAAATTTGACAGTTCGTATAAAATAATCGGTTTAGCTTTATTTGTATCTGCCTTTTGCGTAATTTACAGACTATATGCAAAAGTTGCCAACCATAACAATTCAAGAATTAATAACGGAATTATGACAGAGTTCTTGTCGGTATCCGGATTTATAATAACTATCTGCCTAGGTTTGTTTGCTGAAGTATCGATTGTTAGATGGTTCTTTTTAATCGGTACTATACTTGCTGTAACCTTTACAGATATACTCAGTTCATTATTATCATCCTTTGCTTATGTACTGGTAGTGACTGTATTTACTAATACCACTCCTGAATTTATTGCAAACAGCTTTCTTACTGCTGTTATACTAATTATTTTAACAAGGTATTACTCTGATTTTTTGAGTGTTGTTTACTCAATCATAACCTTACTGTCTTTTGAAGTAGCATTTTTCGTGATAATGAATGGACTTAGGACGGATCAGATAATTACAGTACCCCATATAATTGATGTATTAATAATTTCAGGTTGTATTTTTTTAGGATGGATATTAAATAAAATTACTGTTAAAAACATAATACTGAAAGATATAAATTCAGAGGTGATAACAAATTCTGTTGGAGAACAGATTGTGAAAGATAAGATATCCTATCAAAAAGACTATTCTTATTTGCTTAGTAAAGATGTTGATGTTTATAAAAAAATGGCAGAAAACGAAAAACTTTTTAATATAGCAGAAAGAAATTCTAGGTTTGTAAAGGAAATAATTGAGCTATTAGGTGGACAGGTAAGTCTTGCAAAGACAGGTGCTTTTTATGCAGAATGTGGACGTCTTATAAGCAATAATTATATAGTAGAAGGCTTAGTTTTAGCTAAAGATAATAACTTTCC
>NZ_JBQMXS010000068.1:0-5834 GCF_052173895.1 Catonella sp. | reverse complement strand
AGAAAAGATGAGATAAAATAAAATGAAACCAACAAATATATTATCATATTTAGACAACACAGTAGCCATATTTCCTTCAAAGCCGGCGTTTGTAGGCGAGAGTTCTTCGCTTACCTTTTTTGAACTTAAAACCGAATCGGAGAGAATAGGGAGTTTCATAGCCGGAGAAAATCTCTATGGAGAACCGATACTTGTATTTATGGAAAAATCGCCTGAAGAGGTTGCGGTGTTTTTGGGAATAATTCGCTCAGGCAACTATCATGTGGCACTTGACCTTGAAATGGCAGAAACGAGGCTTAGGCATATAATAAATATTTCAGAAGCAAAAATAATGATTTGCGATGATTATACGAAAGAACAGGCAGAAAGCCTTGGGTTTGAAGGCAAAATTTATAACTATGATGAGATACATAGTGAGGTAGACAGTGGACTATTGTCGCAAATAAGAGAAAGGGCGATAGATACCGACCCTATTTATATAGTATTTACTTCAGGCTCTACCGGTCTGCCAAAAGGGGTTGTAGCAAATCATAGAAGCGTGATTGACTACATAGAGGAACTTGGTAAGGTATTGGAGTGCGATGAAAATACTGTGTTTGGAAACCAAGCCCCACTGTACTTGGATGCCTGCCTAAAAGATTTTTATACTACAATGAAATATGGAGCGACAACTTATTTCATACCTAAAAAACTTTTTATGACACCTGTGGAGCTTATTAATTATTTAAATGAGCATAAAATTAATACTATCTGCTTTGTAGTATCTGCCCTCACCATACTTACAAAACTCTCAGCCTTTGACTATGCAAAGCCTGAATACCTTAAAGTAATTGCATTTGGTGGTGAGGTATTTCCTCTAAATCATCTTAGAAAGTGGCAGGAAACCTGCCCTAGGGCTAAGTTTATTAATCTATATGGTCCTACTGAATGTACGGGTATGAGCAGTTTTTTTGTAGTAAAAGACATAGATGAGCTTGAAAATGGACTGCCAATAGGCAAAGCATTTCCAAATACAGATATTTTTTTGCTGGATGAAAATGATGAGAGGGCAAAAAAAGGTAATAAGGGAGAAATTTGCATAAGAGGAACAAGTCTGACTCTGGGATATTATAAGGATTTTAGTAGGACTAATGAGAGTTTTGTCCAAAATCCGCTAAACAAGAAATATCCGGAGCTGATATATAGAACAGGAGATATAGGATATTTCGGTGAGAATGGAGAACTTTATTTTGTAGGGAGAAAGGATAATCAGATAAAACATCTGGGTTATCGTATTGAACTTGAAGAAATAGAAGCCTGTGGCAGTCTTATTGAGGGAGTCACAAGAGGGGTTTGCCTTTATGATAAGGATAAGAGTATAATAAAGTATATTTATGAAGGTAGGGCGGAAAATAGTGAAGTCAAGGCAAGTTTCAGAGAAAAACTTGCAAGCTATATGGTGCCGGGGAAAATAGTTAAGATAGACAAACTGCCGATTATGGCAGGAGGAAAGATAGATAGGAAGAGGCTTAGCGATGTATAAGGAAGAATTGCTTGATATTTTGTCGGATATACACCCTGAGGTGGACTATGAGACGGAGAAAAGTCTTATAGATAACAGAATTTTTGACTCATTTGACATAGTAACTCTCATATCAGAAATAGCAGAGAACTTTCAAATAAAAGTTCCTGCTAATGAGATTACTGCTGATAATTTTAATTCTCTTGAGGCAATGGTAGCCTTGCTTGAGGAATTGGAGTAAAAATGCTCTTTGTATCATATGAATTCATAGCGTTTTTAACTGTATTTATTGTCTGCTATTATACTCTGTTTAAGAAGTGCCAGTGGCAGTTTTTATTGTTTGGCAGTCTTCTTTTTTATTTTCTGGCAGGGAAGTTTTATCTTATTTATATAGCTTTAATTACAGTTTCTGTTTATTTTGTGGCATTGAAAATATATAGATTTAAACAGAAAAAATGGCTATATTTGGGACTTTTTTGTACCTTGGGAACACTAGGAGCAGTGAAGTACTTAAATTTTGTTATAGCAAATTTCAATTTTGTCTTAGATAAATTTGCAAAAAATACTCATTTAAGCTATATAAATCTTATTATGCCTATGGGGATTTCTTTTTATACATTTAAGAGCATAAGTTATCTCATAGATGTATATCGTGGGAAATACAGGGCAGAACAAAGTTTGGGTAAATTTGCTTTATATGTTTCGTTTTTTCCACAGCTTGTTCAAGGACCGATTAGCAGATTTGATAATATCTCACAGTCATTATTTGAACTGCATACCTATAATCATAAAGGTTTTATAAGAGGGAGTTACAGGCTTTTGTGGGGATATTTTAAGAAAATGGTAGTTGCAGACCGTATAAGTACGGCTGTACTTACCATAATTTCAGATGCGGACACATATAATGGTGCATTTGCCCTACTTGGAATAGTTTTCTATGCAATACAGATTTATGCGGATTTTTCAGGTGGAATAGACATTACTATCGGTATTTCTGAAATGCTTGGAATTAAGGTGGAAGAGAACTTTGTGCGTCCATATTTTTCAAAAAGCATTAAGGAGTATTGGAGACGCTGGCACATAACTATGGGACTATGGTTTAAGGACTATGTCTTTTATCCGCTTTCAGTTTCAACTCCGATGCTGAAGTTGTCAAAATTTTCAAGGAAGCATTTCGGAAAGAAGATAGGAAAAAGGATACCTGTATATGCATCGGCACTTACAGTATGGTTTCTTACAGGGCTTTGGCATGGAGCAGGCTGGAACTTTGTGGTATGGGGTCTTTTAAATGGTATATGTATACTGATTTCAGATGAACTTAAAGGCTTGTATGGGGGGGTTCATAAGCTCATACCTGTTAAAAAACTGCCTTTTAGGATGTATGATGCATTTTCTGCTCTGCGTACTGTATTTATAATGAGCAGCATAAGAATGCTTGACTGCTACGAGGATGTAGGAGTTACTTTTAAGACTTTTTTTAGTATCTTTACTGTAAATAACTGGGATAGGGTGTTAGGCTCTGATTTGGGAGTAAGTACTGCTGATTATATAGTTGTGTGTACAGGAGTAATTGTTATATTTTTAACAAGCATGGCAGGTAGAAAGAAGGATGTTAGAGACAGGGTTTTAGGCAGACGAGAGATGTTTTGGTATTTGCCTTTGGCAGTTCTATTTATAGTAAATCTTATTTTTGGAACTTATGGAATAGGATATGATGCTACACAGTTTATTTACAACAGGTTTTAGGAGGAGGTATGAAAAGGAAGATATACATAATTTCTACTGTCTGCATAACTTTTTTTATCCTGTATGTTTTGCAAAATTTACTTATGCCGAAGTATGTAGAGGATATTCCTGAAGGAGGCTTAGTTAGAGAGTATTATAGGGAAGAAAAAAATCATGATTTGCTTTTTGTAGGGGATTGTGAGGTGTATGAGACATTTTATCCAAAGGTGCTTTTTGAAGAGTATGGGATAAAAAGCTGTATTAGGGGAAGTTCACAGCAGTTGATATGGCAGTCTTATTATCTTCTTGAGGAAATGCTTAGCTATGAAAAGCCAAAGACAGTGGTATATAATGTATTAGCTATGAAGTATGGAGAAGGGCAGAAGGAAAGCTATAATAGAATGACTCTTGATGGGATGAAGTGGTCTCTTTCAAAGATAAGAGCAATAAAAGCATCTATGTTACCTGATGAGAATTTTATAACCTATGTATTTCCCTTACTTAGATTTCATTCTCGCTGGAGTGAATTAAAAGAACAGGATTTTAAGTACATTTTTAATAAGCCACAGATATCGGAAAACGGATATCTTTTAAATACAGGCATACGACCTGCCGGCAATATTCCTAAGGGAAAGCCTTTAGCAGATTATACTTTGCCTGAGATTTCTTACTATTATTTGGATAAAATGGTTAAACTCTGCAAAGAAAATAATATAGAGCTTATTCTTATGAAGGCTCCGGTACTATATCCTTACTGGTATAAAGAGTGGGATGAGCAGATAAAAGATTATGCCAAGAAGAATGAGCTTAGATATATAAATTTTCTTGATATAGCAGATGAAGTAGGTATTGACTATAATACAGATACCTATGACGGAGGCTTGCATCTGAATATGTATGGTGCAGAGAAGATGAGCAGGTATTTGGGGGAAATATTAAAGGGCAGAAGGTGGTCACAAAAGACTGCCTTTTTTATTGAATAACAACCTACTTCATGTTATACTGAAATAACCAATATTTTAAGAAAAGGAGCAAAAATATGGAAGGTATGTATAGTGTGCCATTGTCAGAACTTATAGAGAAAATGGGGCTTGATAATCTTACGCCGGATATTGATACAGAAAATATTTTGATTAAACACATAGATGTGAATCGTCCGGCACTTCAGCTTGCAGGCTTTTTTGACTATTTTGATTCAGAGCGAATTCAAGTTATAGGTCATGTTGAGAGAGCCTATCTTGAAAGAATGGATGAGGAGCAGGGAGTTAAGGTTTTGACAAAACTTATGGACTATAAGATTCCTTGTCTGATTTTTTGTAGAGGAATAGAAGTGCCTGATAAGCTTTTAGAAACAGCAAATGAGAAAAAAGTTCCAATTCTCTGGACAGAAAAGGCTACTTCTGCATTTATGGCTGAGGCTATTCGATATATGCGCCACCAGCTAGCTCCAAGGATATCTATACATGGGGTATTTGTAGATGTTTATGGTGAGGGTGTACTAATTATGGGTGAAAGCGGAATCGGTAAGAGTGAGGCAGCCCTTGAGCTTATAAAAAGAGGACATCGCCTCGTATCTGATGATGTAGTTGAAATTAAGAAAATAAGTGAAGACACCTTAGTTGGCACAGCTCCTGAAATTACAAAGCATCTTATAGAACTTAGGGGTATTGGAATTATAGATGTAAGAACACTTTTCGGTGTGGCGAGTGTTAAGAATTTTCAAAATATTGACCTTATAATAAAACTTATGGAATGGAATAAGGATTATGAGTTTGACAGGCTCGGTCTTGAAGAACAGTATACTGAAATCCTTGGGATTAATCTTATAAGTCACAGCATACCTATTCGTCCGGGAAGGAATCTTGCAATTATTTGTGAGTCGGCAGCAGTTAATAACCGTCAGAAGAAGATGGGTTACAATGCGGCAAAAGAGTTTTATGACAGAATACAGTCTAATTTTATGAAGAATAGGGATATTTAAGGAGAAGATTATGGGTAAATTTTGTTTTGGAGTAGATATAGGAGGCACATCGGTTAAGCTTGGAATGTTTTCCATAAAGGGTGAACTTATTTCAAAATGGGAAATACCTACTGTTCCGGAAACAGTACTTGCTGATGTTGCAAAATCAATAGAGAATCATTTTACAGATGAATACCAAAAGAAAGATTGTTTAGGCATAGGTATAGATGTGCCGGGACCGGTGACTGGAGATGGGATAGTATCTCAATGTGTCAATATGCATTGGGGACGAACTGATGTTAAGGCAGAAATTGAGAAACTGACAGGGCTTAAGGCTAAGGTTGCAAATGATGCAAATGCAGCTGCACTTGGAGAGTTGTGGCAGGGAGGAGGCAAGGGTTATGAAAGCCTTGTTATGGTCACTCTTGGAACAGGTGTAGGTGGAGGAGTTATTATTGGTGGCAAGATAATTGCAGGAGCTAATGGAGCTGGTGGTGAAATTGGACATATTTGCGTAAATCCACATGAGGAAGTGGCTTGTAATTGTGGTAAGAAAGGTTGTCTTGAGCAGTATGCATCTGCAACAGGTATAGTCCGTCTTGCAAAGCTTGCTATGGCAGAAGGTAAGAAGACAACAAGCCTTTCAGA
>NZ_JBQMXS010000067.1:0-6057 GCF_052173895.1 Catonella sp. | reverse complement strand
GGTATAATTTTATTGATTTACTAATACAATTTGCTGACCTGCCTACCTTTATAATCCTCTGTTTTATGAATCTTGCTGCTATACTTATATCAGGCAGACGTACTATGAGTGATATTTTAGTTCTTTTAAGATATATTTCCGTTCCTTTTGGAGTTTTAATCACTCTCATATCACTTACAACAATACCTGCCGAAATTACAAAGGCAGAAAATCTTATGTTAATTATACCAGTCTGCCTCATCCCCACTGAGTATGGAATAATCGAGTGTATAATTGCCACTATTTTAAGCAAAAAATTAAATTAAAAATTTCCTATTAAATGAAGATAACCCCTGCAAGTATAGTAATTTTAGTTTCAATTACTATACTTGCAGAGGTTAATTATGTTCAATCCCCCAGTGCCTGCTCTAAATCACTAATCAAGTCCTCAATATCCTCTATTCCACAGGAAAGTCTCAAAATTTCATCCGTAACACCATACTTAAGTCTGTCTTCCTTTGACATACATTTATGTGACATTGTCGCAGGATGAGAAATTATGGACTCTACTCCTCCAAGACTTACAGCAAAGATAGGTATCTTTATCTTTTCTATAAATTTATCCATATCCTCTTTCTTGTAGAACTTGAACGAAAGCACAGCTCCACCTGAGCTTGCCTGACTCATATGTATTTTATAATATCTACAGGTAGGTATACCCGGATAATAAACAGTCTTAATTTTCTCCTGTTTTGATAAAAACTCTGCTATTGCGGCTGCATTAGATACAGACTTTTCCATACGGAGTCCCATAGTCTTCATTCCTCGAAGAACTAGCCACGCATCTTCAACTCCCATTATAGCACCGAAGTTTTTCTGAAAAAGGCCAAGACAGCCTACATATTCATCGCTGTTTGTAGCTATCATACCTGCTACCACATCACTGTGTCCATTTATAAACTTTGTCATACTTTCTACAACAATGTCTACCCCTAGCTCAAGTGGCCTTTGATAAAATGGTGTCATAAATGTATTATCTGCTATTGTTATGAGATTATGTCTTTTTGCTATATCTACAAGTTTTCTTATATCAGAAACCTTAAGAAGAGGATTTGATGGAGTTTCTATATATAAAATCTTGGTATTACTCTTTATACTGCTCTCTACAAGCTCCAAATCATCATAATCTACAAATGTAGTCTCCATAGAAAGTCTTGGCATAACTTCAGTTGCAAACTGAAAAGTACCTCCATAAACTTCACTAGGGAAAATCACATGTCCCCCTGCTCCTGCCAGCATCAGCACATTGCTTATAGCTGCCATTCCTGATGAGAACACAAGACCATGCTTTGCTCCCTCAAGCTTAGCTACAGCACTTTCAAGTGCCATTACTGTAGGGTTTCCAAATCTTGAATAGCTGTATTTTTTACCGTCTACATAGCAACTTTTTTGGTCAAAGGTAGAAGTCTGATACTTAGGTATGGATGCCGCTCCTGTATATCCGTCTATTACAGGATATCCATGTAGCATCTTAGTATTAATTCCTTTCAAAATTATCACCTCTTCAATCTTAAAATTATTCATCCCATAGTCACCTGCCTCTGAATTTGAATAATAGAATTAAGCAAATCAATTTTAAAGCTATGACTATGGGAAGATATTTTGTTTATCTTATTTCTTTTTAGAGTTCAAATGGAAGTATGCAATAATAGGAAGGATTACATAACCTATTACCATTGCTGTTATAGCATACCAGTTAAGATGTGCTACTCCATCCTCACCGGTAACTGAGAACTGTCCCTTCCAGTTAAACTTATAAAGAAGAAGTACTGTAAGTCCAACTGAAATAATAGGAAGAACTACATCAGTAATTACATTCTTCTTAGCATCAATAATTTCTTCTTTCTGCTTGCCCATAAAGAATACAATTACACCAAGTGGAACTACAATAAACTGTGCAAATCTTGCGATTGAACTTATTATCATTATACCCTGCATATCATACATAAATGACATAGGAACAACTATTGCAAGTACAGCAGTAAGTATAAAGGCATTCAAAGGAATGTCTTTAGCATTACGCTTTCCAAGGAAAGCCGGAAGAACACCGTCTTTAGCCATAGCCTCGCATACTCTTGGAGCATGGAATGATGATGCTACATTAATACCGAACATAGAGATAAGGGCACCTATAATAATAATTCCTCTGATTATTTTATTTCCAAATACAGCTGCAAGGATAACAACCTCATCTGACTGCACAAGGGCAACAGGATTTATCATCATTGCAACAAGTACTATACCAAAGTAAATAGCTGCAATTACGCCAATAGCAAGAGGAATAGCTCTTGGAAGGTTCTTTTCAGGATTCTCCATATCACTTGCACCTGAAGCCACACTCTCAAAGCCTGTAAAAGCATAGAAAGCTGAAATTACAGCAGTTACAAACATAGTTGCATCCATCTCAGGAATTAAAGCTCCACCATCTGCGTTTTTAAGCATATCTACATCTGTAATATGATTCTCACCTGTCATAATTATAATTACAATACCTGCTACTATAGTAATCGCAAGGGCTGCTACTTTACCTGCTGTTGAAAGGTCACTTATAAGAGTTAAGAAAGCTGTTCCCTTAACATTTATTACAAATAAAATGAGCATAAGCACTAAAAATCCTACAGTTACATTTACAAGATTCTTAGAGTCCATTCCAAGTATTGAAAGTGCATTTTTTATTACAGCTGTTGCCATAACCCCCCACGCAATACTTGCAGATACATATCTGGTTACACCAATGAACATACCAGTATTTGCCCCAAACGCTGCCTTTGCATAAGAATAAGCTGCACCATTTTTTACTACATATTTACTGGCTGCTGCAAAAGTTACTGCAAGCACTGCCGCAAACACAGCTGCACAAAGATAAATGAAAGGTGCCATACTTCCTGCCTGCTTAGTAACTCCACCTGGAGATAGGAAGATACCTGTACCTATTACTGAATTGATAGTAAGAAATACTATCGACCAAAACTTCATTTTTTTATTCATTAGAAGCCTCCTTTATAAATCTTTCAAATAATTTATTCATCTTTTCTACGGACTCATGCAACATCTCAGGATGCCACTGTACTCCTATAAGGAAAGGATAATCTGTCTTCTCGATAGCCTCAATAACTCCATCCGGAGCCTCTGCCCTCTTAACAAGACCAGCACCAACCTCTTTAATTGCCTGATGATGGAAAGAATTTATCATAAATTTCTCCTCACCAAAGATTTCAAACAGTTTTGAATTCTTATCTACAGTAACCGAATGTGTTACCCTTGCCGGAGTATTTACCTGATTATGCTTAAGAACTTCTATACCCATATAGCTCAAATCCTGATACAGACTTCCCTTAAAATAGGTATTGATAATCTGAGCACCTCTGCAAATACCGAGTACAGGTTTTTTAGCCTCAAATGCAGCCTTAAGAAGTCCGTATTCAAAGTCATCTCTTTCCGGAAAAATATCACCTAGCTTTGGCATAGGCTCTTCTCCATAATTTCTAGGTGCAACATCATGTCCACCTGAAAGAAGAAGTCCATCTACCATTTCCATCTGAGCCTTAATAACTTCCTCATTCTCGTTAAACGGAATGATAAATGGTACGCCACCATTCTTTATTACAGAAAGAATGTAGTCATTATTGACATAAGACCTTTTATAGCCTGCGAAGTTACCTGAAGAATCAATTATCAAACTTCCTGATATTCCGATAACCGGTTTTTTCATCTAGTTTCTTCCTCCCATCTTTAATATTCTGTAGTAACTATTCAGCCTTCCTCAACTCGCAGACACTTTGTGCTATACTTGTGAGGAATAATTACATTTTGTACTTCTTTTAATACAAATTCAGTTTACATTATTTAAGTTTTATTGTAAAATGATATTAGTTTTATTCTAAATAAAAATTTTTCCTTTATCTCCATTAAATTTTATTTAGAATAGATTTTTTAATACTTTTATATGCTATATTATATTTTTTACTTTTATGTAGATTTTAACAATAAATTATTTGATTTTTAGTGAATTAGAGGTAAATATGAATAATATTGAGAGCGCACTCGGAAATGCTATTAAAAATTGTCGAATAAATAGACATCTTACGCAGATAGAATTAGCAAATTTGATAAGTAAGAGCAATACCACCCTCGCAAAATATGAAAAAGGGGAAATAAGCATTGATGTTGCTACCCTTGTTGAGATTGCCAAGGTACTACAAGTTCCACTGGAATATTTTATAGAATCCATAAAAGAAAAAACAGAAAAAACTATTCCTCCTCAAGCTGACCTCATCATTCCACAGTTTTACAGTAGTAAAAAACTGTATCTTTATTTTTGGGATGCAAGGAACAATTCACTAAATACTTCGGTTCTTAAAATTCTCGAAAAAACAGAATGTACAGCCAACTGCCACAAAGCTGAAATATATATGAATGTAAAAAATGTAGATGATTATATTTTTTGTGAAAATGCCTACGAGGGAACCATTGAATTTCACCATATCATCACCAATATTTATATGAAACACAAGGCTACTCCAATCGAAAAAATCACTATAAATATACTCGAAAACTTCACTCCGACCGATACTAAACTAGGACAGTTTACAGGAGTATCTTTTCGTCCTATAACTCCACTTTCCTGTAAAATGCTACTTAGCATAAAACCACTTAAAGAAAATGACCCTGTACTTAAGAAACTTGTGATTGATAAAGAAGATATTAAAAGACTTAAAACAAATAACTTCTTCTCTGTAACACAACACTGGTAGGCTCATCGCCTACCAGTGTTGTATCATTATTTAATATTAAACTTAAATACAGTTGTACTTCTATACTCCTTACCTGCACTTATTATGCTTGACTTAAAGTTTTTTTCGTTGCAAGCATTTGGAAAATACTGGGTTTCAAAGCAGACTCCGGCTCTCGGATTGTAAATAACTCCTGCCTTACCTTTTTTATTTTCAAGAAAATTAGCAGTATATACTTGCATTCCCGGTAAGTCTGTCATTACCTCCACTGCTATACCTGTTTTATCCGAATAAAGTTCTGCCACTTTAGAAATGTCACCCTCTGTACCATTTAATACAAAGTTATGATCATATCCCCTTGCTATCTTTATATAATTATAATCTGAATCAATCCCCTCTCCTATTTCCTTCATCTTCCTAAAATCCATAGGAGTATTCTCTACATCTACAATCTCACCCGTAGGTATCATATTAGATGCTATTGCAGTAAACTTATCCGCATTTACATACATTTTATGTTTAAGAATATCACCTTCTCCATCTAAGTTAAAATAACTGTGATTAGTAGGATTTATTACGGTATCTTTGTCGGAAATCCCTCTATATTCAAGAATCAGTTCATTTCCCTCTGTTAAAGTATAGGTTATGCTAAGTTCAGCCTTCCCCGGAAATCCTTGTTCCATATCCTTAAAAGTATGCATAAATCTAACTCTTGTTGCAAATTCATCTTCAAGAACTTCTGCATCAAAAAGCATATAGTGGGAACGATTTGAACCACTGTGAAGATTATTCTCTCCATCATTTTCTTCCAGCTTATATTCTATACCACATATAGTAACCTTAGCTCCACCTATCCGATTAGCATTTCTACCCACAAAACTTCCAAGAGATTCTGCATTGTCATAATATCCTTCTACATTATCATAACCAAGATTTACATCAACAAACTGTCCTTTTTTATCAGGTACAATTATATCTTTAATAATAGCACCTAAATTTAACAGACTTACCATCATACCATTTTCATTGGTCAATGTATAACATCTTATATCAGAACCATCCTTTGCTTTCCCAAAATTACTGATTTCTACCTTCATAATATCCTCCGTTAAATTTTTCACATATCGAGAAATTTCCTATTCAATACAATATGGTATACAGGCTATATGCCATTCACGCAGCCTTATAAGCTATATACCATTAATTAAACTAAATTATTCATACCATAGGTCAGTTTATTATAACCTAGAAAATGTAATATTTTCAAGGGTTACAATAAATTAAA
>NZ_JBQMXS010000066.1:0-6296 GCF_052173895.1 Catonella sp. | reverse complement strand
GTAGATGAGTTTACAGGTCGTGTAATGCCGGGAAGAAGGTATTCCGACGGTCTTCACCAGGCTATTGAGGCTAAGGAAAAGGTTAAGGTTAATAGGGAGAGCCGTACTCTTGCGACTATTACTTTCCAGAATTTCTTTAATAAATATAATAAAAAATCCGGTATGACAGGTACAGCTCTTACTGAGGAAAAAGAGTTTAGGGATATCTATGGAATGGATGTTATTACCATACCTACCAACCGTCCTGTACAAAGAATTGACCATGAAGATGCTGTATATAAGACAAGAAAAGAAAAGCTAAATGCAATAGTAGAGAATATAGCAGAAGCTTATGAGAAGAAACAGCCTGTACTTGTGGGTACTATTTCTATTGAGAAGTCAGAAGAAATTTCTGAAATGCTCAAGAAGAAACATATACCTCATAAGGTACTTAATGCTAAGTTCCATGAGCTTGAGGCGGAAATAGTTGCAGATGCAGGACAGCCGGGCACTGTAACAATTGCAACCAACATGGCCGGACGTGGTACGGATATTAAGCTTGGTGAAGGTGTGCTTGATCTTGGAGGCCTTAGAATTATAGGTACTGAGCGTCATGAATCAAGGCGTATAGATAATCAGTTGCGTGGACGTGCAGGAAGACAGGGTGATGTGGGTGAATCAAGATTCTATCTCTCACTTGAAGATGACTTAATGAGGCTTTTTGGTTCAGAGAAGTTGAAGACTATGTTTGACTCTATGGGACTTCCTGAGGGAGAAGAACTTAACCATAAGATGCTTACCGGAGCTATTGAGAGGGCTCAGAAGAAGATAGAGAGCAATAACTTCAGTATCCGTAAGAATCTTTTAGATTACGATAAGGTTAATAATGAGCAGAGAGAAATCATCTACGCAGAGAGAAGAAGAGTGCTTGATGGCGACAGTATGAGAGAGGTTGTCTATAAGATGATAACCGAAACTGTTGAGAACAAAATTAATATGTGCATAGGTGATGATGCTGTAGCTGAAGACTGGGATATTGATGAGTTAAATCGTCTTCTACTTCCTATCTTCCCATTTGAAGAGATTAAGCTTACAGAAGAAGAAAAGAAACATATGAGGAAAAATGAGCTTGTTCAGAAACTTAAAGAACAGGCAGTTAAGCTCTATGAAGAAAAAGAGGCTGAGTTCCCGGAGGCTGAGCAGATAAGGGAGATTGAGCGTGTTATTCTTCTTAAGGTAATTGATACAAAGTGGATGTCTCACATAGATGATATGGATCAGTTACGCCAGGGTATAGGCCTTGCAGCTCTTGGACAGAAAGACCCTCTTGTAGAATATAAGTTTGCCGGTTATGATATGTTTGAGGATATGACTACGGCTATAAGCGAGGATACTGTAAGAGCCCTTATGCATATTAGGATGGAAGAGAGGGTAGAAAGAGAAGAGGTTGTTAAGGTAACAGGTACCAATAAGGATGAATCTTTAAGTAAGGCACCTGTAAAGAGGGCTGAAAAAAAGATAGGCTCTAATGATCCTTGTCCTTGTGGAAGTGGCAGAAAGTATAAACACTGCTGTGGAAGAACCAACTAATTCTTTTGTTAATAAAAAACCTTTACAATAGATAATAAATATATTAGATAAGCTAATAGCTTTTGAATGGAGTTGAGACATAATGAAAAAAATCGAAGACTATATTAGAACAATACCTGATTTTCCTGAAGAAGGAGTAATGTTTAGAGATATAAGTACTGTACTGTCAGATAAGGACGGACTTAGAATGGCTGTTGATCAGATGGCAGCAGCCTTAGGAGACGAAGATTTTGACATAGTATTAGGGCCTGAATCAAGAGGTTTTATTTTTGGAGTGCCTATAGCTTATAATATGCATAAGGCTTTTGTACCTATCAGAAAAAAAGGAAAGTTGCCGGGGGAGACTGTATCAGTAGAGTATGACCTTGAGTATGGAAGTGCAGAGCTTGAGGTTCATAAGGATGCTATTAAGCCTGGTGATAGGGTTGTTATAGTGGATGATTTGATTGCGACAGGCGGAACAACTGAGGCTATTTGCAAGCTGATTGAAAAACTTGGTGGAACAGTTGTAAAGATTGTTTTTCTTATTGAGCTGGAGGGCTTGAAGGGAAGAGATAAACTTAAGAATTACAATATGATTTCTATAGTTAAGTACCCGGGAAAGTAGAGCGAGATTGCACACACTATTTTATATTGGACGTCTATAGTGGCGTCCATTTTGTATATATGAGGGGATTATGGAAGTTTTATTTGAAATTATAAAAGCTATTATTTTTGGAATAGTTGAAGGTGTGACAGAATGGTTGCCGGTGAGTTCGACAGGGCATATGATAATTTTACAGGATTTTATCCGATTAAATGTATCACCGGCATTTTGGAAAATATTTGAAGTTGTTATACAACTTGGTGCAATTATGGCTGTAGTTCTTTTATACCGGCGCAGGCTCTTGCCTATTAAAAAGGATGATGATGGTCTTAAGATTAAGATGGGAACCATAGAGCTTTGGATTAAGATAATAGTTGCCTGTTTGCCGGCAGCTGTAGTGGGTATTGCGTTTGATGATTTGATAGATGAATATTTGTACAAAACCGGTGTTGTGGCATCTGCTCTTATAATAGTGGGAGTTATGTTTATTTTGGTAGAAAGTCTTATTGTAGAAAATCATAATGTGGATAAACTTTCTGATATAACATATAAAGATGCTTTACTAATTGGAGTATTTCAGCTTTTAGCAGCAATTTTTCCGGGGACATCAAGATCGGGGGCAACCATTATAGGAGGCTTGATAATGGGGCTTTCAAGAAAGACTGCGGCTGAATTTACATTTTTCTTAGCAATTCCGGTTATGTTTGGAGCAAGTTTTTTAAAAGTTGTTAAATACTGGATTTCCGGTGGAATAGCTTTTACTGTACTTGAAGTGGCGATTCTTGTAGTGGGAACGATTACAGCTTTTATAGTTTCACTATTAGTAATAGGATACTTGATGAACTTTATTAAGAAGAAAAGCTTTAAGGGATTTGGATGGTACAGAATACTAGTAGGAATAGGTATTATAATATATTCAATAGTTACTAAATCTTGATTTTTATTATTAATGGCAATATAATAATACAAGTGTCAAAATTATTTGACACCCACATCACATAATTATAAGTATGCAATAAGCAGGAAAGGATGGCTGTTAGGCTTTAGGTGGGATATGGGAGATAATGAAAAAAATATTATAAAAGGTAAGGAAGATATAAGAAATCAGATTACTAATTTTATATCTTCTGATGAGAATATAAAGAAAAAGGTAATGGCATCTGAAAAGGAGCTTGATTCATTTGAGGAATTTACCCCTAAAGAAGTATTATTTGATAAGCTAATTAAAACCATATATGAATACCATCCATCTACAGACATTGCTCTTATAAAAAAAGCATACGAACTTGCAGACAGCTGTCATAAAGGGCAGCTTAGAAAATCCGGAGAGCCTTATATATGTCATCCTCTCTGTGTTGCAATAATTTTAGCAGAACTTGAACTGGATAAAGAAACAATAATTTCGGGAATTTTGCATGATGTTGTTGAAGATACTGCGTGCAGTAAAGAAGAACTGAGAAAAGAATTTGGAGAAGAGGTAGAAATTTTGGTAGATGGAGTAACCAAACTTACTCAGCTCCAGTATTCTAAGGATAAGGTAGATGTACAGGCAGAGAATTTAAGGAAGATGTTTCTTGCAATGGCAAAAGATATAAGGGTTATACTTATAAAACTTGCAGATAGGTTGCATAATATGCGCACGATGGAGTATCAGTCTCCGCCTAAACAGATAGAAAAGTCAAGGGAGACTATGGATATTTACTCTCCTATAGCCCAAAGGCTTGGAATTAGTAAGATTAAGGTTGAGTTAGATGATTTATCGTTGAAATATCTTCATCCTGAGGTATATAGGGATTTAGATGAAAAAATCAGAAAAAAGGCCATGGTAAAAGGCGAGTTTATAAAATCTATTGAAAGAGAAGTTGCTAGTCATATTAAGGCTGCAGGTATAGAGGCTACCATAGGAGGCAGGGTTAAGCATTATTTTAGCATTTATAAGAAGATGGTCAATCAGAACAAGACTTTCGACCAGATATATGATGTATTTGCAGTAAGAATAATAGTGGATAATCTTAAGGATTGCTATGCCTCTTTGGGAGTAATCCATGAGATGTATGTGCCTATACCGGGGAGATTTAAGGACTATATTTCTATGCCAAAGTCAAATATGTATCAGTCTTTGCATACAACTGTTATAGGACCGGAAGGACAGCCTTTTGAAATTCAGATTCGTACCTATGATATGCATAGGACAGCAGAGTATGGAATTGCCGCACATTGGAAATATAAAGAAGGTAGTGATGGTAAGAATGATAAGGCAAGTGAGGAAGAAAAGTATAACTGGCTGAGGCAGATTCTTGAGTGGCAGACAGATATGTCTGATAATAAAGAATTCCTCAGTGCAATTAAGTCTGAATTAAATATTTTTTCAGATAGTGTATACTGCTTTACACCTACAGGAGATGTAAAAAATTTGCCGGTCGGTTCTACACCTATAGATTTTGCTTACAGTATACATTCTGCAGTAGGTCATAAAATGGTAGGAGCAAGGGCTAATGGAAAGCTGGTTACTATAGATTATGTTATTCAAAATGGTGATAGGATAGAAATAATAACCAGCCAGAATTCTAAAGGCCCTAGTTTTGATTGGCTAAAATTAGTAAAGAGTGCACAGGCAAGATCTAAGATAAACCAGTGGTTTAAGGCTGAACTTAAGGAAGACAATATCATTAGAGGCAAGGAGCTTATGCTTAATTATTGCAAGGCACATTCCTTTGTTATGAGTGATTTGTTAAAGTCTGATTATATGCAGGCCTGTATGCAGAAATATGGTTTTAAGGATTGGGAGTCTATTTGTGCAGCAGTTGGTAGGGGAGGACTTAAAGAAGGTCAGATAATAAATAAACTTGCAGAAGAAAAGAAGAAAAAAGAAGTTTCTGATATTACAGATGAAGATATTTTAGATAAATATGGAGACCAGTCTGTAACTCCGGCTAAAATAAGCCGCTCAAAAGGAGGAATTTTAGTAAAAGGTATCCATGATGTGGCGGTACATTTTTCCAAGTGTTGTTCACCGGTACCGGGAGATGAAATAGTTGGTTTTGTAACAAGAGGCAGGGGTATTTCTATTCATAGGACGGATTGTATCAATATGATGAATCTTCCTGAGGAGGATAGAGACAGGCTGATTGAGGCGGAATGGTCAGTAGAGGCAACTACCCAGACAGATAAGCTTTATACTACAGAAATTAAGATATATGCCAATAATAGAAGTGGTCTTTTGATAGAAGTTTCAAGAGTGTTCACAGAATCAGATATTGATATAGCCTCTGTTTCGGCAAGGACTAATAAGCAGGGAATAGCAACCATTGATCTGATGTTTGAGATAAAAGGAAGAAACCATCTCAATAGCCTTATGTCCAAGCTTAGGAGTCTGGATGGAGTAATTGACATAGAGAGGACGGCAGGCTGATGAAGATAGAAGTTGAAAAGTTGGTGTTGGGGGCAGTTAATACTAATGTGTATTTGATTTTTTATAATGAAAACTGCCTTATTATAGACCCTTCCGATGAGGCAGAAAAAATAATTGCTCTTGTAGAGGCAAAAGGAGCAAAACCCTTAGCTATACTCTTAACACATGGGCATTTTGACCATATTATGGCAGCACCTGTGCTTGCAAAAAAATATGGAATAAAAATTTATGCCGGAGAGGCTGAAAGACAGCTTTTACAAGAATCTACGCTTAATTTAGGAAAGAGTTTTTTAGGAGTAGATTTTACATTAGACGCAGATGAATATTTAAAAGGTGGAACTGAACTGGAATTTGCAGGCTTTAAACTAAAAGTGATCTATACTCCCGGTCATACAGTTGGAAGTATAAGTTTTTATTCGGATGATTTAGAGGATAATGAAAAGTTTAAAAGGGTTGTTTTTACTGGAGATGCATTGTTTGCAGGAAGTATAGGAAGAGTAGATTTTCCTACCGGAAATGAGGCAACTATGAGAAGAACCTTAAATGATGTGTTTAAGAAAATGCCACAAGATACAGTTGTGTTTTCGGGGCATGGCATGGCCACAACTATTGAAAGAGAGCTGTCGCATAACCCATATTTAATTTAGGAAGGATGAGATAAACTCAGATGATAGAAATAAGGCTTGAAGATACGGCCTTTGAGCAGGATATAAGACCATTAGTACGAGC
>NZ_JBQMXS010000065.1:0-6894 GCF_052173895.1 Catonella sp. | reverse complement strand
TCTTTTCCTTAATATCAGCCATATCTTTAAGTAAGGGTACAAGAATACTGACATCATTTTCTCTAAACATTCTTTTCAATGCCTTATCAGCAAGAGCCTTACTTTTTTCATATTCCCCTCTTTCTTTATATAAATGTATCAAAGCCCTTACTATATCCTTTATATTATGCCAACTTACATATCTTTTCTTATTTTCATTATCAAGCATAACCTCAAGAGTTTTAATACAATCACTCCCTGTAAGCATCGCTAAAAGACTTAAACCTCTATTTTCAGTCGGTGTGTATATATAGCGTTTGCCTGATATTTCTTTTATACTAAACAACTCATTTAACAAAGTGATTTTATTTTCAGGTGCTTCTTCTTTCATTTTTATTTCTAAAAGTCTTACAAATTGTAAATTTTCCCATATATCCATATTTATACTATCTTTAAGTTCTGAAAGTCTTTCTGTTACAGACCTGAATTTCTTGGCGGCTATAAGCTTATCACATTCCTTTGCTAATAAAAAAGCCTTATAACTGTCCGCTTCTATATCTCCTTTTATAAAAGTAAAGCTTATTCCCAGTCTGTTTACAAGAGAAATAAGAGTCTTGGTACTTGGAAATATTTTCCCCCGTTCAATTCTTTGATAATTTTCAACCGAACATATGCTTTCACTTACTTCCTCACAGGTAAGTCCTGACTCTTTTCTTTTTAATTTCAAATAATCTGACAAAATAATATATCTTCTTCTGTTTTCATTTGGTCTGCTTATATTATAAGAAACTTTAATATCAATATCTGTAAAAATACTTGTTATCGCCTTACATTGTCTGATATATACAGACTCCTCACATGAGGATTCCACATCTTCTATAAAAAACTCCAATATTGCAGGCAGTTCCAATACAGTATCGGCTTTAACCATTATTTTAATTGTATTCTTTTCTATTCCAAGCCTTTTATCCAAGGCTAATTTCTCTTTGAAGGTATTTAATATAAAAAGAGCAAGCTTTGGAATTACCCTTCCTTTCAAATTTTCATCAGGTACCGTTTGTATTTTGCACAAATAAATTTCATACAATTTTTCTGTTATTTCTAACCTTTTTTCAGGTTTTAGTAAAATTTCCATATCACATAAATTAATGAGTAAATGCCATTCAAATAAAGATAAAAGAGGATTTTTCTCATATATTACAAACAGGTCTATTCCTGTAGCCGACAAGGCATTTTTTATATATTCATAAGCTGATTTCATATTTTCATTACAGTTTCTTTCCAATATATAATTAAAAAAATCTCTGTAACTTGTCTGTATTCTCTCATTTATTAAGTGTATGTTTCTAAAGTCATCTATCCCTTTTGCTAAACCTCTCCAATCCTTATTTTCCGCATAGTCAAGACATTTTTCATACCATAAGAAAAACTCATGCACTCTCTCAGGCACAAGCATTTCAAAATGGTCTGTAGAAATTCCTAACCTCTCTAAAATTGTATTAAATATAAATATATCAAAAAGTTTCTCTCCATTTTTATATTTACAGACTGTTTTTTCACTACAAAGTCCTTTAAATACACTGTTATATGAAATATTTGTATTTTCACATATTTCCCTTATTATATAAGAAGGATTATCTCTAAATGTATTTCTTACAGTCATCTTCCCTCCCTTAACTGCTTGCACTTGAATATCTTTTTATGCCTGCCCTCCACATTATAACACATATACTAAGTGTAATTACAGGTGCCATAAAATACCAAATCAAAAGTGTCTTGCTTATACAACCACCTATTATAAGCCCCGGAACATTGGTAATTAAAAATATCGGAAAAATGAAACATCCTATCTCCTGAATTATTTTATTATAAATCTTCATCGGCATATTATTAAAATCCCATATTGCATCGCTTATCTGTGCAATCCCTGTAGTTGACATAGTCCAAAATCCAAGCAGACGCGGTATTAAAAATAAAGAATAAGTAAGCACCGTCCCTACGGTCAGACAGCCTGTAAATATCCCTATATTAGTAAAATTAACACTGAAACCACATCTATGCCAACCTATGCCAAGCATAATAAATCCGGCAGTTATGGCAGGAAACGGAGTGGCAAAATCTATATATCTAAAAGTCACAAGAAATAATCCTGACACAGGTTTTGTCAAATATAAATCTAAAGTTCCCTCTCTTATATAATTGGTCAGATTCCAGAAATTAGTATAAAAAGACATATAAATTCCTGTCATTATGGTATATGTTCCTATAAAAACAAGCATATAATCAGGGCTCATTCCATTTATATTAACTCCTGTTTTATATATGAGAACTACATAAGTGAGTTTTACAACTAAAAATCCTGCCTCTACCAATACCCCCATAATAAAATTAACTCTATATTCAAGCTGTCCTGCAAGTGAATTTCTTGCAAACATAAAAATCAGAACCAAGTATCTTTTTAACAAATTTATCATACTCTATCCCCCTACTGCAACATATTTCTTTAATCCTTTTTTCCACAAAATACCTGCAAGACTTCCCAAAAAAACAATCCAAAAAATTTGTACGGCAAATGAAAAATATATAGGTATTGTCATCTCTTTTCCTGTTATTATCTCCACCGGAAACTGTAGCATATATTTAACCGGTAAAAATAATATTACTTTATTAAAATGTTCTCCCAATATATCAAGCGGAAATATCCCCCCACTTATTACCATAATTATTACACTAATTGCCGGAAAAATTCTTGATATTTCAGTAAGCCACAGCCCTGACAGCCCTACTATAAAGAAAAATGTAAAGTTTAATATCAGCGAAAATACTATTGCTGTTATAAAATAAATTATCCTTATCGCATCTATTTTAAAATATCCAAGCATACCAAATATTATAGATATAACTGTAAGTATAATTAAAAATATAATTGACAGAGAAAATCTTTCTCCAAAAAAGCAGGCTCCTCTGTAATAACAATAATTTATCGGTTTAACTATATACTTATTTAATCCTCCATTTTTTATATCATCATTCATTTCCCATTCAAAGCCTGTAGAAAGAAATTTTGCAGTTACACCTACAAAAAATGTATATAATAACATCTGATGATAAGTGTATCCGTACAATATTCCTCCGCCGGTGGTCTCATATATAGCTTTCCACATTGATACCTGTATTAAAATAGGAAATATTGCTCCAAAATAACTGCTAAAAAAGTCAAATCTATATTCAGTAGCCTTAGAAATTCCCATTAAAAAGCATTTTATATATTTTTTCATAGCCTCTCTCCATTTTATTTTACACCCTGATACAATAGTGTAACTCCGTCTTCTATTGATACATCCTCTACTAAAAAATCTTTTATATCGTATTCAGCCAACAGTTTTGCCATAATTTCATTACTTTTTTCCTTATCTGCCTCCAGTGTGAGTATATTATCTTTGTACTCTTTCACATTGTCATACTTAGTAAAATCTTCATCAATTTTCTGTTTAAAAATAAGTTTAATTATCTTTTTATTTCCAAGATAATCTCTTATTTTTTTAGTTTCACCATCATAAACTATCTCTCCATGATTTATAACTATGGAACGCTTACAAAGATCATTGATGTCTTCCATATAATGGCTTGTAAGCAGAATGGTAACCTTATTTTTTTCATTGTATTCTTTTAAAAATTTTCTTATATTTTTCTGTGAAATGATATCAAGCCCTATCGTAGGCTCATCTAAAAACAATATATCCGGCTGATGAAGCAGGGCTAATATTATTTCCATCTTCATTCTTTCACCTAATGACAATCGTCTTACCTGAACATTTAAAAGCTTCTCTACTTCAAAAAGTTCAGACATTTCCTCCAGTCTGTTTTTATAGTCTTTAATCTCTATATTGTAAATCTGTCTACTTAGTTCCATACTGTCAATAGCAGGTAAATCCCACCAAAGCTGATTTTTCTGTCCCATTATAATAGATATTTTCTTTTTAAATTCATTCTTACGTTCCCAAGGTGTAAATCCAAGAACTTCCGCTTTACCTGAAGTCGGATATAAAATTCCTGATAACATCTTTAAACTTGTAGTTTTACCTGCTCCATTTTTACCTAAAAAACCTACTATTTCACCCTTTTCTATAGAAAAACTCATTTCTTTTACAGCTTCTTTTATAAGTTTTTTCCTTGAAAACAAGTTTCTAAAAGAACCTTTCAAGCCTTCTTTCTTTTCATAGTATTCAAAATTTTTGCATAAACCCTTTACCTCTATAGCTTTCATAAATCCCTCCTTTTTCCAATAGCTTAGCATGGAATACAAAAATTTAACAGGACATATAAAGGGAATTTTTCTTTATTAAAATCCCTGTTATATGCCCTGTTTGTTTTAATCTTTTTTGATTATTTACCTTCTGTAGAGGCAAACTTCCCTGACGAAAGCTTAGTATCCCATGGAAAGATTTTTGTTTAATAGGAAATTTCTTTTAACTTTCCTATTAATAAAAATTTGCCTATATGAAAGCAAACTTTCAATATAGGCAAATTACAACTAACTATCTTAAAGCTTAATATCTATATTATTTCCAAGATGAGGTTGCACCGATTTTTCCATCATCTTAATCATTTCGTTTCCTAAAGTTTCATTCACATCCATAGTCTGTTTCATTACTGCTGTACTTACTTCTGTCATTGTCTTTGCCATAGCCATATCTGTTGAAAGAGATGCTATGCTCATTGATAAACCATCCATACAAACCTCCTTTTATTCTGTAAGAGCATAATAAAGGCTCTTAACCATAACTCCAGTTGCACCTTCCCCTACATATCCATAAGCCTTCTCTACACCTGCAGTTCCTGCTATATCTATATGAATCCAAGGGATTTCTTTTGCAAGAAAAGAACCTACAAAAAGTCCGGCAGTCATCATTCCACCATACTTTCCACCCGTATTTTTAATATCGGCAACTTTAGATTCATTCATCTTTTTATAATATTCAGTGGAAGGCATCTTCCAAATCATTTCTCCCGCTCTCTCATTTCCTGCCAAAAGTTTGGCAAAAAATTCGTCATTATTGGTTATAGCTCCACTCACCTGCTCACCAAGTGCTATAGCACAAGCACCTGTAAGAGTAGCTAAATCAATGAGCTTTGTTGCACCAAGATTACTAGTAGCATAATAAACAGCATCTGCCAAAGTAAGTCTTCCCTCTGCATCTGTATTTATTATCTCAATAGTCTTGCCACTCATAGAACCAATGATATCTCCATTCCTGTAACCATCACCTGAAATCATATTTTCACAAGCTGCAACTACAGCCACCACATTAACTTTGGCTTTAAGGCTTGAGAGTGCATTCATTGCACCAATTACAGTACCTGCTCCCCCCATATCCATGTGCATAGTTACCATTCCCGTAGCAGGCTTAATTGCATAGCCGCCACTATCATAAGTTAGTCCCTTGCCGACAAGAGCTATCCTTTCATCTGATTCCGGATTATTGTAATATTCCATAACAATCAGCTTTGGCTCTTTTGAGCTTGCTCTGGCAACACTTAAAAAGGCTTCCATCTTAAGTTCTTCAATTTCTTTTTTACCATATATAGTTACTTTCACTCCATTTTTTTCAAGCCTCTCCTTAGCTATATCGGCTAAAGTCTTCGGATAAATTACATTTGCAGGCTGATTTATAAGATCTCTTGCTAAAAAAATTGATTCAATAAGCTTATTAGCCTCATTTATTCCCTTCTCAGCCCTATGCTCTTTGCCCGGAATAGGATTATAATTCACTGTAATTTCCGGCACAGCTTTTCTTTCTGACTTAAACTTATCAAACCTATAGGTAGCCTGTAACATTCCCTCTGCAATAGCCTCTGCAAGCTTATAGTTACACAAATTGTTTAACTTAGGAATGTTTAACTCTACTTCCTCTATCTTATGTTTCAATAATACCTCAGCAACTTTAAAAAAAGTTCTCCTGAGCATATCAAATTCAATCTCTGATTCTTTTCCAAGACCAATTAGCAACAAACTCTCAAAACTGCTATTCATAGAAAAATAAACCTCTTCCGGCTTACCTGCAAATACTTCTTTCTCCGACAAAGACTTCAAAAAATCTGTATCTAATCTGTCTTCAAATACTAATTCAGCCTTTACTCCACCGTTTTTTCCAATATTAAATTTCATGTACCCTCCTAAAATCATTTCATTAATTAATTTAGAATTGCTACAGCTTTGTTTCTGACAATTCAATTTAGATATTTTATTATTTATAACTATCTTACCATACTTGTCAAGTCCATAACACATTTTTTCACATCTCCCTTCCTCTTTAATCGAAATTTCTGACTAAAATTAAAATATTTTATTTTTCACCTAGACAAAACGAATTGTGTGTGATATAATTTGATAAAACCTAACAGAGTGACTTTTTCAAATAATTTGGCAAATTGAGTTGACTTTTTAAGGTTTAAGTATAATATTAAATTGAGCAATATTTTGGCTCATATCAAACAATACAAGGAGGATTTAATAATGGAGAATTTAGGATTTTATGTCTGTAAGGATTGCGACTTTGAGGTACAAGTAATTAGAAAGGGTGACCACGAGCATGAGCACAAACTTTTCTCAGAGGAGCTTAAGTACTTAAAGCCAAACTCAAAGGAAGCTGCTGTTGAAAAGCATGTTCCTGAAGTTACAGTAGATGGCGATACCATCAATGTAGTTGTTGGTAGTGTAGTTCATCCAATGACAGAAGAGCATAATATTGAATGGGTATATGTTGAAACTGAAAAGGGTGGACAGATGAAGCACTTTAAGGCTACTGACGAGCCAAAGGCTATTTTCAAAATAGTTGATGACAAGGCTCTCAGAGTATATGCATACTGCAACCTTCATGGACTTTGGGTTAAAGAGCTGTAATTAAGTAAATT
>NZ_JBQMXS010000064.1:0-7180 GCF_052173895.1 Catonella sp. | reverse complement strand
TTAATTGCATGAAATATAAATTCATTATAAGGTGTATCTATACCCATTTCTTTTCCCATTTTTATAATAGCTCCTGCGAACATATCAATCTCTGTATGCCTACCTGCATCAATATCTTGCAAGGTAGAATATCTTGCTCTGTCGTCTATCTTAGCAATAGTCGGAGTCTTTTTACAAAGAGAAAAATCTATACCCTTTGCCTTAGCAATCTCTTCAACTTCTTCTCTCACCTTTCTTCTTAAAAATTTTAAGTGTTCACTATCTCTATATGCACCTATTCCACAGCCTATGATTGCCTGAATCTGATTATCTGCGATGTTTAATCGAAATTTATTCCATATTTCATGTAAAATTACTTCTGATATACTATAATGAATCCCTGTACCTTCAAACAATTCTGAAATAGCCTTTATTCTCTCATCTCCATTAGTCTCATCTTTTTCACCATAAATAATTCCTGCTGTAATTTCCGGTTTAAAACTGACCGAGTTCCCATTTCGTTCTGAACCGACCTTAATGAGAGAATAAATTATATGTTCTTCTCCTATCTCTTTTGCAATAATTTCTTCACTTTCCACACCATTCATCAGACTCATTACGATAGTATTCTCAGACACTATCTTTTTTATATCTGTAAGAGCAGGTATTAGTGAATTATATTTTGTAGCTACAATAAGTAAATCTACTCCCCTCGTTTCTTCAGGAGTTTTAATCACAGGATAATATTCTCTTTCATTTATTATAAAACCATTCTCTTCATACCTTACTTTTCTCTCCCCATCTGCAACAACAAATAGGTCAATGTTGTCTTTTTCCGATAATCCCCATAGCATATATGAACCAACTGCACCTAACCCCAAAATTGCAACTGATTTTATTTTCATATCTTCCTCCTTACATCCGTAACATTAATTCTCTCTCAACTATTTTGCCACCTTCAATATATATCCTATGCACTCTTTTGCTTACTGCACATACAAGTTCATACGGAATAGTTCCTGCCATATCTGCCATATTTTCTATCGGATTATTTTCTCCAAATATCTCTATTTCACTTCCAACATCAATATGTGGCTTGTTTGTAAGATCTATCATGCACATATCCATGCAAATCCTTCCCCTCTGCCTTGCAGAGCCATCTGCCGTCATAAACGAATATTTATTTGACAGACAACGCATAAAACCATCTGCATAGCCATAAGGAACAACTCCCATCCTTGTCTTTTCCGTTGTTGTATATATGCCTCCATAACTGATTTTTGTACCTCTTGGATATATTTTTATAGTACTGACGGTTGTTTTCATAGACATAACAGGTTTAAGTCCAAGCATTTTTGCAAATTCTCCATAACCATACAGCAAT
The DNA here is from genome assembly GCF_052173895.1 of Catonella sp. Taxonomy (GTDB): domain Bacteria; phylum Bacillota; class Clostridia; order Lachnospirales; family Lachnospiraceae; genus Catonella. Next base: position 5,817 of record NZ_JBQMXS010000064.1, on the reverse strand, counting down.
AATCCCGGTCTAACCATATCCATATAACTCTCAGGTCTATTTACTGTAGCCCCTGTATTAGCACAGTGATGAAACAAAAATTTCTTTCCTAACTTCTTTTCAACCTCTGAAATCACATCCTTAAAAAGCTGAATCTGGTGAGTTGTATACTCTTTACATTCTTCACCATCTTCATCCGCTACTGCAAAATGAGTAAATATTCCCTCCGCATCCAGATTCGGAAGTTTACATACATTCACTATGCCGTCTACCCCATGCCTAAAATATTCGCCCTCACAAAGATAGCCAAGTCTCGACATTCCTGTATCTACCTTTATGTGAATTTTAAGTATCCCCTTGCATTTAACCGCCTCTGCACTATACTCAAGAGCCTTAGCCTCACAGGTAACAGCCTGAGTTATATTAAAGCAGATAAGCCTATCTACCTGCTCGCTTGGAGTATGTCCGAGTATTAAAATAGGCATAGTTATACCATTAAACCTAAGTTCCATAGCCTCATCTATACTGCTGACTGCAAGATAATCTGCACCAAGTTCCTGCAATTTTGCTCCTACCCTTACAGAACCATGGCCATAAGCATCAGCCTTTACTATTCCTGCAAATTTGATATTTTCTCCTATATGCTTTTTTATTTTTTTATAATTATATTCTATTGCATCTAAATTGATTTCTGCCCAAGTTCTTTTAAGCGTTGATTTCAACTCTTCTCCTTTCTAAGCTACCCACAAACTGACTATTATACATTTCTGCATAAAAACCATTTTTCTCAAGCAATTCCTCATGGTTTCCCTGTTCTATTATCATACCTGACTTCATAACAAGAATGGTATCTGCCTCTTTTATAGTTGAAAGCCTATGTGCCACCACAAAACTTGTTCTACCTTCCATCAGACGGTTAAACGCCTTCTGTATCTTAATTTCAGTTCTTGTATCTATTGACGATGTTGCCTCATCAAGTATTAACATAGGTGGTAAGAGGAGCATAACTCTTGTTATACATAAAAGCTGTATCTGCCCCTTGGAAAGTCCCCCGCCAGCCTCATCTATGACTGTATCATATCCATCCTTAAGTTTCTGTATAAATCCATGAGAATGAGCCGCCCTTGCCGCCTTAATTACCTCATCATAAGTAGCATTAGGCTTACCCATAACTATATTATCTTTTATAGTCCCCTTTCTAAGCCATGTTTCCTGAAGTACCATTCCATATGACTTTCTAAGACTATTTCTTGTAAATTCCCTTATATCAGCATTTTCTACCCTTATTTTTCCACTGTCAACATCATAAAATCTCATAAGCAAGTTAATAAGTGTTGTCTTGCCGCAACCGGTAGGACCTACTATGGCAATCCTCTGCCCTTTTTTTACCTTTAGATTAAACCCCTCTATAAGCCGTTTACCTTTTACATAAGAAAATGATACATCCTCTAATTCTACATTGCCTATATTATTTATTATTTTTTTATCAATCGCATTTGACTTGTCCTCTACAAGTACAGTATCCCCATCTTCGTTTTCAATATCTTCATTTATAAGTTCAAGAAGTCTTCCGGCACAAGCTATCGCATTCTGAAGTTCGGTTATTATCCCTGAAATCTCATTAAAAGGCTTGGTATACTGATTTGCATAAGCCAAAAATGCTGAAAGCCCGCCTACACTTATTCTACCGTTAACAACTTGAAAAGCACCTACAAGTCCCACTAAGGCATATACTATATTATTTACAAATCTAGTGGCAGGGTTAGTAATAGAAGAGAAAAATGTAGCCTTAAGAGAAGCCTTTTCAATCCGCCCATTTATCTCATCAAAAGTTTCTATTACCTTTTCTTCTCTTCCATAAGCCCTCACAACATCAGCTCCACCTATCATTTCATTAATAAAAGAAGTCTGCTCTGCCCTTGTTTCAGACTGTATCTTAAACATATCATAAGTATGTTTTGAAATATATCTCGCCACGAGCAGTGAAAGCGGTGTCAATACCATAACTATAATAGCCGTAAACACATCTATTCTAAACATAAATACAAGTGTTCCAAGAATTGTAGCAATACCTGTAAAACTCTGTGCAAACCCCAGTAAAAGCCCATCTGAAAACTGATCTGCATCTGCGATTACTCTACTAACTATCTCTCCTGTAGAATGTGTATCCAAATAACTAAGAGGCATTTTTTCAAGTCGCCTAAATGCATCATTTCTTATATCTCTCACTACATTATATGCTATTTTATTATTTATTGTAGTCATCCCCCACTGAAAGAGCGAGGTAGTACCTGCAACCAAAACGGATTTTATAATTATATCAAATATTTGGTCAAACTTTGTCTGCCCTCTTCCAACTACAAGATCAATCGCATCACCAAATAAAATCGGCAGATACAGTGTCAAAATCACCGTAATCATTGCCATTATAAGCGATACAAAAAGTAATATTTTATAATTCCCTATATAAGCAAGAACTGCTTTAATTATCTTTTTGTTATCTTTCATATTTACTCCCATTATTTATACTGTGAATTATAAATCTCCCTATAAACCTCGCAAGAATCCAATAACTCTTCGTGCCTTCCTATTCCAACCATTTCTCCCTCATCCATTACTACAATCTTATCTGCTTGCATAATAGATGCGGTACGCTGAGATACTATAAACACCGTAGGCTTGTAGTCAAGTTCACTTACCCTCTTTCTCAGAGCAAGGTCAGTAGCATAATCAAGAGCAGAAGAACTATCATCTAAAATTAGAATTTCAGGTTTACTCACAAGCGCTCTTGCTATGGAAAGTCTTTGTTTCTGCCCACCAGAAAGGTTTCTTCCCTCCTGCTCTATTATAAAATCAAGTCTTTCTGTCTTAGAATTTACCACATCTTCTGCCTGAGCAATCCTTATCGCTCCCATTACTTCTTCATCAGTCGCCTCTTCATTTCCCCACTTTATATTATCCCTTATACTTCCCTTAAAAAGTGAAGTCTTCTGTAAAACCACTGCTACTGTTTGCCTTAATTCCTTAAAGCTATACTCTACAACATTTCTTCCTTTTACTATAACCTCTCCTTTATTTGCATCATAAAACCTCGGAATAAGGCTTATTAGAGAGGTCTTGCCAGAACCTGTACCACCTATTACCCCAATAGTTTCACCTTTCTTCACTGAAAATGTTATATCGTTTAGAGCATTTTCCTCCTTATTAGAAGATATTTTTCCATTATAATTAAGTGACACATTTTTAAATTCAATAATAGCCTCTTCCACATTCTTATTAGAATATATGTTCTTCCCTTCTTTCATATCAGGCTCTATTTCAAGTATACTCTGTACTCTATTGCCACAGGCTACTGAGCGTGTAAGGTTGATAAACATATTAACAAATTTGACCAATTCTACAAGAATCTGAGCCATGTAGTTATAAAGAGCAACTATCTCTCCCTGCGTAAGTATTCCTGCATCAACTCTCACTGCCCCCTTATAAATAAGAACTGCAATACCTATGTTTATAATTACATATGTAAGTGGGTTCATTAAAGAAGAAAACATTCCTACCTTTTTACTTAAATCTGTTAAAAATGAATTTGATTTTTCAAAATCTTCTATCTCTTCATTCTCTTTACAAAATGCTCTGATAACCCTTACTCCTGTAAGATTTTCCCTCGTTTTCCCAAGTACCTCATCAAGCGCCGTCTGTACTTCTTTGTACTTAGGGATGCACCAGAGCATAACGCTAAATACAACTATAGAAAGCACTATTATAGTGACTACAAATATAAAAGCAATCTGTGGGTCTATCCTAAATGCCATAACTACTGCACCAATTACAATAAAAGGTGACCTAAGAAACAGTCTGAGTGTCAGATTTACCCCCGTTTGAATTTGGTTCATGTCACTTGTAAGCCTCGTTATAAGTGTAGCTTTACCAAGCCTGTCTATATCTGAAAATGATAGTTTCTGTATATGCGAAAACACTGTGTGTTTTACCTGTTTAATAAAACCGACACTCGCCTTAGCCGCAAAAAATTGTGCTGTAATCGAAAATGTAAGTCCTACAAAACCAAGTCCCACAAGTACAAGACAGAGCCTTATTATAAGCGACTTATCATTTCCTCCTATACCCTTATCTATTATATATGCCATAACAAGTGGTACTACAAGGTCAAGACAGGCCTCAAACAGCTTAAAAAGAGGACCTAATATACTTTCCATAGTATATTCACGAATATAGATTAGTAATTTTTTCAATATTTATCTCCTGAATTTTAGCCAATTTCCAATGTCAACTCATCCTCTCACAGAAACCACATCTTCCTTCTCCGACAGCCTGTTAATAAGCTCTGTCTTATTGTAACCCGCAGGGAATAATACATCCAATTCCACCTTTAAAAGCTCCTTATCCACCTTTGAAATTTTGATTGATTTTATCTCAATTTTTTCATTCATTATATACTCTTCCAGATTTTTTACACCATTATCAGAATGCTTTAATACAATACGCATATCATCCTGAAAAGCTTCATTTGCCAAAAATCTTACTTTATGAAATACAACCTGCATTATAAGTATCATTACAGTACTTACAGTTGATAAGAAATACTGTCCAGCTCCCATACTCATGCCGACTCCGGCAGTTGCCCATATACCTGCGGCAGTAGTCAGACCACTTACAGAATTATTATTTCTAACAAAGATAATCCCCGCTCCAAGGAATCCGACACCACTAACTATCTGAGATGCCACTCTTGAGGCATCGAACTTATCAATATCAGAAAATCCATACTTGGACACAACCATCATAAGTGCAGCTCCCAAAGCTACTATTGCATGTGTACGCACTCCTGCTAATTTATTTCTGTTCTTTCTTTCAAATCCTATCGCTGCGCCTAAAAGTCCTGCAAACAATATTCTTAGAGCAAACTCTATATGGCACATAACCTGAAATATAAATTGTTGTTGTATAAAAGTAAGTATAATTATCACCTCATCCTTCTTTAATATAGATTACAAAAAATCCCTCCACAAATCAAATAATTTGCAGAGAGATTGTAATTGTTAATATTTTAATTTCTAAATATTAGTTGCCCATCTGAGCTGCTACTTCATCAGCGAAATTCTCGCTCCTCTTTTCAAGACCTTCACCGGTCTCAAAACGAACAAATCCTGTAAGAGCCATAGTTGCTCCGATTTCCTTAGCCACACTATCTATATAACTCTGAACTGTAAAGCTGCTGTCCTTTACATAAACCTGATCTACAAGGCAGATTTCTTTAAGTTCCTTGTTAAGCTGTCCTTTAAGAATATTCTCAAGTACATTTGCAGGCTTACCTGAAAGCTTAGGATCATTAGCTGCCTGAGCCTTAAGGATTTCCATTTCGTGATCAAGATATTCTTTAGAAACCTCATCTCTATTAAGGTATGTAGGACGCATAGCTGCTATCTGCATAGCTACATTTCTAGCTGCTTCCTTAGCTGCATCATTTACTACTGTAGTCTTAAGAGCTACAAGTACACCGATTCTGCTGCCATGAATGTAAGACTCAACCAAGCCCTCAGCCTCAGCAAGCTTACCGAATCTTCTAATGTTCATATTCTCGCCGATAACTGCTATCTGCTCTGTAAGAGCTGTCTTTATAGACTTACCTGCTTCAAACTCTTCCTCAAGGAAAGCATCTATATCAGCTGCAGATGTAGTAAGAGCCTTAGCTGCTACCTCACTTGCAAATGTTGTAAATTTCTCATTCTTAGCAACGAAGTCTGTCTCAGAGTTAACTTCCACAACTGCAGCACTCTTGCCATCTGCTGCCACTGCTGCCACACAAACACCTTCTGCTGC
>NZ_JBQMXS010000063.1:0-7286 GCF_052173895.1 Catonella sp. | reverse complement strand
TCAAAGTCATAGGTAATGCAGTATGGAGTACCTATTTCATCCTGTCTTCTGTATCTCTTTCCTATAGCACCTCTGTCATCATACTCGCAGTTCCAGTCTTTGGAAATCTCTGCAAATACCTTTTCCGCACCCTCTCCAAGTTTCTTAGAAAGAGGAAGTACTGCAACTTTTACAGGTGCAAGGAATGGATGGAAACGGAGCACAGTACGCACATCGCCACCTTCAAGCTCTTCCTCATCATAAGCACCACAAAGAAAGGCAAGAGTTACTCTATCTGCACCAAGAGAAGGCTCTACTACATAAGGAATATATTTTTCCTTCTTCTCATCATCAAAATACTCCATAGGCTCACCGGATATTTTCTGATGTCTGTCAAGGTCATAGTCAGTTCTGTCTGCTATGCCCCAAAGCTCACCCCAGCCAAATGGGAATAAGAACTCAATATCGGTAGTTCCTTTTGAATAGAAAGAAAGTTCCTCAGGATCATGGTCACGCATACGCATTTCTTCTTCTTTCATACCAAGAGAAATAAGCCAATCCTTACAGAAGTTTCTCCAATAATGGAACCAGTCCATATCTGTACCCGGCTCGCAGAAGAACTCTAATTCCATCTGTTCAAATTCTCTTGTACGGAAGGTAAAGTTACCCGGTGTAATTTCATTTCTAAATGATTTACCTATCTGACCTATACCAAACGGAATCTTCTTTCTTGATGTACGCTGTACATTCTTAAAGTTTACAAAGATACCCTGTGCTGTTTCAGGACGGAGATAAACTACTGCCTTGCTATCCTCTGTAATTCCCTGAAAAGTTTTAAACATAAGGTTGAACTGACGAATATCTGTAAAATCATGCTTTTCACAGCTTGGACAAGGAATTGCATTTTCATCTACAAAGTTCTTCATTTCTTCATTTGACCAACCATCTACAGAACTTCTAAGAGTTATATTTTTCTCTTTCGCAAAATCTTCAATGAGCTTATCAGCCCTAAATCTTTCATGACAGCATTTACAGTCCATAAGTGGATCTGAAAAACTTCCAAGATGCCCTGATGCTACCCAAGTCTGAGGATTCATAAGTATAGCACAGTCAACACCTACATTATATGGGCTTTCCTGAATAAACTTCTTCCACCAAGCCTTCTTCACATTGTTTTTAAGCTCTACACCTAAATTACCGTAGTCCCAAGTATTGGCAAGTCCTCCGTATATTTCTGAACCCGGATACACGAAACCTCTTGCCTTTGCCAGAGCCACAATTTTTTCCATTGTTTTTTCCATAAGTTACCTCTCTTTCTCTGATTCAATAGATTAATCCAAACCATCTATATTTATTGCTTGTAATATTTACAGATGGAATTAGTTTAATTTTTAACAATCATTTTGAATATACTACCACAGCAGTCTTTCCCTCGTCAACTCTAAAATGGTGTGTATCTATAAGAGTTCCACCATAATAGTATTTTATTTTTTTCCCTGTTTGGAAGTTCAGAAAGCCATTCACTACTGCAATATTATAATCATCTGACAACACTTCACTTGCCTTTTTATTTATATCTTCTTTAGAATCTGCCTCTTTAAATAATGCATCTGCAAATTCCGTCAAAGCCTCTGCTGCCTTAGGGAACTTAACATTATTATCTCCCCTCGCCTTATTAAAATCTGCATATACTTTCTCATCTTTAAAGGTTAGGACAGCTGTCACACCACTATTTTTTAATTCAATATCACTTAGTTCTATAACTTTATCTCCATACTGCTTATTGTAAGAAATCAGTTCTGCTGCAATATAGCCTTTAAGTTCTTCAATGTTGAAATATTTTTCTGTAAAATCCTCAACATAGGCAACCTGTCCACTTCCGTCCGCCCTCATATAAAGTGTTTCTACACTCACATCTCCTGCTTTGATTTCTTTTGGCATACTGTCACAAGATGAAAGAATGATTACAGCTGCCGCTATCGCCAAAAGGCTTTTTTTCTTCATTTCCTTATACCTCTCTTATCATTTCTAAAGATTTAAAACTTATATCTGTATTTAAATCTCTATACTCTTTGGCAAGTTTTATAAACTCTTTTTTTGATTCTAATTCCAAATCAAACGAAAAAATTTTATCTAAATCTCCGATTGATACTGTCTTTATTGCATAAGCAGTAGAAGGCCTGAGCCTCTTGCCTAAGAGAATTCCACCATCTATATTAGGCATTATACCCTCTATTGCAAAAATTTTCCACTCAAATATCGCCTTGATAAAATCCGGTGTAAGTATATCTATCTTTGCTGCAAGTGCTTTAAATGCTATGTAAATAAGATTTACAAGAGCCTTTTCCACAATATTTTCCCTTGAAAAGTAGGATGCAAGCTCTAAAAAATAAAATCCATAATACACTCTTTCTATGTCCATTTTTAACTCGTCAAAATAGTTTACTATTTTGACCTCAGTCAAAGTATAAGCATTTCTTCCTGAAACCAACTTAAATTTACCAAAAGTAAGTGGATCTGTACCTGCTAACAGCTTGCTATTTGTCCTTCTTGCTCCCCTTGCAAAGGCATGAATTTTACCTAACTCCATAGTTATAATTACTATTCTTTTGTCGTATTCTCCTATCGGTATTCCGGAAACGACTACTCCCGACACTTCTATTTCATCTGTCAATGATTTTCCTCTTTATATCCGAAATTCTTCATAAGCGAATCAGAATTTCTCCAGTCTTTTTTTACCTTAACCCAAAGATTAAGATTCACCTTCATGCCAAGAAGATCTGAAATCTGATGCCTTGCTTTAGTCCCTATTGCTTTTAGCATTGCACCTTTTTTCCCTATAATTATCCCCTTATGAGAATCTCTTTCACAAAAAATAGTTGCCTCAATATTCATTATATTTTTATGACTATGCCTTACACCGGTATCCTTTACTTCCTTCATACTGTCAATTACAACTGCAATTCCATGTGGAACTTCCTCTTTTAAGAGCCTTAAAGCCTGCTCTCTTATCAGTTCTGCCGTAATCTGCCTCTCTGCCTGATCCGTAATCACATCCTCATCATAGTACATAGGCCCTTCAGGAAGTAAATCAAATACAGTCTTAAGAAGATCCTCTTTATTTTCACCTGTTACTGCTGAAACAGGTACACAGGCTTTAAAGTTCACAATATCTTTGTATTTGTCAATTACAGGCAAAAGTTCACCTTTTTCCACAGTATCAATCTTATTTACCACCAGTATAACAGGAGTTTTGGTTGCTGATAAAAGCTCTGCAATATGCTGTTCTCCCTTTCCAATAAAGGTTGTCGGCTCTACAAGCCACAATACAACATCTACCTCCGACAGTGTTCTTTCTGCCACTGAGTCCATGTATTCACCTAACTTATTCTGAGCCTTATGTATACCTGGAGTATCAAGAAAGATAATCTGACCTGTTACATCAGTATACACAGTCTGAATCCTATTTCTAGTAGTCTGAGGCTTTGAAGATGTAATTGCTATCTTCTGACCTATAAGATTATTCATAAGAGTTGATTTGCCCACATTAGGACGCCCTATAAGGGTTACAAATCCCGATTTAAATTTTCCCATTCATCCTCCATCCTACTATGCAAGCAGGCTTGATATTTCATCAAACTTATCAACATTCTCTTTAATCTTTTTCTCAGAGCCTACTACTACCAGTACCTTTTCATCAAGTATTGCCCTTATGTACTTTGCCATGTCTCTCAAATCGGAAACAGTAGTATTTATCATTTCATTTCTTGATTTTTTTATGTCTTCTTCGGTCGTTCCACTCATATAAGCAAGAAACGACCTCTCTCCATCAGCATAAGGAGTTAAAGGAATGTCTGCACCTCCTACTGCTCCTATTACAAACTTAGTCACATCCTTTTCAGATGTTTCAAAATTTTCAAGATATTCTGCTATATGCTCATAAATCTCATTTGTTTCAAAAAGTTTCGGGTCTCTATAAGATGAGAATATGGAATCACCGTTCCTGTCAAACTTACTGTAGCAGCCGTATGCTCCTCCTTTAACCCTAACATTTACCCAAAGATATTCATAGCTTAAAAGCACATTTAATACATTTAACACACCTGTATAAGGCAATCCTGCATCTATGAAGTTACCTGCCCTAGTCACATACTGTACCTGTCCTGAGGCAGTGTATCCCTTTGCAAGCAGTCCCTCTTTCTTCTTAGACTTAAGTTCATCTATCTCAAGTTTCATCCTATCACAAAGCAGAGTTTTTCCTACTCTTTCTCCGTTTGGAATCTCTTTTATTATATTTTCTAATTCATAAACAACCTTACCATAGTCTTCCTCATCCACTGTAAGACTCATTAATACTCTTTCTTTTACAAAGTATTTTTTGATAAGAGAATTCAGCTTATCATATAACTCTTCTTTCTTAGCAGTAAAATTCTCTGTTAAATCTTTCACAAATCTGTAGTGTGCAAGCCCTGAAAGAGCGTTGCCAATCCTAGCATTTATAGAAAAATTAGTCTTGGCAATCATAGCAGACATCCTGTCTCCACTATTTTCAAATTCCATTTCCATACCAACAAGATTTTCCCTTAAAATCTCAAGTATCCTCTTATCACTTTCATTATTTATCTTAGACTTATAAAGCATTTCTAAAATAAGTGGAAGTCCTTTATCAATCTGTGAAACAAGGGACTTGAACCTTACAGAATAACTCATTAATACTTTATTCTTATCAGCCTTGTCTGTATGAACTCCCAAATCAGTATTGATTCCACCGGTATACATAAGAGTTTCTGATACAAAGTCTGAATATCCTCTTTCCTTTGTATCTATGAGTCCAAGTAATTCTGTTAAAAGTCCAAAATATGCTAATTCGTCCGAATCCATATCACTTATATCAAAATTAAGTCTGAAATAGATAATGCCGTTAGTATTTATCTTATGCCAAATTATAGGTCTTTTAAGCAGTTCTTTTTCTATATTTTTAAGAGGCTTGATTTCAGTAGAAATATCACTTCTTTCAAGAGTAGGAAGTTTTTCAATATCTTCTTCTAACGATGGTTCTTCCTGAAAAATTCTTAATTTTTCTGCCCTCTCCTTAAGTATTTCCAAGTCCTTATCGGTAAGTGACTCCTTATATTTTGCCAGTTTGTCCTTTAATTCTTTTTCTATCCTATCATTCTTATTCTTTTCCGGAACAAGTGTAAAAATAACTTTATGCTCATTATTAATAAGATAAGTCTTTATTAATTCCTCAAAATATCCTGTACCTATCTTGCTCCTTAGCACATCAAAGTTCTTGCCTACATCCGCTTGGTCAAATACCATATTCTCATCATATAGCCAAGTAGTATACATATTGATGCCTGTAAGAAGTCCTGCCGGAAATCTTCCCGAATCCTTCTCCCTATACTTAAACTCTCCGTAGTTAATAGCTGCAGTGAGTTTTTTCTCATCTACACCTTCAACAACTATTCTATTTAATGTATCTTCAATTATTTTTACAAATTCATCCTTCCTATTTGCCTCCGTTCCGGTAGCATGAATTGAAAAAGTAGGCTGAAACATATGTGCAGATAGACTTGAAGATATGTCTTTTCCTATTCCTGCATTTATAAGTGCCTCTTTTACTGCCGCCCCCGGAGCATCCATAAGTACAAATCTTAGAAGTTGTAAAGCTCCCATAGTCATTACATCAGTAGCAACTCCTGTAACTACATTGTAGGAAAGGAAAGTCTTTTCTTTTATTTCTTCACTTTCTGCAATAGAATAACTATCTGTAAAATCTCCTCCTACAGGATTTTGAAGAGGAATATCTGATTTTGGATCTATCTTATCAAAGTCTGACAAGTACTCCTTGTCTAAGAACTCAAGCCTTTCTTCAATATCGAAATTGCCATGAAGTATAATATACGAATTAGACGGATGATAAAATCGTTTATGAAATGCTACATAATTCTCGTAAGTAAGTTCAGGTATTACTTCAGGATCACCACCGGACTCAATTCCATAAGGAGAATCAGGATACAATGCCTCCCTCACACATAAATCTTCAACCTCATCCGGAGAAGAAAATGCTCCCTTCATCTCATTATAAACAACTCCATTTATCTTAAGCTCTCCGGTTTCTTCATCCAGTTCATAATGCCAACCTTCCTGCTCAAATATAGCTCTATTAGTATGTAAATTCGGATAAAATACTGCATCAAGATACACACTCATAAGATTTTTAAAATCTTTATCATTACAGCTCGCAACAGGATAAATGGTTTTATCAGGATATGTCATCGCATTTAAGAAAGTATTCAATGAGCCTTTAGCCATTTCAATAAAAGGATCTTTAGATGGATACTTTTTAGAACCACAAAGAACTGTATGTTCTACTATATGTGCAACTCCTGTCGAATCTTCCGGTGGAGTCTTAAAGCCTATACAAAACACCTTATTATCATCTTCATTGGATACAAGTGCAAGCCTTGCTCCACTCTTTTTATGCTTTAAATATATTCCTAAAGCCTTAATATCTTCAAGTTCCTTAGTGAAGACTAACTCATATTCCTCAGGAATCACTACTTCTTCAATACTTTTAATACTTCTACCCATCTATAATATCCTCTCTAATTTCTCTTTTACTATTAAAAAAAATATGTTAAAATTTCATTATCTATTTAGTTTACCATAATTATGAAGTTTTGCAAGGAGATATCTATGAAAATGTATTTAAAATCAATTTTTTCTGCTTTTATTTCAGTAATTTTGATGATGGTATCAATAACCTTAGCTACCACAGCCCTACTTAATTTCCGTCCTCTTTACTACAGCATGATTCATAATTTTATTAAAAACAGCAAACTTAATTATGAGCAAATAAAAGAAAACTATGATACTCTCATAGATTATAATTCTTTTTGGGGAGCTGATAAACTGGAATTTCCACATCTACCATCGTCTGCCAACGGAATAACCCATTTTGAAGAAGTAAAGACTATCTTCTTAGAGTTTCAGCTTGCTTTGATAATAGGAGTAATAGTATTAATTCTACTCATCCCTCTCTACCACAGGCTATATCACAGCTATGAGTATCTGCTTGTAGGAGGCCTTACTACAATTTTCATTCCTTTCAGTCTTGCAGTACTTATATATGCAAATTTTAATAAAATCTTCATCCTCTTCCACCAAATAGCCTTTAATAATGATTATTGGATATTTGACTACAGGACTGACCCCATCATTAAATACCTCCCTCAGGAGTTTTTTATGCTCTGTGCCATAGGTATCTCAGTGCTTGTTTTTCTATTCGGAATAATTATGCT
>NZ_JBQMXS010000062.1:0-7387 GCF_052173895.1 Catonella sp. | reverse complement strand
TTAAAACTAATTAAAATAGACAAATCAATTGTTCAAGCTCCTTTTATCTCTACTGATGAAAAGTCTATGATTTTATTAAAGAATTTTGTTAAGACTCCTATTTCCGTTGGTTTTGAGGTTGTTGCAGAAGGTGTAGAAACTAGGGAAATGGCAAGAGAAATTATCAAACTCGGCTGCAAATATATACAAGGTTATTATTTTAGTAAGCCTCTTACCAGAGCTGAATTTGTTAAAATGATAAAGCTTAATCAGCCTGCCGAAGTATAGATTATATAACGACCCCTGCTTGTTATATTAGTAGGGGTTATATAATTTTTAAATTTCTTTAATTATTCTAATAGTTGACTAATATACTAACTTGTACTATCATTGACATATATAAGGAGGCTAAATAGATGGGTGGTTTTTTTGCAGCAGCACTTAAAAATGACTGTGTTTTTGATTTATTCTTTGGAACAGACTATCATTCACATCTTGGTACTCGCAGAGCCGGAATGACTGTTTTAGGTGAAAATGGTTTTGAAAGGGCAATCCACAATATCGAAAATTCTCCTTTTAGAAGTAAATTTGATAGAGATATGCAAGAAATGAAAGGAAACTTCGGAATAGGCTCTATCTCTGACTATGAACCTCAACCTCTAATTGTAAGGTCACATCATGGAACATTCTCTCTAGTTACTGTAGGAAGAATCAACAATGCTGATGAAATTGCTGATGATATTGCAGCAAATGGTGGTACCCATTTTCTTGAAATGAGCGGAGGCAAGGTGAATCAAACCGAACTTGTAGCCGCTATTATAAATCAAAAAAGTAATCTTATAGAAGGCATACAATATGTGTGGAAAAAAATTGAAGGCTCTATGACAATGCTCATCCTCACTCCTCTAGGAATATACTGCGCCAGAGACTCTCTTGGCCGTACACCTATTGCCATAGGAAAAAAAGAAGAAGGCTACTGTGCCTCTTTTGAAAGTTTCGCCTATCTCAATTTAGGATATGAGCATTATAAAGAACTTGAACCCGGTGAAATAGATATAATTACTCCCGATGGCATAAAAGTGCTTTCACTCCCGAATAACCCCAAAAAAATATGTTCCTTCCTCTGGGTTTATTTTGGTTATCCTTCTTCTAGTTATGAAGGCATTTCTGTTGAATCTATGCGAAATAGATGTGGTAGCCTTATGGCTAAACGTGATAATATGTCCATCAATGATATTGATATAGTTGCAGGCGTACCGGACTCGGGTACTGCACATGCTGTCGGATATGCAAATGAATCCGAAGTACCTTTTTCAAGGCCATTTATAAAATATACTCCGACTTGGCCTCGCTCTTTTATGCCCACAATTCAGTCCAAACGGGATCTTATTGCTAAAATGAAAATCCTACCCGTACATGAGCTTATAGAAGGGAAAAAAATACTTTTAATAGACGATTCAATTGTAAGAGGTACACAGCTTAGAGAAACTGCTGAATTTCTTTATAAAAGTGGTGCAAAAGAAGTACATGTAAGACCTGCCTGCCCACCTATTATGTTCGGCTGTAAATATATCAATTTCTCTCGCTCCACCTCTGACATGGATTTGATTACAAGAAGAATTATTAAAAATGAAGAAGGTGAAGATGTATCTAGTGATATTTTAGAAGAATATGCTAATCCTGACTCGGAAAAATACAAAAAAATGGTAGATGAAATTCGTAAAGAACTCGGATTTACCTCTTTAAGATTTAACAGGCTTGATGACATGATAGAATCAATCGGCATAGGCAAAGAAAATCTATGTACCTACTGTTTTGATGGAAACCAATGAAATAATTATATATTTTATATAATAGATAATTCAGTATATATTCATACGAAAAGGAGTACGGCTGTTTGAACAATCTTCATACAGCCCTACTCCTTTATTTTGCAAAATCTTCCTTATTCTTCTTAACCCAGTCTATGAAATCCTGCTTTTCAAGAGGCTTTGAAAAATAATAACCCTGATATTTGGTAATCTCAAAATGATTATACAGATAGCCTGCCATCACTTCAGTTTCTATTCCTTCTACACAAACTCTCTTGCCCAACTCATGAGCACAGGTTGTAATAGCTTTTAAGAGGCTCTGTCTTGATATATCTTTATCAATGTCCTGAATGAAACTCTTATCAATCTTAATTTCATCTACTTGAAGTTCCACCATAAGATCAAGGGCTGAATATCCTGTTCCAAAATCATCTAGTGCACTGCTAATGCCCAAAGACTTAAAAAAAGCAATACTACTTCTCAATGTGTCTATATTGCTAAATTTACATCTTTCTGTAAGTTCCAGATTTAAATTTTGTGGATTAAATCCCTCCTCTTCTAATATATCACTAAGATCAGAATTAAATCTCAAATTTTGCAACTGAGGATATGCTAAGTTAATATTTACTAAAATATCGGGATAAATTTCTATAAGTTCTTTGGTATCTCTTATTGCCTGTCTTATTATCCAATTTCCTAAATCATAAAATATTGTATCTCCTTCAAGCCATTCAATAAACTCGTTAGGAGGTACAAATCCATACGGTTCACCCTTCCACCTTATAAGAGCCTCAGCTCCTGTAAGTTCACCAGTATCTGCAGATACAATAGGCTGATAAACAAGATAAA
This sequence comes from Catonella sp., assembly GCF_052173895.1. Taxonomy (GTDB): domain Bacteria; phylum Bacillota; class Clostridia; order Lachnospirales; family Lachnospiraceae; genus Catonella. The sequence goes on along the minus strand of NZ_JBQMXS010000062.1, from coordinate 4,748 downwards.
AGCCCATAAAATTTTTATGTATGCAATTACGGATATAACTAAGTTTTTCCATAAAAATCTTATTTCCTGAAAATAGATTTTCCGTAACTAAAAATATTTCATCATTTTCTTCTTTTTTCTTTTTATTGGTAGCATACATAGCACAGTTATAAATTGTATTTACATCTAAATCCAAATTGGTAGATTCGTATAAGCAGGCATAAATACTGAGGAAAACTTTACATCCATTATACTCTATTCCTTGTTTCAACTTATCTGAGATTTCCTTGTACTTTTTCTCTACATCTCTTTTACTGTATTTGTCCATCTCAAATATCAGAACTGCTTTAGTTCCTTCAGTCCTAAAAACTACACCGTTATCATTCATTTCACGCCACATATCGGCAATTATTCCTAAAATCTGATTGCCAAAATCATAGCCATAAGCATAATTTACCTTATAAAACTGCTTAAGACCTGCCATAAGAAAATAATATTTTTTATTTTCCTTTTTCAAATCATTCATGCAGGCAAAAAGCCCATCTCGATTTCTAAGTCCTGTAACCGGATCAATCAGCTCACTTTTCTGGTGATTAATTACATTACCTGCAAAATAAAGCATCTCACCATTATCATCATAAATTATGCATCCCCTACATGTACAGGTAACATAGTCACCATTCTTATTCTTAATCCTATAAGTAAGATTATGCTCATCAATTCTTTTTTCAAGCAAACTCTTTATATCTTCGTAGAACATTTCCCGATCATGAGGATTAATCTTTTCTCCCCAAACTTCTATTGGATTGTACATTCTATTACTTGGCAATCCAAAATAAGACACTGCCTCACTTGACCAGTAAGCATAGTTATTGGGGATATTCATAATGAATACATACTTACCATTTGCAGTATGCGAAAATACATCAAATATACTCGAAAAATATTCTCCAATCTTCCCTCTATCTATAGGATCTTCCTTAAAATTATCATACTTGTCTTCTACCAGTGCCAATTTTAATCCTGTCCTTTCTTAACCTATATATACCTCTCTTTTAGATTATAGCAAAGTTTAAAATCATAATCAACATAATTAATACAATTGATTGCAATTTTATACATCATTTTTTGGAGGAATTTATTATATAATCTTTATTTTTATAATAGTTTTAATATTATAAAAAATTATAAAAATTTTATAAATATGTAATTTTATTCACTAATTTCATTCTTTATCTCATCTTCATTAAGCTCTTCTCCTATTATTATAAGTATATTCTGCCCTTTCTCTATACTGTTAATTTCCATTGTATTTTTTGTCATATTTATAAAAAAATATCTTCCATTTTCTTCTATAAACCCCTTAATCCGAATAACTCTTCCAAATTTTACTGATTTTTCAAAAATATTTTTTGCCTTTTCTGTAAGTTGATGCTTTGTAAGATTTGAGTTCATAATAAAGATGGAAGAATAATCTTTTATTTCAAAAAATTGCTTTTCATAATCCGAAATCACATAATTCTTACTCGCAATTCTTCTAAAATCACAGCCTTCAAATTTTTGTTCAGACGGCACTATGTCCTCTTCACCAATCTTTCTTTTACATTTAATTTTTGCAAGCAGGCTGTTTAAATAACGGGTTGTTTCCTTTAAATTCCCATACTTACAGCTTTCCTGCCTACTAAATACCACTGCACCGGCACTAGCAAGTTGTACAGCAAGAAGATACTCTGAGGATGCAGACAGTTCAGTTTCAAAACTCACATCTACTATGGTAATAACACTTCCAACTTCATACCATCTGTCTAAAGGCTCTTCACTCAGTAAATCAAACAGTTCTTCAGGTTCAAATATACCTGAAGGCTCTACTATTACTCTGTCATACCCACTCATTGCCATTGCAATCAGCTTAGTCCTAAACCTTCTCTTATGAGTTAAAAGATCTCCTCCACCGATTATCATTTCCAACTCACAATTTTCACCTAAAAGATCTCCTAATAACATTAAGTCTATATTTATAGCACCGTAATCATTTTCAAGTATTCCTATTTTTAAACCTTTATCTAAAAAATACTTAGCATATTTTTTAATAAATGTCGTCTTTCCCGAACCTAAAAAACCTGTAACTAAATCAATCTTAATCAAATTATTCTCCCTATAAGCCTTTACAACTCATACTTTTGACCGGACTTTATAGCCTGTTTTACTCCACTCTTCTTGGTAACACCTATCATATTTTTAGCAAATTCAGGATAATTTGTCACAAATTCATCCACTGCATCATACATTCCATGCAACTGCATTGGTGACCACAGCTTATAATCTGCCACCTGCATATATCTTTTTACAGTTCTTTCACCAATATCACCATATTTTGGCTCAAGAGGAATCATTGCATAATCAAAAGTTCTTCCCTTAATTTTTTCTGTATACTTTCCAAATTCCTCTTCACAATGATTCAGATACATCTGATAGTCCGCTATATTTAGCTCCGGATGATCCAGTTTCATTTTTTCATACCACTTATTATAGTCTTCTTCTGTAGCTGTTTGATTAAGATATAAGGTTCCTCCATGTAATATAGTCTTTCCTTCAATCTCAACTATGAAAGCCACTCCATTCTCAGTTGACGGAATAGAACTTACAAGCATTTCCTCATTTTCAGAATAAAGCCTTGCATCTCCGTCAAAACAACTGACATGATCTTGAATCCTCTCAGGAAGACTGTCTAAAAATGTATCCACCTCCGAAATGGAATGATCATATCCTATAAAAATCTCTGCGTGAGGCAGCTGTTCAACAGCTCCAAATATTTCCGGTCTAAAATGATCCTGATTTATACTACTTGCAAATATATATACAGGCTTATCTCCTCTTAATGGTGGAATCTCTCCCTGATACCAATCAAAAATTAAGGTCGCACTCTCAAGCTCAAGCAAAAATCCACTATGTCCCAAATACATTACTTTATCTTTAAACTCTGCCATTATATTTTCCTCCAATTGTTAATCCTACTCTTTAGTATAGCATATAAATCGTAACCTTGCACTCCTACCATTTCCTTCACTTAATAGTATAATAAGAAGTCTGCAATTTTTCAATAATAAAAACTAAATCTTAAATCCCTCTTGCCATATTTTCATTTCTGTAATAAAATTGTTCAGATGATATTAATGTACATTTGTAAGGAGGTAATTATGAGGCATCTGATAAGTCCGCTTGATTTTTCAGTTGATGAAACCAATGAGATTTTGGCTCTTGCATCTGATATTTACAGAAAGCCTGAAAAATACAAAGAAATCTGCCATGGTAAAAAATTAGCTACATTATTTTATGAACCGAGTACACGAACCCGCCTTTCATTTGAATCAGCAATGCTTAATTTAGGTGGCAGTGTCCTCGGTTTTTCTGAAAGTTCCTCAAGTTCAGCTGCAAAGGGAGAAACCGTAGCCGATACCATAAGAGTAATATCAGCATACGCCGATATCTGCGCTATGCGTCACCCTAAAGAAGGTGCTCCACAGGTAGCTGCTATGTACTCTGAAATCCCTGTAATAAATGCCGGTGACGGAGGACATAACCATCCTACCCAGACATTTACAGACATACTTACCATAAAAGAACTTCGTGGCGAATTGGGGCATATGACAGTCGGTCTCTGTGGCGACCTCAAGTTTGGAAGAACTGTTCATTCTCTTATTCAGGAACTTGTAAGGTATCCTGAAATAAAGTTTGTACTTATTTCTCCTGATGAGCTTAAACTTCCTGAGTATGTTAAAACTGAAATCTTAAATGCCAACAATGCTCCTTATATAGAAACTACTTCTCTTGAGAACGCACTTCCAGAGCTTGATGTACTCTATATGACAAGGGTTCAACGCGAACGCTTTTTCAATGAAGAAGATTATATCAGGCTTAAAGATACCTACATTCTTGATATGCCAAAGCTTGCAAATGCAAAGGAAGACCTTATGATACTTCACCCTCTTCCAAGGGTTAATGAGATAGCAACTGAAGTTGATAACGATAAGAGAGCAACCTATTTTAAACAGGCAAAATACGGTGTCTATGTAAGAATGGCTCTTATTCTGCGTTTACTTGAATTAGCATAAGGAGGATAATTATGTTAAATATAAGCGGTCTTAATTCAGGCTATGTAATTGATCACATTCCTGCCGGACTTTCAATGTCTATTTATAAGTATCTTCATCTCAGCAGATATGATAACCAAATAGCCATTATTAAAAATGCCAAAAGTTCAAAAATGGGTAAAAAGGATATTATTAAAATAGAAGGAGTACCAAAAGAGTTAAATCTCCCTATGCTTTCTATCTTTGGAGATAGCATTACAGTTAATGTAATAGTTGATGGAGTAATAAAAGATAAGCTGCACCCAACTCTTCCTGAAACTGTAAAAGATATATTTACCTGCAAAAATCCTCGCTGCATAACTTCTGTAGAAAGAGGACTTCCTCACATTTTTAAACTTACAGACAAATCCAATATAACTTATCGCTGCATCTACTGTGAGCAGGCTTACAAAATGAAGAAATAAAATTTTGTTTAAAAATATATACACTTTTAATAAAGTTCATTTTGTTATTGTTTTCCACAATTAAATAGTGTATAATTTATTTTGAAATAGAGTAGTATTTTACTCTTAATAATTATATAAAATAAAGGAGAACACTTATGGCAAGATATGTATGTGATGTTTGTGGATGGGTATATGATGAAGAAGAAGGATGTCCAGATATGGGGATAGCTCC
>NZ_JBQMXS010000061.1:0-7539 GCF_052173895.1 Catonella sp. | reverse complement strand
GTCTAAATATGATAATATATTTGTTGGTTTCATTTTATTTTATCTCATCTTTTCTATATAGGTAAGTATATTTTTAGTTGCATGTAATAATACTATATTTTTTAAATTAAAACTACCTCCACATATCATAATATTAGACATATAGAGGTAGTTTGTCAATTTTTATCTGCTTTTATCTTTAATTCCTCATACCATTTAACTTTACCAACCAAATATCTTTGCAATAAAATCTAAAATTAGCCAATGCAATACTCTTCTTGACATATCATTACCTCCTCATAAAATATTTTCATCTATACAATTATCAATATAGCAGTTTCAAGAACTCTTCCAATCTCGAAGTTATTTTTTCTAACCTTTCAACTTCATAATCATAAAACATTATACTCTTGTTTGCAGTATTATAACAAATATAATTACCAAAGGGATCAATTCCAAAGGGAATAACACCCTTCTCAAAATCTATCTGCATTGCATCATCAAAACTATCTGCTTCTGTTTCGTTTGGATTGAATGAAAGAATCGCCCCAAGCAACTTCTCTTCTGTTTTTAACTTAAATTTAAACTTTGAGGGAGTTGCTGCATTGGCAATTTTTAATAGTTCCCTCAAATCATCCGGAATAAGAATTTGGTACTTTTCTTCCATCTCAGATAAAGCATTCTCTTTTAAATCAATTTTATATTTCCATTCAATATTCATCGTCAACCTCTCCTATCTACAGTCACTCCCGCCTCCCCAAAGACTTCTGCCTCCAGTATGGCGTGCAGCACTATGTTTATCTGCATCTACTAATTGCATTTTACCAGGTTCCTCATTATGATGCCAAGTCAATCCACTTATTCTTGGTTCACCCTTACGAATTTGCTCCAATTGTCGTGGTGTAAATTTTTTTGCAAAATTAGGATCTCTATCTACTCGTTTAGCTACTTCTTTTGTACAATATCTCATCTGTTCTGCATCAGATGCTTTTTGTAATTCTTTGGGCAAGTATATATCAATCTTAGATTTAAATTGCGGAAAAACACCTTCGTATTTTTCTCCATTAAGCTTAATTTCTTTTGAATCATACCTAACATCATTAATTGATTTTCCTTTCATGTTTTCATTAATAGTGCTTATATGTCTTGGCCTTGTTTCTTTTTCACCCATTTTATCAAAAAACTTTGGCTTTACATCCTTTCCTATAACTCCTGACTTTATCTTATTAGATGAAACTTTATCCATATCTTTAAAAGCCTTGGTTATACTTTTCATAGAATCAGTAAATTCCTTAAACATTTTCCCTCCCCCCTTACATTAAACCATGTTTAGTCATATAATTAAACCATTTCAGACTCATATCTTCAAAATGAATATCCTCCTCTGCCCTAGCTTCAAGAATTGTTTTTAACACTATATTCTGATATGTTCTATCCATTTCTTCAAGATTCCTGTCTATTTTTCTTACAAGAGTATCATTCCACTCTCTAATATCCTCTGCTCCACAAGCTGCTAAAAAAGCAGAGTCACAATCTCCATATGCCTCAAGTACATATTGTTTCACTACATCTTCATCAATTTTTTTATTAGACTTAACCATTGATAAAAGTTTAACTTTTAATTCTACTGATAATTTTTCATATTTTAAAAGTCTTTCTACATTATCCTTAGCCTTTCTATCAAATTCTTTTCCCGACATTATGTCTACAAGATACTTTAATATTTCACTTCTTGCATCAATTAAATTTGTATCCTTGTGGTCTTCGTAATGTTCATCAGATTTAGCCTTTTCTATATGACATAAAACAGGCTCAATCCAATCATTATGATAAACTGCAGCCACTCCAACAGGCAATTTGGCAACTTCATTAATCTGATTATCCGTAAGGTTTGCTGCCTTTCCTACCAGCTTTCTATCTTCATAATCCGGCAGTCTAAGCATAATTTTAGTGTTCGTATTCCTTATTACAGAGGCATCTAAAAGTCCCGGTGCCTGATCCACAATTATAAATCCTTCACCATAAGTTCTTACCTCTGCAATTATATTTGACAGCATTTCTACAGATTTTCCTACCAAATTTGCTCCTTCTGCTGCTCCTGTTGAACTAGCACCGGATTTCAATAGATTATGAGCTTCTTCCAGCACTGTCACATGGGAGAGTTTCTTATTCATACCTCCGGCATTAACTCTATGTTCCTGAAGTTTCATAACTAATATTCCCATAATAAGGGCTTTAGTATCCATCGCCCCTACCCTACTTAAATCTACTATTACATTATTATCAAACAACTCATCCCCGGAAAGTTCATAATTTGTAAAAATTCTTCCATTAATTCCATTCGTTAAAGATTTAACCCTTGTCAATAATGCTCCCGAATAGTTACTTTTAACTTCTTCTGAAAATGCAGAATTCTCAACAACATCTTGTAACATATCCAAAACATCATTAAATGTTGGGAATAACCTTTCTCCAATAATATTTTCTGAGCTATTTAAATCCCAACCTACATTGGCATAGGCTTTTTCCACAGCCTCCTTTAATACAGCCGGCATAGCTGCATACATAGGCCAGCAAACATTAAATATTTCAATCAGCTTGTCTATATGCTCTAATACATGTATATCTTTCGGGAAACTAAATGGATTAATTCTAAGCATTTCTGTTTTGTTTGGATTAGTTCCATATACCCTTACATCTTTTCTGTTACCAAAAACATGCTTATACTCACCCTTAGCCGGTTCAATAACAAGAAATTTTATTTCCTCATCATCTAGTCTGTTTATCAAATTATATACCGCATTAGATTTTCCTGAACCGGTCGCTCCCGTAATAAATGTGTGCATAGCAAGATCATTTACACATAATTTAACCTTAGTATCTTCATCAGAATTCATATGATAGATATTACCTATTTCTATCATTTTTTTACTTTTATTCTGAGATAAGGTAAAAGTATTTCTGCCAAATGCTACACACTCCGAAACAACAACACCTGTAACAGACTTTTTAGGTATACCTAAATGTAATGCCAGCTCTTTTCCGCTAACTACTGAAACTGCTGTGACCTTATTTTTATTTGTACCACAATATAATTCAAAAATCGGATGACGGCAATATTGCAAATATTTTTTAATCTCAAAAAGTCTATCTTTATCATCCCAAGTAGAAATATTAGCTGATTCTACAAATGTATTTTCCCCACTAATTAACGACTTATATGTACTTGCCGCCATACTGGAGTATCCTGCATTTTTAGCCAAAAAGTATGATGCAACTGAAAATACTCCATAATTTTCACATTTTTTAATTCTCTCTAAGTGCAAATCAATTTGAGAAAGTAACTGCTTTACACCTTTATTAATATACTCAATCTGTAATGAAGTACCTGCTGAATCACTTGATGTATCAGTATTAGTATTTGTACTGCTTTTTGTCTGTTGCCTGTTGGTTGATTCAGTAGAAGTATTGGTTCTTGAAGTACCTTCTGTAGTTGTTGTAGACCTGTTAGCAGATGCATTGAAACCTGCCATTTGACTAATAGTCTCAGTTAGTGACTTTCCAACCGTAGCTGTAGCAGCTACGTTTATAATCCCTTTAAGTATCCCAAGTGTGACAGAGGCAGAGGTAGAGGTAGTAGTAGATGTACTTGTAGAGCTGCTACCACTTATTCCAACAGATCCTCCTATCGTTTTAGCCTTGCTTTCCGAAGTCCCTAATGATAGTGATTTTGATTTGCTGCTTCCAAAACTATCTGCCAAACCTTCGCTTACAGAAGTCGACACTCCTTCCGAATGATTTTCTGAAAAGTTTTTAACTGATTTTTCAAAAGGTTTCAATGATGAATAAAGCAATTCCAGTTCAGCTTTTATTTCTTTAAGTTCATTTTTAGATATTGGATTTGCTATTATAAAACTTGAAAAAGGAATACCTTTCATTGAATCAATGAGTTTTTCAATCCCTTGAACAAACTTGGAATTATCCTCAGCTTTATCACTTCTCTCCCCTGCAACACCTGATACAACAGACAAAGCATTTTTATCATTATAAAGGCAATTTTCAATTACTTTTTTACTTTCATTATTTTCCAACAATATATCTTTTAATATTGCCATACTGCCCGGAAAATTTCCACTAAATCCATTATATAACGATTCAATTCCAAGCCTTAAACTACTGCTATCCTCTTCCTTACATATTCCAATATACAATTTAACTTCTGAACCATCTGAGTCCAAAATCATAACCAAATTAACGCCCAAAGAGTATGCCATATTATAAATATTGGTTAATTTTTGTAGGACATTTTCATCTTTATCATATACAATCTTCTCTACTTTAATTAATCTAAGATCTTGTCCAATCTTTTTGGTTAGGAATTCCCCTGTAACCGGAACAATATCCAATTCTGACAAATTGTTTATATAATTTCTATATACTATATTATCAGCCATTTCAAAGGCATTATATAAATCTTGTATTTTTCTTTCATCTAGCCTACTACCAGTATCAGACATAAATATCCCTCCTCATCCTATCATTACTTAAATATTTTAATCATCAGTATTATAAATAATAAAATAAGTACAATTACTGCCATATACTTTACACCAGTTGGTAAGTTTGCAAAAGCATCATTATTCTGTATATTTTTATGAAAATCTGCGTCTGATTGTTCTTTTTTATCTGCCAGCTCTTTATATGCAACCGGAGCTACTTCCATTAAATGGTACACTAATTCTTTGGAGAATTCCTTCCTCAAGCAAAGAAAAATTTTTGCAACATAATTAGTATTCCACTGTGTCCTGTCGCTTTCTATCTCAAACTCACCCGAATATTTTTGATACAAAATATCTTCTCCAAGCTCATTTTCAACATAGTGCAAGTTCTCAGCAAAGTTACCATCTCTCATATCCGGATTTGAATTCAAGATCGCCAACATTTCTTTTCTGACCATCCCAACATCATTCTGTCTTACATATTCCTTTATTTCGCTAAAAATCATACCTAGCCTCCTCTTAAATATCCAGTAATGACGCCACTTCTTTTATAAAAGTTTCTAACCATTCTGAATCCTTTTTATTTTTTTCATACCTTTCATCAAGCAACTTCTTATTATGAGTTAATTTATTCATTTCCTCAAACTCTCTTCTAACGGTAGCAGTAATGTCATTTAAGTGTTTCTTTACAAAATCTTTCATTACTTTTTCGCGTTTTTCAGCCTCTCCTATTTCACCATCAACTTTATCTAAAAAATCCAGTAATAATCCGGATAATACTTTACGAATAAAATCCTTTAATTTAACTGCCTGTTCCTTTTTGTCTACAATCTCCCATCCACTATCCACATTTAAGAATCTACGAACTGAATTCAACCAACCCGATTTTTCTCGCTTTACCTTTCCGGTTACAATTTCAGTATTAAATTTATCATCAATATTTTTTAAATCTTCCAAAGTAAGAGAATTAAAAGCTGAAAGTTTTTTCACTGAATAACTTCCTATATTTAGCATATTATTTCTATCCATTTCTCGTATATAGGACTGATATTCACTGAAAATTTTCTTGCACTTCTCATAAAAATCATTTTCTAATGAATGTTTTAAACTTATCTCTGTCTCTTTGCCCAAATTTAATAATTTCTTTCTAAATTCACTTAGATATTGATCAACCTCACTCTTTTTTACTATATCCGGGGAAACATAAACTAAGTTATTAATCTCTTGAGTTATTTTCTCTTTTATTTTTTTTGCTGCAGAAACATCAAACTTAAGTCCATCTACTTTCCTCTTAAATTCATCTAATTTCTTATCCTTCTCCAATGAATTTATTTTTTTTTCAAGTTCTTCTTTGGTCTTATTTAATTTTTCTTCTGATTCAGCAATCTCTTTCTCTACCTTACTCTTCATTCCCAGCTCTTCTACTCTTTTCATAAAAATATCATGCATATTTTTTATTTTTACTGCTTGAGCATATTTTTCTATATAGTTTGTTATTGCATATTCAAGTGCCGGAATCCCAGAATTTATCTCTGCAACTCTTTCATTCAATTTGTCTCCTCTATATTTTTCTACTTCATCACTAAATTCTTTTATTTTTTCTTCTGAAATTGGTGCATATTTAAATAACCTCCTACTTGCTCTGTTGAACTTCATTATCCCACTAATACATTCATCTTCTTCCCCATCATTCATTTCTGCCCCTATGTTTTTCATTCTTATTAGTTCACAGGTAAGTGCATCTACTAAAAATATATTGGGTTCATTTATACCTTTCCCTTTTAAGCGTTCTTTAATCTTCTTAATAATGTCCTCAGACGATTCTGTATCCGGATTAATTTTACTCATCTTATTACATACAAACATAATCCTGTCTCTTGCACGTTTTCCTACGGACGAAGTATTTATCGTCATTGCAATAGTTTCAAGCAAAGAATCACAATCTACACTCTGTATTGAATCAGGGTTAAATATAAAAAGTATAATATTGCTATTTTCATTTCTAATGGCTTTTTCCATTACTTCCCTATGATGTGTATCCTCTGCATTATTAGGTCCTGGTGTATCTACAAATACAACATTTATTTCGTCTGAAGGTATATTGGGTATATTTCCCATTATATCAATTAAATCAATATTTTTATCTCTATTTGCTCTATCGTTTAACTCAGTAATAAGTTTCAAGTCTGCAACCTGATTATTAACTATTGTTTTACCTTTATTATCCTTACAAGTTACCATAAAGTTTTTATAATCATCTCTATCTTTAACTCTTGTTATAGTAGCTGTCGTTGCCTGATTGGCTCCCGGCAGTATTTTTCTTCCTATAATTGAGTTTATTAAAGTTGATTTTCCACTACTCATTGGGGCTATTACTACTATTTCAAATTCTGAAGAAATAGTAGTATCAAAAGCTTCGCGTATTTGTGGATCTTTCAGTTCATCAATAGGTGAGTTTACAATTTTATTAAACTGTTTTTTTAACAGTTCCACTTTATTTTCACTACCTTTAGCCGGTATATGTACTAACTCTACTTCTTTAAAACACTTAATCCCATATTTGCCTTTAGCATATTCTATATCTTTAAAATCGTGCAAAGTTCCATTAAATTCTAAACTCAGCTTCTCTGATGAATTAAAATATTCAAAAAGTTCTTGAAACAATCCTTTCCAATCCCCAATCGGTTCTATCCATTCTTGCAACCTCTTATCCTGCATATAATAAAAATTTGACTTATTATCTATCTTTTTATTATTCAATAAAAATTCCGTTTCTACTATATATGGGTTATATTTAATTTTTACCTTATTCATTATTTTAAACTCCTTTTCATCTTTTACTTGGTATTGATTTAATAAAATTACTTACTACATGGACTTCAACATAATTCTTTCTAACCTCCTATGAATATTATTTTATAATACTTAATTTGGAATCTTAATCTTTATATCTTCCACTTTCAGATTAAGTCCTGATAAATCTTCAACTTGACTAGATATTTTATCTATATATTTTGGAATTATCCTTTTTTCATTTAATATATCAAAAATCAGCTTAATA
>NZ_JBQMXS010000060.1:0-7667 GCF_052173895.1 Catonella sp. | reverse complement strand
TATAAAAGTCACTAAAGAAATTCCCATCACCACTGGGACAAATACTCCACTTATCTTATCTGCAAGTCTTGAAATAGGGGCTTTAGAGCCGGCAGCCTCCTCCACCAGAGAAATTATCTTATAAAGAGCTGTATCTTCTCCTACATTAGTTGCCTCAAATATAAAATATCCTGAACAACTTATAGTTCCGCCCACTACCCTATCACCTGCTATTTTATCTACAGGTATGCTCTCACCTGTCACCATTGCCTCGTCAACTGCTCCACTTCCACTTACTACAACTCCATCTACAGGTAAAGTTTCTCCGGCTTTTACTACAACTAAATCCCCCGTTTCAACCTCCGTAACCAAAACCTGAGTCTCTTTTCCATCTTTCATAATCATTGCCATGTCAGGCATTAGCTTTACTAGCTTACTTATAGCCTCAGTAGTCTTCTTCTTACTCCTTGCCTCAAGAAATTTTCCAAGAGTAATTAAGGTAAGTATAGTACCTGCCGAATCAAAATAAAGATTCATTGCAAAGGGTATAGAATCCTTCGTACTACCTATAGAAATAAAATATGCCATTGCATAAAGTGAATACAAGCTATATAAAAATGAGGCTCCTGAGCCTATAGCTATTAATGTATCCATATTAGGACTTTTCTTAATAAGATGCTTTATGCCACTTATAAAAAATTTTCTTCCTGTAAAAATAATAGGAATTACTAAAAGCAACTGAGTAAGTGCCAACAAAAGTTTCCCACTATCTCCCATAAAAGGACTCGGAAATGGAGCACCAAACATCCCCCCCATTCCAAAGTACATAAGTGGAATTAAAAATATAAAAGAAATTACTGCTCTTCTTTTTAGTTCTTCTGAAAAATCTTCCACTACATCTGTAGAATTAACTTTACTTATCGTTTTTCCTTTTCTAAGCACATTTGCCCCATAACCTGCATCTGTTACGGCTTTGATTATCATTTCATCTGTAAGACCATCAGATAGTTCCACCGTCATCTTGTTTTGCATAAGATTAACATTTACATTCTCAGTACCCTCAAGTTTTTCTACAGCCCTCGTTACAGCCGCTTGGCAGGCTGCACAGGACATACCTGTTATATTGTAGGTTTCTTTTTTCAATTTCCACCTGCTTTCTATATTGCTTGCATATCATTTTCTCAAAGATAACTCCTCTGGTTATGTTTCAAGCCTTCTATAAGGCGTAAAAAAGTGTGTAGTGTTCCTTGATAAAATGTCTATGCTTACAAAATTTCATTGCACACAATTTATTTATATAAAGTTTAACCCTCCTTAACTAAAAAGTCAAGGAGGGAAATCTTTTACAACTTTAATCTTAATTGTGAGTTAATTTTAATTTTATTTTGCACCCGGTTTACCAAGAAGTCTGAACATATTTGCCTTATAAAACTCCACACCCGGCTGGTCAAACGGATTGATACCGAGCATATAACCGCTTACACCTACTGCAAATTCAAAGAAGTAGAAAAGTTCACCAAGATGGAACTCAGTCTGCTCAGGTATCTCTATAAGGAGATTTGGTACATTTCCCTCTACATGAGCTGCAATAGTTCCTTCCATAGCACACTTATTTACATAGTCCATAGTCTTTCCTGAAAGGTAATTGAGACAGTCTATATCATTTTCAGCACTCTTAAGAGTAAAATCTCTTCTAGGTTTTTCTACCTTAAGCACCGTCTCAAACATAAGCCTTGCTCCATCCTGAATAAACTGTCCCATAGAATGGAGATCTGTAGTAAGATCAACTGATGCAGGGAAGATACCCTTTTGGTCTTTACCCTCGCTCTCTCCATAGAGCTGTTTCCACCACTCTGAAATAAAGTGAAGACTAGGCTCGTAGTTTGCAAGAATCTCAACACTCTTGCCTTTTCTATAAAGAATATTTCTAACTGCTGCATAAATAAGTGCAGGGTTTTCTGCATAATCTTTGCTTAAACAGGTTTCTCTAAAATGTGCCGCACCTTCCATAAGCTTATCAATATCAGCTCCACTTGCAGCTATTGGAAGAAGACCTACTGCAGTAAGCACTGAGAAACGACCACCTACATCATCAGGAATTACAAAGCACTCATAACCCTCTTCGTCTGAAAGTGTCTTAAGTGCACCACGAGCCTTATCTGTGGTAGAATAAATCCTCTTAGCCGCACCCTCCTTACCGTATTTCTTTTCAGTAAGTTCTCTGAATACTCTGAATGCAACCGCAGCCTCTGTAGTTGTACCAGATTTTGAAATTACATTTACAGAAAAGTCTTTATCTCCTATAAGGTCAATCAACTCCTCTATATAAGCACCGCTCATGCTGTTACCTACATAATAAATCTGCGGAGCTTTACGCTGTTCTTTGGATAAATCATTATAAAAACTATGTTTTACAAAGTCTATCGCAGCCCTTGCACCAAGATAAGAACCACCGATACCTATTACAAAGAGAATATCGGAATCATTTCTAATCTTCTCCGCCGCCTTTTTAATTCTTGCAAATTCTTCTTTATCATAGTTTACAGGAAGGTCTATCCAGCCAAGGAAGTCCTTTCCGTCACCATTTTTTTCTGTAAGACGTTTAGCCGCATCTAAAACAGCTGGCTTAATACTCTCTATTTCATGTTTACCTATGAATTTCTCTGCATTTTTATAACAAAATCCTATTGTATTCACTGTAAATTCTCCTTATTTTTTATTTGCTTATAAAATTAATCAGCCGTTATCATTCATCATAAATTCAATCAGTTTCTTTGTATCCTCCGGCTCATAAGCTACTATTTCCATTTCAGGTATTGTGCCTGATGAAAAAATATTAGCAAGGGAAACATACTGCGAAAGCTTTGACTTAAGGTTTAGGCGGTCACCTTCATTTGTTACAAGCTCCACCTTACCACTACATTTATCAACTAACTGGAAGAACTTTTCGATATTGTTAATATTCGTTATCTTCATACTATTTCCTCCTATGAAATATTATAATTTACTGCTTAGATTATCATACCTTATTGATGATTTGTCAAGATAGGTTTATAATAACTATTGAAACTAAAGATTAGAAAGGAAGGGTTAAATGAAACTGATAAGCCTGAAATGCCCACACTGTTCAGGAACACTTGACATAAAAAAAGAAGAACAAGGTGATTTTACCATATGTCCATTTTGTGGAACCAAATTTTTTCTTGAAGAGGAACAGCCTAATATAAATCAGACAATCAATATTAAAGAAGTTCACATAGGTGATACAAAAAAATCTACTGTAAACAATTATACCTCAACGAATAATCTTGCTCCTGTATTAGGAATTATTATAGCTATAATTGCTGCCATACTTATCTTCACTCCTACTCTATCTAGACATAATATAATATATGACATAGGCTCTATGATGCCAAGTGAAGTCTTAACTCCTGAATCTGCTTACGAATATCACACTGTTCCTGAAAGCAAAGCTGTGAAAGAGTTTGTAGAAATTGTTTTTAAAAAATCCCTGTCTGAAATTACAAATGCTGAATATTCGTCTATTAAATATTTAAAAATACGCAGACAGCCTGTTAAAAGCATTTCATCTAAAACTGCCGACACTCCTTGGCTCTTTACTTATGCCAAAAAAACTGGGGAATACGGTACTCCTGTAAAGCCTAATACCATAACCATTAAAGGAACAGAAAATATTATTGAAGAAGATGTTCAGGTATTTACAGGTTTGGAATCTTTAGATTTAAGCAATGAATCTGATATAAATCCAGCCGTTCAATACAATACTGTAGATTTTAGCAATCTTAAAAACCTTCATTATTATACAGGCTCCTCCGGCGAATCCCTTAAATATCTTCCTTTATTCTATGATATAGAAAATATCTACGGACTTGGAAGTACCTATGTAGACGATGAAGAATACCTGACTGAACTAAAGAAGTTTACCAAATTAAAAACCTTAAGTTCTAGAAATATAAATAAAAAGTTTGCTAAGGATTTGACCTTTCTCTCCTCATTTCCTGACCTTGAGAAACTCAGTCTTAGTTTTTCTTCAGGAGAATCTTGGGATTTGGCAGGACTATCTGCACTTACTAAATTAAAAACACTTAGCATAAATGGTTTTGATACCAAATTTGAGCATTTTAATGTATTTTCCGGCATGCCACAACTTGAAGAAATTGCTTTTGATGATGTAAAAGATTTGAAGACTCTTGACTTTGTTAAAAATATGCCAAACTTAAAGAGTCTATATATTGAAGACTGCCCTATTATAAGTCTAAACGGACTTAAGAACTCCCTCTCTCTTACAGAGTTATCTCTTGATAGCTGTCATGATTTATCAGATGTAAGTGCCTTAGCTACCTTGACCAGCTTAAAATCACTTGACATAGCCTATATTTGGAATTTTGACCTTAAATATCCAAAGCTTAATAAACTTACTGCCCTAAGCAATGTAAAAATAGAATCCGGACATTTAGACATAATTTCCGGTCTTAAGTCCATAAAAAAACTGTTCATCTACGAAACCTCAGACTATTATTCCTTTAAACCTCTATTGGGACTTAAAGAACTTACAGAAGTCGAACTTCAAGGCTATAACTGGGCACAAAAAGAGGATATGGCGCAGTGCTTATCAAAACTTCCAAAGCTTAGGACTCTCATATTTGGATATGACTGTCTTGCACACTATGGTGATTATACTGATATATTTTCACTACCTCAGGTCACAAAACTGCAAATCCAACCGTACGATACCGGTTCAAGCTACATAAATCTGTCCATAAACAGATTAAAAAAGAACAAAGTGCTTAAAGAACTTGATACCGGTGCAGCCGAGATTTATAATCTAGATACCGATAGTGGAACTGTAGAAAAATTAGGAGTTTATGCTAACAAATTTCTATCCTGTTTCCCTAAATTAAAGAAACTTAATGTTTCACATTCTCATATTCAGGATTTGAAGTTTGTTAGCAAAATGCCCGATTTGGAGATTTTGAATATCTCTGACAATTATGTCACTGACATATCTAAGCTGTTAAGCCTAAAGAAATTGAAAAGTTTAATTTGTGATAAGGGACAGATTGTAAATTTAGATTTACTACCTGAAAAAGTTAAAATAAGCGAGTAATATTATACTAATATAACTTCATCACCTACCTGCTTATTGTCCACATCGCATACCTATCAGTCACAACTTGATCTTTTATTCCTTCACTCACTAAGAGCCTATTATCATTGGTAAAGAGAATGATATCAAAATCACTTCCATTCTCTTTCCAATATTTGATTGCCCCATCCTCACCCATAACAAAGAGGCTAGTTGATAGCGTATCAGCAAGAGTTCCATCCCTACTGACTATGCTTACAGACTTAAGTCCGCTATCACTCGGCCTCCCAGTTCTCGGATCTAAGATATGGTGGTACCTCACCCCATCTTCTTCAAAATATCTTTCATAACCTCCGGAGGTAATTACTGCACTATTTTCTATTCTTATTGCAAGCATATATTTTTCAGGCTCGTTAGGATCTCTTACTGCCACATTCCAAAGAGAACCATCTGGTTTTTTATTTAGGCCAAATACATTCCCTCCAAGATTTATAATAGCAGATTCCACCCCTTCTTCTGTTAAAACTTTAACAAGTTCATCGGTGATATACCCCTTCCCGATTCCTCCAAAATCTATTTTCATTTTTTTGTTCTTAAATAAAATCTCATTAGTATTTTCATTAAAAATAACCTTATCCACACCGATGTTACTCAGTACAGTCTTTATCTCTTTCTCTGAAGGCACTTTATAATTTTTAGTTGGAAATCCCCACAATTCCATAAGAGGATAAACAGTTATATCAAAAATTCCACCTGTTTTTTTATTAAGCTCCAAAGATTTTTTTAAAAGAACAGCACTTGTACTTGAAAGCACAGCCTGCCCCTCCCTATTCAACCCACTTACTTCACTGTCTGCTTTACCAGTGCTAAGAAGATTATCAAGTTCAATAATTTTGGTTTCAAGTTTTTTTAAGACTTCCTCTCTTTTACTTCCATAAACCTTCATTGTTATAACTGTATCAAGGGCAAATATCTCACTTTCTGAGGTTTCTTCCCTCTCTACATCTATTACAGAACCTAGCTCACTGCTAATTGCAACAGCTTTGTTTATGTTTGGCTTATCATTCCTTACATTCAAACTTTCATTACTGCAAGAGGTCAGACAGCTTACTATAAGTGTGCATAGTGATATACTTATTTTTTTAATGATAATTTTTCTCATTTTTAATTCCAACTTTACACAATCTTATTTTACTAATATTTTTCATACAAAAAGCACAAAAATTCTTTTGCAAACTATCTTGCAGATGATTTTTATGCTTTTATTTATCTTATATTATTCTTACCACATATCTGCTAAATCATAAATCAGTCTTTCTGTCTTTTCCCAACCAAGACAAGGGTCTGTAATGGATTTACCATATATATGCTCATTTTCCTTTTGGCATCCGTCCTCAATGTAGCTTTCTATCATAAGTCCTTTAACTATTTTCCTTATATCATCAGACACATTCCTGCTATGGAGCACATCCTTGCTTATACGAATCTGTTCTATAAACTGTTTACCTGAGTTAGCATGATTGGTATCTACTACAATAGCCGGATTTGCAAGATTTCTTTCTGCATAAAGCCTGATTACCTCCTGCAAGTCCTCATAATGATAATTAGGAATATTTCTTCCATATTTATCTACTGCACCTCTAAGTATGGTATGGGCAAGTGGATTACCTGTAGACTCTACTTCCCAGCCTCTGTAAAGGAAGGTATGAGCACTTTGGGCTGCAACTACCGAATTCATCATTACAGTAAGATCACCACCTGTTGGATTCTTCATTCCAACTGCACCTTCTATGCCGGAAGTAGTAAGCCTATGCCCCTGATTTTCTACTGACCTTGCACCTATGGCCACATAGTTTAGTACATCTGAAAGGTATCTGTGGTTTTCAGGATAGAGCATCTCATCAGCACAGGTAAAGCCTGTTTCTTTAATAGCCCTTATATGAAGATTCCTAATTGCAATTACTCCCTTAAGCATATCCTCACCTTTTTCAGGATCCGGCTGATGGAGCATCCCCTTGTAACCTGTTCCCACTGTTCTAGGCTTATTGGTATATATTCTAGGCACAATAAATATCTTATCCTTCACCTTTTCATAAACCTTAGCAAGCCTTGAAATATAGTCAATAACAGGATCTTCGTGATCAGCAGAACAAGGTCCTATTACAAGGAGCATTCTGTCATCCTTTCCCATAATTATGTCACTTACTGCCTTATCCCTCTTTCTTACTATTTCTCCCATCTCTTCTGTAATAGGATACTCGGCCTTAAGCTCCTTTGGCACCGGTAATTTTCTTTTAAAGTTCATATTCATCTCCATATCTTTTCCTACCTTTATTCTTAAATATTAGGGTATCAAAAGATAATATACCCAATTATTCATGCCTAATATCAGTTTATTATAACCTAGAAAATGTAATATTTTCAAGGGTTACAATAAATTAAAAAAGTGAATTCAGTATTGTAATTCCAGCTACTTACTTATCTTTTTAAAATATAAATATTTTTGTCTATTCTGTACATTAAACTTTCTAAACTTTGTGCACTTTGTCGTTGTCTGAAAATTCAAAATATATTATAATAT
>NZ_JBQMXS010000059.1:0-8187 GCF_052173895.1 Catonella sp. | reverse complement strand
ATAAACCAACAGAGAAAACAACAAAAGGATACAAATTAGTAGGATGGTTTACAGGTCAAGACTTAATTGATGATACATCAGATGTTGTAGATAATCCTAAACCAAATGGAGAACTAAAGAGTAGGATGGCAGAGGCAGATAATGAAGGTTTTAGGAGTGGAAAAGGAGCAGACTTAATAACATTAGGTTTAGATAAAGTTACTAAGAAGAAATACAAAGGAGAGGATACATTAGTAGTAGTATTCCTTAGAGAAGAAAAAACAGAAGGCGTAATAGACACTTACAACAACAACGATAGTCCTGGAGACCCAGAGGACCCTTCTAATGATAAAACTAAGCAAGGTAAGAAAAAGATACTGAAGCAGTATTGGGATGAAATAGAGGTTTATAAGAATGGAGTAAAGACTGAGACAAAGTATAAGCATGTAGGAACATACAAAGAAGATAATGTAGTAAAGCATGTAAAGGTAACGGAAGAGCCAAAGGAATATAAGATAATAGGATGGTTTACAGGTAGGGATAAGAAGGTAGAGAAGAACCCTAAACCAAGAACTGATGTAGCTACTGAGGTATCTTTGGGAATAAAGCATGGAACCTCAGCGAAATCTAAAGTAACATTAGGAAAAGATGAACAAATAATAACAGTAGTTTATATAAGAACTATAAGAAAAGACACAACATTACAGAAAGATGAAACAGGGGATTATAAGATATCGGAGAGTAAGATATCTATAAGAGATGGCTTTGATAGTAAGAATAGGTTGAATAGGATATTAAGTAATACATTTGTATGGAAGTCACCAGCTATAGCTAATAAAAAATGTTTTGACCATGGTGGACATGGGCATCATTTCTTCTGTACTAAATATGAACATACACATACAGAAGGTCCTTGTTATTATTATAAGACATATACAAGTCATTATTACGAGGATGAGGATGGAAAGAAGGTAAAAAAGGAGAAAAAAAAGAAGAAGAAGGTAAAGACTTGTAATTTATATGAACACACTCATAGTAATGCTTGTTGGGATACGCCTTGTGGAGGATGGGATTGGAAAGATACATCAATTTTAATAGGTGTATATAATAGTAAAGGATATAATTACCCTTCTGTATTATCAGCATACAATCAACATTGTCCAAAAGACACAATGGATTATGTAACTCCAGGTATGGCTGGTAGGGAGTCAGATAGTGATAGTAGAGGAACATTAAGTAGTTGGAAAACTAATCATAGTGGATTTAATTACAAGTTTATTTTATACAGAGGAAAAGACCAGTTGACATTGTGTGATTTTAAGAATAATTCGTTTAGTCCTAGTGCTAAAGGATTTTTAGGGGGGTTATCTAATAATTCAAGTTATAATTTTAAGTCCCAGAATACACCTAGAAAGACTAGGTTAGATAAGGAGCAGTACAAAGATGCATTTAGTGCTGATATAGTAGGTGGAAGCTTAGGATGGGGATTAGACCAGACGACAGTATACGGACCTCGTTTTGGAGCAGCCGGAATGTGTGCAGACCAGTACAGTCCTCATAGGTTCCAAGACTATAGTAAGTTTTCAGCTAATGCAACAGTAAATATAGATGTTTATTGGGCTAATAAAGAGAGTCCAGATTTTGATGGTAAGATAGAGGACTATGTCAATAGTAAAGAAAGACATATGTTATCAGCAGGTCAGATAAAATTTGTACCTTATGTTTTAATGCAGTATCAGGATAAGCAGGGAGCATTTAAGAGAGTAGATGTACTTTCTGAATATAAGAGAACATTAAATCCTTATGATTATATACAGTAACATACGAAGAGAGATTAAATTTTGTTAACTAATCCCAAAGTATCGTTTATTGAAAAACTAAGCCGTTTGTGCTAGAATAACCCGTGGAGAGTATCTGTGACAAAAAGGGAAACTCCCTAAGTATAAAACCGATAACCGAAAATCGGAAATACACGAAGGGAGGTGGTGCTGATGACTGCTTATGAAATCATCATGATTTTCATAGGGATAATAGCTTTGCTAATATCCTTCGGCGGTTTTCTAATCGCCATTCTTACTTATCTTAGTAAGAGAAAGTAAGTTACCAGCTTGTCGCAAGCAAGCTGAGTAGTCTGTAAAAAGATTAATCATGCTTGGGGAGTATCCATTTTGAAATGGATACTCTCCTCTCCATAAATATAGCATATTATAAATTTATTTTCAAGATACAGTATTTTAGAAAGGCAGATATCAATGGGTATATTTACAGGAAAAACTTTGTTAATAACAGGAGGTACAGGTTCATTCGGTCATGCAGTAATGGATAGGTTTCTTGCTACGGATATAGGAGAAATTAGGATATTTTCAAGAGATGAGAAGAAACAGGATGATATGAGGCATGAATATCAGACGAAAATGCCTGAGGTTGCTGAGAAGATAAAATTTTATATTGGAGATGTGAGAGATATAAACTCAGTAAAAAATGCTATGAATGGCGTGGATTATATCTTTCATGCTGCAGCTTTAAAACAGGTTCCGTCTTGTGAATTTTTCCCGATAGAGGCTGTTAAGACAAATGTGCTTGGAACGGAAAATGTGCTTAATGCGGCAATAGAAGCCGGAGTAAAGAGTATAATCTGTCTGTCTACGGATAAGGCAGCCTACCCTGTCAATGCGATGGGAACAAGCAAGGCTATGATGGAAAAAGTAATAGTAGCAAAGTCTCGTACAGTGGAGCAGTCAAAGACAAAAATCTGCTGTACCAGATATGGAAATGTGATGTGCTCAAGAGGCTCTGTTATTCCACTTTGGATAGACCAAATAAGAGCAGGAAATCCTATTACTGTTACAGAGCCGACTATGACAAGATTTATTATGTCGCTTGAAGAGGCTGTGGATCTAGTTCTTTTTGCTTTTGAACATGGAGAAACAGGTGATATCCTTGTGCAAAAAGCACCTGCCTGTACAATACAGGTTCAAGCAGAAGCAGTATGTGAACTTTTTAACGGTGATAAGAATGAAATCAGACAGATAGGAATAAGGCATGGGGAGAAGATGTATGAAACCCTGCTTACAAATGAAGAATGTGAAAGAGCCATAGACTTAGGAAAGTTTTACAGAGTTCCTTGTGACAGCAGAAATCTTAATTATGATAAATATTTTACAGAGGGAAGTACAAAGAGAACTAAGCTGGCTGAGTTTAACTCAAATAATACAGAACTGTTAAATGTAGAAGAAGTTAAGGCTAAGCTTTTGGAACTTCAATATATAAAAGATGAACTAGGAAATAATTAGATTGGATAAATACAATGAATATACTGATAACAGGTGCTAAGGGCTTTGTAGGACAAAATCTTGTGGAAAATCTTAAATGTATAAGAGATGGAAAAAACCAAACTAGGCCTGCGCTTAAGATTGATGAAATATTTGAGTTTGATTTGGATTCATCAAAAGATCAGCTCTCTGATTTTTGTAGAAGGGCTGACTTTGTGTTTAATCTAGCCGGAGTAAATCGTCCGTTAGAAAAAGATGAATTTATGAAAGGAAATTTTGGCTTTACATCAGATTTGCTTGTTGAATTAAAAAAATATAATAATACAGCCCCTGTAATGCTTGCATCTTCAGTTCAGGCTACACTTGAGGGAAGATTTAAGGATTCAGAGTATGGGAAGTCTAAGTTTGCAGGAGAAAATCTCTTCTTTACTTATGGTGAAGATACAGGAGTAAAGGTACTGGTATATAGATTCCCCAATTTATTCGGAAAGTGGTGCAGACCGAATTATAATTCGGCTGTAGCTACTTTTTGTTATAATACAGCTAATGACTTGCCGTTGCATATAAATGACAGAAATACAGAACTTGAACTTTTATATATAGATGACTTAATAGATGGACTTTTAGATGCCTTAGAAAATAAAGAGCAATACTGTGAGTATGAGGGAGTGAAAGCAGTGGCAAAAAAAGATGGAAAATATGCTTATATTCCTATGACTCACAAAGTAACTTTAGGGAAAATAGCTGATATTTTAGTTGAGTTTAAGAAACAGCCTGATACTTTGATTATGCCTGAAATTCCTATGGGAAGTTTTGAAAAAAAATTATATTCAACATATCTGTCTTATTTGCCTAAGGAAAAAGTAAGTTTCCCGTTAAAAATGAATGTGGATAATAGGGGAAGTTTTACTGAAGTTTTAAAAACATTAAACTGTGGGCAATTTTCGGTCAATATAAGCAAACCGAGTATTACCAAAGGAGAACACTGGCACAACACAAAGTGGGAATTTTTCATAGTCGTTTCAGGTAAGGCACTTATACAGGAGAGAAGAGTAGGGAGCGATGAAATTTTAGAGTTTTATGTAAGTGGAGAAAAGATAGAGGCTGTACATATGTTGCCGGGTTATACCCACAATATAATAAATCTTTCGGATACAGATGATTTGGTTACACTAATGTGGGCTAATGAAAGTTTTGATAAAAATAGACCGGATACATTTGGGGAGATGGTAGAAAGGAACTAAAACAGATGACAATAGATGAAGTTTTGGCATTTGAAGAGATGCAAATTTTTGATAGAAAAAGTATAAAAATAGATGCAAAGACTCTTGCAATAACCCTCGTTGCATTTGCTAATGCTGATGGTGGAACTGTTGCTATTGGAATATCTGATAAAATGAAGAGAATAGAGGGTATTGACTTTGAAACATCAAAGGTAAATGAATTGCTAAGAGTACCTTTTGATTACTGCCATCCTACGATATCGGTAATGCTTGAAAAGGTTGAATGTATAGACTATAAGGGAAGAAAAAACCATGTCTTACTTATGAAGGTAGATGCCTGTCCTCAAGTTCATGCAAATCAAGCAGATGAGGCATATTATAGGGTAGGAGATAAGTCAAAACTTTTGAAATTTGAAGAAAGGCTCCAACTTTCTTATGACAAAGGAGAAAGACATTTTGAAGATAAACCTGTGCCTAACGCCGGATTGGAGGATATAGATTTAGCCTTGGTAGAAGACTATACTAAGAAAATCGGATATAATAAATCTCCAATGGAATACCTTAGACAGAATAAAGGTTTTGTAAAAGAGATAAACGGACAAATGCAGATAAGCTCTGCTGCAATCCTTTTGTTCGGCAAAAATCCACAGGACTTCTTTCCTCGTGCAAGGGTAAGATTTATTCGTTATGATGGAATAGAGGAAAAAGTAGGTACAGAGATGAATGTTATAAAAGATGTTATTTTTGAGGGTAATATATTAAAAATAATACAGGACTCTATAAACTTTCTTAAGACACAGACTAGAGAAAGAACTTATCTTGGAAATGATGGGAGATTTGTACATGAAGAGGAATATCCCAAATTTGTCCAGCAGGAAATAATTGTAAATGCTGTTACACATCGTTCGTATAATATAATGGGTACAGATATTCAGATAAAGATGTTTGATGACCATATGTCGGTAGAAAGTCCCGGTAGATTGCCGGGGATGGTTAAGGTGGATAACATTCGGTATACGCATTTTTCAAGAAATCCTAAGATTGCTGAATATTTAAAAGCGTATGAGTATGTGAAAGAATACGGAGAAGGTGTACCCCGTATGTGCAAGGAACTGGAAGAAGTAGGCTTGAATGAACCACAGTATTATGTAAATGCCTTTATGCTTAGGACGGTAGTATACAATAATTTTAGTAGTATAAAAAATGATAAGAGTAAAATATCTATAAAAAATAAAAATGAACTCTTAGGAAAGAAGATAGAGAAAGACGCAAAAGATAAAGATTGTAATAGTGATAACCGGCAACTTAAGGTGAAGGGAATTGCCATTGATAAGATAATACACTGTTTAAATAAAAAAGTGTCTACTTTTGAGAAAAAGAGAGGCCAATTTGATAAGAAAATTTCCAAAGGCAGCAGGATTGATCTAAATAAGATAAAATCCTTATTAGATGAGGAAAATTATCATGAGATTACTAAAAATAATATAATAAAAGTCTGTAAGAATATTGATATTGATACTGTTTTTTCGGTTAAGGACATTGCAAAAATACTTGGCTCTTCAGAGCAAGGTGCAAGAAAAATGCTGGATAAGATGAAGAACTTGGGTATTCTTATAAAAATAGATGGAAAAGGCAAGGGACAATATAGATTAAAGGACAAAGATGAGGAATAGCTATGAAAAAGGATTATTCAGATGTGAGTTTTGCTGATAATGGAAAATTAAAACTATTGATTATAGTTGGAACTAGGCCTGAAATTATAAGACTTTCAGAGGTTATAAAAAAATGTAGGAAATATTTTGACTGTATCTTAGCACATACAGGACAAAACTATGATTATAACTTAAACGGTATCTTTTTTAGGGACTTAAAATTAGCTGATGCAGAAGTATATATGGATGCAGTAGGGGCTGACCTTGGAGAAACTGTCGGTAACATAATAGCAGCATCTTATAAGTTGATGGCAAGTATTAAACCTGATGCACTCTTAATATTGGGAGATACAAATAGCTGTCTTTCGGCTATTTCGGCAAAGAGGTTGCATATTCCTATTTTCCATATGGAAGCCGGCAACAGATGTAAGGACGAATGTCTGCCGGAGGAAACTAATCGTAGGATAGTAGATATAATTTCAGATGTAAATCTGGCGTACTCAGAGCATGCCAGAAGATATCTCGTAGAATGTGGACTTCCAAAAGAAAGAACCTATGTTACAGGCTCGCCTATGGCAGAGGTGCTAAGGGCTAATCTGGCAGAAATTAAGGCAAGTGATGTACTTGAAAGACTTAAGTTAGAAGAGGGAAGATACATACTTCTTTCTGCACATAGAGAAGAGAATATAGATACTGAGAAAAATTTTAACTCACTTTTTACGGCAGTTAATAAATTGGCAAAAAAATATGATATGCCGGTGTTATATTCTTGTCACCCAAGAAGTAGGAAGAGGCTTGAAGAATCGGGATTTCAGCTTGATAGTAGGGTAATAAGGCAAGAGCCTTTGGGGTTTCATGATTACAATAAACTTCAAATGTCAGCGTTTTTGGTAGTTTCAGACAGTGGCACTCTTCCTGAAGAAAGTTCATTTTACATAAGCGAGGGACACCCCTTTCCGGCAGTCTGCATAAGGACTTCAACTGAAAGGCCGGAGGCCTTAGAAAAAGGAGACTTTATCTTAGCCGGAATAGATGAGAAGAGCCTTCTTCAGGCAGCAGATACAGCAGTAAGCCTCAAAGAAAACGGAGATTTCGGTCTCCCAACCCCTGACTACATGGATGAAAATGTGAGTGATAAGGTAGTTAGGATAATACAGGGATATACAGGGATTGTGAATAAGATGGTGTGGAGGAAGTAGGTGGAGAAGTAAACTCTATGAAAAGGTTATACATAAAGCTATTTATAATAATACTACCAATAATTGGATATTTTATTCTATTTTTGGCATTTGACATAAATGATTTTTCAGGACTTAGAAAGACTATTTTTCACAATGTGAAAGAAACAAAATTGATAGCCTATGATGGAACTAAAACAATAGATAGTCCGTATTCTATTATAAAATATATAAATAATCTTGGAAAAGCTAACAATGTGAAGTATAGTTTTATTTTTGGAGATTCTAGGATTAATGGCATAGATGTAATGAATTTAAATAAGTTGGATGGTAGAAATTATGTCAATTTAGCCTTTGGCGGTTGTACTATGAAGGAGAGCATAGACGAGTTTTGGCTTGCAGTTTCTAAAACAAAGCCTGAAAGAGTAATTTTTGAGGTAGATTATTATAGCTTAAATAAGAAAAGGCAGTTAGATAGGATAAAACAGGTTGTAAAAATGGATGCGATTCAGTATTTTTTAGATTATTTTAATAACAAGGCAATGATTGATGAAGCTATATTAAATTTAAGAAAAATTAAGTCGGAGGAAGTTGCTGCGACTGTAGAACTTGATAAAAATAGATTTGATACTTATTTAACTCAGATAAAGGCTATATGTGAAAACTATGAAATAGATGAAGACTGTGTAGCAAACTTGTTGCATATTGCCAATTATTGCAATGATAACCACATAGAATTGGTATTTTTCGTGCCGCCTGTGCATAGAAGTATATATGATGGAGTTATAGTTTTTTACGGTATTGATAAAAAGATGGACGAAGTTAAAGAGAGACTTAGCAAGAAGACCGTAGTGTTAGATATGCAATATTTATCTAAAATATG
>NZ_JBQMXS010000058.1:0-8617 GCF_052173895.1 Catonella sp. | reverse complement strand
TGAGGGACATAATTCAGATTAGGCATTATCACAGTGAATTGGTATCTGTCTGAACGGAATGTCGGCTTCTTGTTATCTGTATAATTTTTCTGAAACTCATATCCGCTTATTATTTTACCAAATCCACTTCCCTTACGCTCCATATAACCAAGCCTGTTAAGTACATTCCTATTCATATCCCCGCCTTTCTTTGTAGGTTCTTTTGCCTGTTTGTAAGTTAAGTATACTGTCATCGCATTGAATAATATAACTCTGTTTTAGATGATATTCAAGTGAAATATATTTCATCTAATTCAAGCATATTGATATTATACTTGAAAATCCTACTTTTTTATGCTATAGTTAGTATCAGTACATAGGAGAATTTATACCAAGCAATATATTAGAAAGGCGACTTGCTATGAAAGATTTAGGAAAGGTCATTGCTGTACACAGAAAAGCATATAAGCTGACACAGAGCCGGCTAGCAGAAAAGCTTACAGAATATGACATATATGTAAAGCCAAATAGTGTAAGCTCGTGGGAATCAGGAATTTCACTGCCAAGCTCAAAGCAGCTTCTTGCCATATGTGAGATTTTGAATATCTATGATATATATACAGAATTTATAGGAACCAATCCTGACAATCCTTTCCGCAATCTGAATAAAGAAGGTGTAGATAAGGTGTTAGAATACACCCGATTGCTTGAAAAAAGCGGTGATTACAGGATGGCAGAGATTATCTCTCTCCATGTGATAAGGGAGAGGAGGGTATACTATGCAGCTGTATCCGCCGGCAATGGCTCATTCTTAAACGGGGAAGACTATGAAGTGTACTCATCTGCAGATATTCCTGAGAAAGCCGACTTTGGTGTATATATCAGTGGAGAAAGTATGGAACCTATTTATCATGACAGAGAGCTTATATGGATTGAGCAGACTGAGCAGCTCGAAGATGGTGAAACAGGCATCTTTTATCTTGATGGAAATGCTTATGTGAAGAAATTTCAGAATAACAAGAAAGGGACTTATCTTGTTTCACTTAATAAGGCATATGAGCCAATGCCTATTACTGAGAGCAGCTCATTTAAGATTTTTGGGCGTGTTTTATCCTGATAAAGTAAGAAAAGAATTGGAAGATAAGAGAATGTGGCTATGGGTGAAAAAACAGTTGTATGCAGGTTAAAAGAAAAACGTTGCCTCCATTTGTTCCAAAATACACACAGCCGCCTATCAGAAAGAGAATAGCCGAGATGGATATGGCACTGTATTTTAACAGGGTTAAAGGCTTAAATTTTTTGATTACAGGCAGTATTAAAAACGGCAGGACTATGCTGACTCCTGCTGTTGCCATCCTATAAATTCCATATACATAATCACCTGAAACAAGTTCAGGATTTTCATTATATTTATCCTTTTAAGCCTGTCACCCAGCACTCCACTTATAGGAGTCAACATCACTCTCATATCCTTCCCCTAAAACTCTCCTAAAATTCTCATTACCCTCATAAATCTCAGCAAATGTCCCAAAAGCTTCACAAACTCCGTCCTTTATGAAGGCTACATAGTCTGCACTCTTAATTGTAGAGAGTCTGTGGGCTATCATAAGAGCAATCTTTCCTTTCTTTAGCTCCTTTAGTGACTCATTTATGGCTCTTTCATTTTCATAATCCAGATTAGCTGTAATTTCATCCATAATTAAAATAGGTGAATCCTTAAGGAAGGCTTGGGCTATGGATACTCTCTGTTTTTCACCACCTGAAAGAGCAGCGCCTCTTTCCCCTATGACTGTCTTGCTTCCATTTGGAAGCCTGTTTACTAAATCCATAATATGGGCATTTTTAAGGGCTGTCTCTATCTCACCTTCGCTTGCACCTTCTTTTGCAAGCCTCAGGTTATCTTCTATGCTCTTATTAAATAAATATACATCCTGCGGAATGGCAGATATTAGCTTTCTAAGTTCCTCTATCTTTATGTCCTTTATATTCACTCCATTTATTAAAATACTTCCTCCATCCACATCCCAGAACCTCTGTAAAAGCTTGATTAATGTGGATTTGCCTGAGCCTGAAGTGCCTACTAAAACGACAGTCTTTCCTTCTTCTGCCGTAAATGAAACATCCTTAATTACTTCATTTTTATCGCCTGTCACCTTGTCTTTGTAAGAAAATCTTACTGAATTAAACTCTAACTTCTTATCTGTACTTCCCATTACATCTTTAAAAGTTTTAGTGCCGCTGTTTATTACAGGCTCATCTTCATTAAGGAAGTCAAACACTCTCCTTGCTGCCGCAAATATTCTTCCATAATTGCTTTTCATCATCAGCATTTCACTGAGAGGGCTGTAAACCATACTTGAAATTGCAATGAGAGGGAGCACAAATTCGACAGAATATTCCCCTCTTGCAGCAAAATACACGCTTGCAATAGCTGAAATCACTGACGATATGCCTATAATTAAGTTCGTATTGGTAACTTCTTTTACTGCTTCCTTTGCATAGTTAAAATAAGCCTCATTATAAGCATCATTGTACTTATACATCTTGTTAAAATATCCCTTATGCCCGCCAAAGGTAATGATTTCCTTTAAGCCCTGTATTCCATCTATAATAACAGCATTTAATTCGCCAAGCTTTGACTGGGTTTTGCTTCCATACTCATCAGCCTTTTCATTCTTCTTACTAGAAACAAGGAGGATGAGGGCTGAAAATATAATTAAAATTAATGAAAGGCCTGGCGAGAAGAATCCTATTGCAATAAATGAGATGATGGGCAGGACTGCCGCCACAAATATCTGTATTAAAGAATGCGCATAGAACCACTCTAAGATTTCCACATCTTCAAGTACCACGCTCATTATGTCTCCGCTTTTCTCCCCTTCAAGCCCTGCAGGCGCAAGGTTTGCTATTTTTTCATAAGATATTCCCCTAAGTGCTGTAAGTATCCTGTAAGCCACATCATGTGCCACATAGATATCCAGATAATTTAACACAGCCATGCTTACAACCATTGCAAGTACAGTTAAAAAATGTGTCTGAGGGTTAGTTAAAGTGCCCGAGATTCCCTTTGATACAATTAAGGCTGTTTCAAAGCTTAAGAGTATAGGCACTATCTTATATAAGGCATGAATAATTATGCTGAAAATGACACTGAGCCTGTAATTTTTAATATATTTTGAAAGCAGGAGCACATATTTTACCTTCCCCATAATTATTTCACCCCCTTTATCAGCCTTCTGTAAATCTCACAGTTTTCTTCTAAGTAAGAACTGCTGCCTCTGTCTGCAATACAGCCGTTTTCTACCACTAAGATTTCATCAGCCATACTGATAGTAGACAGCCTGTGTGCTATCATAAGCATTGCCTTATCAGGCTTTAGTTTACTAAGCGTTTCGCCTATGTATTTTTCATTTTCCCTGTCTAGGGCAGAGGTTGCCTCATCAAAAATAATTATAGGCGCATCTTTTAGTAAAGCCCTTGCAATAGCTATCCTCTGCCTTTCCCCTGTTGAAAATCTGCTGCCAAGCTCATCTACACTTGTATCGTAGCCATTTGGAAGTGACATAATCAGGTCATAAATCATCGCTTTTTTAGAAGCTTCAAATATTTCTTCGTCTGTGGCAGAAGGCTTGCCCATCTTTATATTGTCATAGATGCTTCCATAGAATAAATGGTTGTCCTGCCACACTGCCGATATATTGTCATTAAAAAACGCTGCTGTCTCGTTGCCCATCTTCACATCATTTAATATAACTTCTCCACTGTCAGCCCTGTAAAAGCCCATAAGAAGCCCTGCTATGGTTGACTTGCCTCCACCTGACGGCCCTACCAGAGCTATAACCTTACCTTTATGAAGTTCAAACGAGATATTTTTTAAAGTGTCTTTATTAGCTCCCTTATATCTGAAATTTACCTTGTCAAAGCTTAGTTTCACATCATTAATTTTATTCTCCTTAACAGCACTTCTATTTAAGGAAGCTTCCAGTTCCTTCCTGTTTTTAAGCTCATTTTTAATAAGGTCATTTTCCATAAGATTATCGCTTTTCGTTTCCAAGAATTCACTTAAAGAATACGAGCCTGAAACTCCCTGAAAGCCCAAATGCCATGCATTTATAAGGCTCAGCATTGGCGAAAATGTAGCTCCTATGATAAAAAAGGCGTAAATAAGGAAACTTTTATCTATATAGCCATAAGCACATCTAAGCCCCATTATGGCTATAGTAAGGGCTGTGCCGACCCTTAAGAAAAACTCTGAAAAAGTGCCTTCTATAATAGTTACCTTGAGGTGATCCATAACTGCTTTTCTAAAATTTTCTCCATGGGCTTTAACATCTCTTACATACTTCGCATCAGCATTAAATGCCTTTAAGCTGACCATACCCTGAATGCCGTCTAAACATTCACTATAATAGTTAGCATGCTCTTCCCATTCTTTCTTTCCTTTTTCCTTCATTAGTTTGAAAAATACCATAGGAATTACAAGCATCATTATTACTGAAATAAGCGAAACAATACCCACATAAATATCTATATAGAATAAAAATATAATGAAGATACCTGCATTTAAGACTGCGCTCACTATGACCGGCAGATATCTTGTATAGTAGTTCATAAGCCATTCTACTCTGGCTGTAAATGTAGATGTGAGCGTGCCTGTGCGGATGGTATCTGCATACTCAGGCCCAAGCAGGAAAAGCTTTGTAAGTATCTTTGTCCTTACATTGTCCTTAATGTTTACTCCTGCTTCATTTACTATCTTAACATTCAGTTTGTATAAGAGTTTGATTACTATAAGCAAAAATATTATTAAAGCTATGAAGTAAAATACAGGAACAGCTGTAATCTGCATAGATTTTAACATTTCATTTATTAAAATGCTTAAGCAGACTGAAACTGCTGATGAAAATATTGTAATTATCAGCTGAAGCAAGATGGCT
Organism: Catonella sp.; assembly: GCF_052173895.1. Classification (GTDB taxonomy): domain Bacteria; phylum Bacillota; class Clostridia; order Lachnospirales; family Lachnospiraceae; genus Catonella. The sequence goes on along the minus strand of NZ_JBQMXS010000058.1, from coordinate 3,701 downwards.
TTTTTTACTTTACTCTCTGAACCTTTTAAAAATGCAATTAATGCTTTATTGATAAAAATAAAATCACCCCCTAATAGCAGGAACTTATATAGTCTACTACAGTCTTTTCTTCATCACTTATAATTTTAGCATTTATTTTAAATATATCTTTCAATATTTTTTCTGTTATTATTTCCTTAGGGCTACCTGCTACAAGGATTTCTCCTTTATTTATAAGAACTACTTCATCACAAAATTTCATAGCTAAGTTAAGATCATGAATTGCTGCTATTATAGTTAGTCCCAATCCTCTTAATATTTCTAGTATTTTGTACTGATATCCTATATCCAAATGATTAGTAACCTCATCTAAAATAAGAATATTACTTTTAGTAATCAAGGCTCTTGCAAGCAATACTCTTTGTTTTTCTCCTCCTGACAATGTTCTGAAAATCCTTTTCTCACTACCGGTTAACCCGACGAGGCTAATGCATTCTTTTAATAACTTATAGTCTTCTTCATATAAACTATTTGTGTTAAATATATTATGATAAGGAAATCTGCCCATCAATATTACATCAGCAACAGTATAGTCAAAATCACTATTATTTTCCTGCGGTAATACAGCAATCATTTTTGCAAATTCCTTAGAATTTATATTATCTATATTAATGTTTTTAAGATAGATTGTGCCAATATTGGGTTCTAATACCCTATATATTTGTTTAAGTAATGTGCTTTTACCACTTCCATTAGGACCAATTATTCCTGTAAACTTATTTTCATTAAAACTTAAACTTATATTCTTACATATTTTGGCTTCCCCTATATGATAAGATAAATCTCTTATATCAATAACTCCCATAAATCACCTTATTTCTTTCTTCATAATGTATAAGAAAAATGGAACTCCTATAAGAGAAGTAAGCACTCCTATTGCAAGCTCTCTTGGTGCAAATATCACTCTTGACACTGTATCTGCCCAAAGAAGAAAAAAAGCTCCCAGCAACGAAGTTACAGGAAGCAACGCTTTATGGTTTGCTCCTATAATTTTTCTTGTTATATGCGGTATTATAAGACCTACAAAACCAATACTTCCGCTTATTGATACAAGCACTCCAACAACCATAGAAACTGTAATTAACAGTATCTTATCTAATCGTTTTACTTTAACTCCTAATATGACCGCTGTCTCTTTACCCATTGAAATGATATTTAACTGTTCTGCAAGAATAATAGCAACAATGAATCCAATAATAACTGCAATCACAGCAAAAGGTACATCCTCCCAATGCACTCCGCCAAGTCCCCCCATCATCCAAAAAACAATCCCACGAACCTTTGAATTATCCGGTGCAAATGATATTATAAGCTGTGTAATGGCACTGCATAACATTGAAATTGATATTCCTGTTAGAACAAGTTTTGAATTAGAATAGCCCCTCTCTTTAGAAGCTATAAAATATACTATAATCATAGAAAACATTGCTCCGATAAATGCCATCAAATTGGTACTTAATGTACTAAGAATTGGTATTTTACCCCAAAATGCTATGGAAAAAGCTGCAAACATACCCGCTCCGGATTGTATTCCCAATGTATATGGTTCTGCCATAATATTTCCTGTAATCGCCTGCATGATAGCTCCAGTCATAGCCACCCCCCCACCAACTGCAATGGCTACAAGTATTCTTGGCAGTCTTACATTCCAGACTATGCTGTTTAAACTCATGTCTTCTAATGATGCAGAAAAAAAATGATATTTATATACCTTTATCACTTCTCTAAAACCTAAATCTGCCGATCCCAAAAATGTAGACAAGGGGATAGATATAATTATTAATACAAATATCACTAAAGAAATTTTCTTATAATTTTTCAAATATCTATCCCCCTTAAAACAATTTATTTTGCTAGTTCAATTATATTTTTGCTAAGTCTTTCAGCAGCATCAAAAATTTGCAATCCCGGAAAAACCTCAACAAGCTTAACTACAACAAAATTATTATTTTTGATTGCAGTTACATTTTCAAGTGCCGGATTTTTCTTAAGGCTTTCTATCTTTTCTTCTGTGGTTCCTGTCGTGTTACCAACATCATAGCTATGAATTATAATGATATCCGGATTTCTTTTAGCAACTTCTTCAAAACTTACTTCTTCAAATGCATTATTAAGGTCACCAAATATATTTTTACCCCCTGCAAGCTTTATCATTTCATCTTCAATTCCCTTTCCTGATGTCAACGCTGTCTTATCTCCACTATCAAAAGCCATAATTTTAACATCAGTTTGCTTTACATCCGCTTTAAGAGCTTCTTCTCTTACCTTTAGATTTTTTATTAATTTGGCAGCTTCATCTTCTTTTTTGAATATTCTGCCTAGATCTTCTATATCCTTATATATATCAGAAAATTTAGGTTCTGCCGAATATGTTCCATTTATACAATAAAAATTGATTTTTTCCTTCTGAAAATCTTCTACTGGAGCTACTCCATATTTCCCAAAACTGTATACTGTGGCATAAACAAAATCCGGCTTTTCGGCCAACAAAACTTCAAATGTAGGGGTTCCTTCCACAATTACTTTTAACTTAGAAAGTTTATCCTGATATTCTGGTAAGCAATCTTCATAGCTTCCTTCAGCTGTTGCAACACCAACTATTTTATCCTCTAATCCAAGTGCCACAAGAATTTGGGCAGCATCATAGCTAAGAGGAACTATTCTCTCCGGCACCTTATCATAAGTAGTTGTCACACCAAAGTTCTCTATGACTACATTTTTTTCATTATCATTACTTGTTTTGCTCATGACCATATTGCTTTTAGATGAAGACATGGTGCTTTTATCATTATTTTTCACATTAGAACAACCTGATATAGTTAATGATAATGCTAATAAAGACATAATGCTTATAACTTTCATATTAATTTTCATGACATATCCTCCAATGATTTATAAATTATTATCTTTCTCTCAGCTTATATTTCTTAGTGTGGGTATATTCCCATATACAAATCCTCATATTTTTTAATCTTATCAGAATATCCATTTAATTTTTCAAAACTAAATAATCTATCACTAGCCACAATCAATGGGGCTGGTATTGATTGAAGATGTGGCGTTGTTATAATTCTTGTATTTTGCCAAATCAACTACAGTTTCACCAGCACTACACTTTATATCTTTTTCAATAAAGTAGCTCATAGTATATCTCCCCCCTTTCCTTATTACTAGAGTAGATATTCTATCCAGAAAAAAAGTAGCATAAATAATAATGATTGTCAATATCATTAAACTAAGTATTAGTATAAATTGCAACACTGAGTATCCACCTCAAGTAAATAATTCCTTGTACACTTCATCAGCAGACTTTCCACTAAATTGTTTCCTTGGATATTCGTTTATATATTTTTCTATCTTCCTGATATACACCTTACTGTACTTTCCTATATCAATACCTTTTCTTATAAAACGGCGAATGAATCTATTATTATTCTCATTACTTCCTCTCTCATAAGAACAATAACTATGTGCATAGAAATAGGCTATTCCCATTTCCCGGTGTCCAAGCTCTTCTCTAGTCTCTATCCTTTCAGAGCGTTCCTCTATGCTTCTTCCTCCGTTCTTCTTTATGCGTTTCTCCAACCCTCCATGTCTTTCATATTTTTTATTATAAGGAAGTCTTTTTTGACTTTTAAATCAGAATTCAGCATTTCTACACT
>NZ_JBQMXS010000057.1:0-8790 GCF_052173895.1 Catonella sp. | reverse complement strand
TAAAGAAAAACAATAAAAATATCAAAAAAGTGTTGACATAGTGAGTTAACTATTGTATAATACTCCTTGCTTGATTGCAAAACACTTAAGAAAACTTCGGGGTGTGGCTCAGTTTGGCTAGAGTACTTGATTTGGGATCAAGGGGTCGCAGGTTCGAATCCTGTCACCCCGACTTGTTTCTAAGTTTTGTAGAGAGCATAATTAAATAATTATTTCTTGCGGGTGTGGTTCAATGGTAGAACACCAGCCTTCCAAGCTGGATACGTGGGTTCGATTCCCATCACCCGCTTTCATTTTGACTAATAGTCAGAGTGGGTTTGTACCGATAGCTCAGTTGGATAGAGCAACGGCCTTCTAAGCCGTGTGTCGGGGGTTCGAATCCCTTTCGGTACACTTAAGCTGGTCGAATAAATGTATGGCAGGTATAGTGTAGTTGGTTAACGCGCCAGATTGTGGTTCTGGATACCGAGGGTTCGAGTCCCTCTACCTGCCCTTTGGATACAAAGGCGGAAGTCTTTGTATTTTTTGGGCTATAGCCAAGCGGTTAAGGCACGGGACTTTGACTCCCGCATCGACGGTTCGAATCCGACTAGCCCAGCCATGCGGATATGGCGGAATTGGCAGACGCGCCAGATTTAGGTTCTGGTGGGAACCCCCGTGCAGGTTCAACTCCTGTTATCCGCAGATAAAAAGACTGAACTTTTTGCATCTTGCATAAAGTTCAGTCTTTTTGTATAATAAGAAGTTAAAAATAATTATGCTTTGGAAATTCTATTGCTAATAGGAGAACGGCGATGAAAGAGTTGATGAAAAAGTTTAGCCTGAAAGAATTTTTTTGGATGACAGTAGGTATTGAAATTATGGTGCTTGGAATATACTATTTTAAGTTTACCAATAATTTTTCTTTTGGGGGAGCTACGGGTATAGCAGTTATTTTGTCTAAATATACTGTGGGGTGGCTAACTAAGGGAAATATTGTTGTTATCTTTAATATTCTACTATTAATAATAGGATTTATTTTTCTAGGCAAAGAGTTTGGATTAAAAACAGTGTATTGTTCACTTCTGATGTCTTTTTCGTTGCAAGGTTTGGAATATATAACTCCATTAAAAGGCCCTGTTACAAATGAAACAATTATGGAACTTGTATATGCAATATTTTTGCCTGCAGTAGGAAGTGCAATATTATTTAATATAGGGGCATCGTCAGGAGGAACGGACATACTTGCAGTGCTACTTAAAAAGTACACATCAATGAATATAGGGGCAGCACTTATGTCAGCTGACTGTATATTGGCAGCACTTACGTTTCCGATATATGGAGTGAAGACAGGTCTTATGTCAATGCTTGGTCTTGGAGTTAAGGCGCTGGTTATAGATAATGTTATAGAAAATATTAATTTATGTAAGTATATAAATATCGTCTGCAATGACGCTGAACCTATTATAGAGTTTATAGGAAAAGAATTAAAGCGATCTGCAACGGTTGTGGACGCAAAGGGTGCATATACAGGACAGCATAAGTTTATGGTTCTTACTGTTGTTAATAGAAGACAGGCAATCCTGCTTAGAAACTTTCTTAGGGAAACAGAACCGACAGCCTTTATTATAATTACAAGTACAAGTGAAATTGTAGGTAAAGGATTTATGAGGGCATAAAGGAGAGCATTAATGGGAAAATATTTTGGAACAGATGGATTTAGAGGAGAGGCAAATGTTGGGCTGACGGTTAATCATGCGTTCAAGGTAGGAAGATTTTTGGGATATTATTATGGAAAAAAGCATAAAGCTAAGATTGTTATAGGAAAGGATACAAGGAGATCTAGCTATATGTTTGAATATGCACTTGCGGCAGGGCTTACTGCAAGTGGAGCTGATGCCTATCTTTTACATGTAACAAGCACACCTAGTGTGTCTTATGTGGCAAGAACTGAAGAGTTTGACTGTGGAATTATGATTTCTGCAAGTCACAATCCTTTTTATGATAATGGGATTAAAATTATAAATGGCAACGGATATAAACTTGAGGCGGAGGTTGAAAATTTAATAGAGGAATATCTTGATAAAGAAGTAGATGATATTCCGCTCGCAACCGGAGAGAAGATAGGGAGAACGGTGGACTATGTACTTGGTAGGAATAGATACTTAGGCTATCTTATTTCTCTCCCTACAAAGTCATTTAAGGATGTCAAGGTTGGAATTGATTGTGCGAATGGCTCTGCACATCAAATAGCTACTGCCGTATTCAATGCCTTGGGAGCTAAAACCTTTGTTATAAATGCTGAGCCTGATGGAGTAAATATAAATACTGATTGTGGTTCAACACATATAGAAAAACTCCAGTCATTTGTAAAGGAAAACAAACTGGATATAGGTTTTGCTTATGATGGTGATGCGGACAGGTGTTTGGCAGTAGATGAAAATGGAAAACTTATAGATGGAGATGCCATACTTTATATTTGTGGAAATTATCTTAAGAATAAAGGAGAACTAAACAGCAATAAGGTAGTGACTACAGTGATGTCAAATTTGGGGCTTTATAAAGCGTTTGAGGAGCTTGGCATAGGATATGAGAAGACTGATGTAGGAGATAAGTATGTAAGTGAAAATATGGTTGCAAATGACTATTCTTTGGGTGGAGAGCAGTCAGGACATATAATTTTTAGTAAGTATGCTACAACAGGAGATGGAGTTCTTACTTCGCTAAAACTTATGGATGCTATGATTGACAGTAAGCGTAAAATATCAGAATTAGCAGAAGGATTTAAGGTTTATCCTCAGCTCCTTGTAAATCTTAAGGTGGCAGATAAAGAACTGGTTATGAAAGATGATAGGGTACTTAAGGCTAAGGATGAGGCAGAAGAGGAACTTAATGGAAATGGAAGGGTACTTTTAAGAAAGAGTGGTACAGAGCCACTTATTAGAGTTATGGTAGAGGCTGAAACAGATGAGAAATGTAGAGAGATGGTAGATAAGATAGTAGATGTTATAAAAGCAGAAGGTTATATATATTAATCATTATATCTTTAATGAATAGTTGTAAATGTCGATAGATAAATTAAGCCTACCATTGAAAAAATATTAAATTTGATATATCATTGAAACAGTTATGCCACAAGTGGTAATAACTGTTTCTTATTTTTAAATAGAGAGGTAGAAATGGCTGGAAGAAATAAAAGAAAGTCCGGTAAGAAAACTAATAGGGAAATTAGAAAAGTAAAGGATACAAATAAAGGTTTTTTTGAAGAAAACAGAGCTGAATTGATTTTTATATTGAGTTTTGTAATATCAGTGCTGTTGTTATTATCAAATTTTAATTTGGCAGGACCAGTAGGGAGTTTTATTAATAAGTTTTTATTTGGAATTATAGGGCTGTTTACTTGGATATTTCCTATATATTTTTTTGTAGTTTCACTATTTATAATTGCTACTGCAGCTAATAAAAGGATTGTTAATAAAGTAATTGCTGCAACAGGGTTATTTATTGCACTCGGAGGCATAGTGGAGCTTATTTCTTATGGAGATTTAAGGGAAATCTCTTGGGGAGCGTTATATACTATGTCTTCTGAAAATAAAAATGGAGGAGGGTTTATCGGAGGGGCAATAGCTAAGATATTGAACTTGGGACTTGCACAGGCTGGTGCCTATTTAGTACTTATAGCAACTGTAATTATAATTGTTATTTATTTAACAGGTAAGCTGATAACTAATGCAGTTAAAGCTAGGGTAACTGAAACTAAAGAAGTAATAGTCGATTATACTGAAGAAGTTGTGCTAGATGCGAGGGCGAGGGCAGAAGAGAGAATAGCGAGAAGAAAAGAGCTAAGAGAAATAAAAAAAGCTGAGAGGGATAAACTTAGGGAAGAGAGGAATTTTTCTGATGAAGTGAAACAGGAAAAGGAATTTGTTAAACCTGAGAAAAAATTAGAAGATAATAATGATAAAGAAAAAATAGAAAAAATAGAACCAATTAAGGAGATAGGTAAAGAGGTAGAGTTAAAGGAGATAAGCAAGCCTGAGAAAGAAAATCTTTCGTTTCTGATACATAGGGCAGGTGAAGATAAAATAGAAGATATAGTAGAGGGCAAAATAGATGATAAAATAGATGATGGGATAGAAGAGAAGAATGAGGAAGAGCCTTTTTATTTAAAAGAAATAGAAAATAAGTTTGGAAATGAAGAGGATTTTGAAGAAGATAAAGAGGATTTATTTATTCAAGAGAAGTTAGAAGAGAAAGTCCCTGAGGATGAACCTATAAAAGAAAACTTTTGGCAGCCTGAAATGTCGGATTATGAAGAGAAAAACAATATAGATATAATGTCAGTTGAAGATGACATAGAGGAATATGAAGACTTGCTTGATGAGGAGAATGAAATCTTTGATGAAGATGTGGCAGAAGAATGTAATAAAGAAGGTATTGAAGAAAGTGTTGAAAATATGAGTGAGGAGGATGAGGTTGAACAAAAAGAAGAAGTAGAGCCTAGAAAGTCCATCCTTGAGCTTGAGAAAGAGATGTTGCTTGAGAAAAAGACTATAACAGGAAATAAGGCTCTTGAATCAGAGTTTGGAAGCAGTGATATATCTGAAGAAAAGATGAAAGACATTGTAAGCGTACAAGAGAAAAATACTTTACCTGATATTGAGGTTGAGAAACCTAAAGAAATGCCGAAACCACCTAAGCCTTATATCTTCCCGCCTAAGCATCTGCTAAATAAGGCAAAGGGAGATGAAGAGGGAATAAGTGATGAGGAACTACATGATACAGCAAGAAAACTTCAAGAAACCTTAGCAGCATTTGGTGTAAATGTTAAGGTTACTGATGTAAGCTGTGGTCCATCTGTAACGAGGTACGAACTCCAACCTGAACAGGGCGTCAAGGTAAGTAAGATAACAGCACTTACAGATGATATAAAACTTAATCTTGCAGCTGCTGATATTCGTATAGAAGCACCAATTCCGGGTAAGGCAGCAGTGGGAATAGAAGTGCCTAATAAGAAGAACTTGATGGTATATTTTAGGGATTTGATTGAAAATAAAGCCTTTGATGAACACCAGTCCAAACTTGCATTTGCCGTTGGAAAAGATATAGGTGGACAAACTATGATTTCAGATATAGCAAAGATGCCACATCTTCTTATAGCCGGTGCAACTGGCTCAGGTAAATCGGTATGTATAAATACATTGATTATGAGTATACTTTATAAGGCTAAACCAAGTGAAGTGAAACTAATTATGGTTGATCCTAAGGTTGTGGAACTTTCAGTATACAATGGTATACCACATCTTATGTTGCCGGTAGTAACTGATCCGAAAAAGGCGGCAGCAGCTCTAAACTGGGCAGTAGCTGAAATGAACAGGCGTTATAATTTGTTTGCAGAAAAAGGAGTAAGAGAAATAAAGGGCTTTAACAAAAAGGTTGGTAAAGATGCACTGGAATGGATGCCTCAGATTGTAATAATTGTGGACGAGCTTGCAGACCTTATGATGGTTTCCTCAAAAGAAGTAGAAGAAGCTATCTGCCGTTTGGCGCAGCTGGCAAGAGCAGCGGGTATTCATCTTGTTATAGCTACGCAAAGACCGAGTGTAAATGTAATTACAGGTCTTATAAAAGCAAATGTGCCATCAAGAGTTGCATTTGCAGTATCTTCCCAGGTAGATTCAAGGACAATATTAGATGGAGCCGGAGCAGAAAAATTGCTTGGAAAGGGAGATATGCTGTTTTTCCCATCAGGTTATCCAAAGCCTGTGAGGGTACAGGGAGCATTTATTTCAGACTCTGAAGTATCGGATGTAGTGGAATTTATTATTTCTAATAATGATTCTTCACACAAGGGTTCGGACATTACAGAACAGATAAATACAGTACAGGCAGAAAGCAGTAAAGCGGTTAATCAATCATCAGAAACAAAAGATGATTATGATGAGTATTTTGATGAGGCAGGAAGATATGTTATTGGTAAAGATAAAGCTACAATAGGAATGTTTCAGAGAGTATATAAAGTAGGCTTTAACAGGGCTGCAAGGATTATGGATCAGCTTGCAGAAGCGGGAGTTGTTGGAGAGGATGAAGGAACAAAGCCAAGAAAGATAATTATGAGCAAGGAAGAGTTTGAGGAATTTGTAAATGCAAGGCATAGTAATTAAAAAATAATTAGGATTGACATAGCAGGGGTTTATTAGGTATTATGAAGATATAAGGAATATTTATAAGTAAAATTAATTAGTAGCAGTGTTAAAAATAAGTTTTAGGGGGTAAGGTATGTTTAAAACAGATATTGAAATTGCAAAAGAAGCGGTAATGAAACCGATTGGAGAAGTAGCGGAAAAGCTAGGGATAACATCTGATGAGCTGGAATTATATGGTAAGTACAAAGCAAAGCTCTCGGATGAACTCTGGGACAGGATTAAGGAGAATGAAGATGGAAAGTTGATACTTGTCACAGCGATTAATCCGACACCTGCAGGTGAGGGTAAGACTACGGTTACAGTAGGACTTGGAGAGGCATTTAACAGGCTTGGAAAGAAGGCGGTAATTGCTTTAAGAGAGCCTTCACTTGGACCTTGCTTTGGTGTAAAAGGCGGGGCAGCAGGAGGAGGCTATGCGCAGGTAGTACCGATGGAAGATTTAAATCTTCATTTTACCGGAGATTTTCATGCTATTACTTCTGCAAACAATCTGCTTGCAGCTCTTCTTGATAACCATATTAAACAGGGAAATGAACTTGGAATAGATACAAATCAGATAGTATGGAAACGCTGCCTCGATATGAATGACAGGGTACTTAGAAATGTTGTAGTTGGACTTGGGGCAGCAGTTGATGGAATTGTTAGAGAGGATCATTTTGTAATTACGGTGGCATCTGAAATTATGGCGGTGCTGTGTCTTGCAAATGATATGAAAGATCTTAAAGAAAGGCTTGCAAAAATTGTAGTAGCTTATAATTTTGAAGGAAGACCTGTTACAGCAGGTGAATTGAATGCTGTTGGCTCTATGGCAGCTCTCCTTAAGGATGCTATTAAGCCTAATCTCATTCAGACTCTTGAAAACAGCCCTGCGATAGTACATGGTGGTCCATTTGCCAATATAGCACATGGGTGCAACTCTGTAAGGGCGACCAAAACAGCACTTAAACTTGCAGATTATGTAGTTACAGAGGCAGGATTTGGAGCAGACCTCGGAGCAGAGAAGTTCCTTGATATTAAATGCCGTATGGCCGGACTAAAGCCGGCAGCAGTTGTCCTCGTGGCGACAATAAGGGCTCTTAAGTATAACGGTGGTGTAGATAAGAAGGAACTTGGAAGTGAGAATATAGAGGCTCTTAAAAAGGGTATAGTTAACCTTGAAAAGCATATTGAAAATATACAAAAATTTGGAATTCCGGTTGTGGTTACTCTCAATAAATTTATTTCAGATACAGAGGCAGAACTTGAGTTTGTAAAGAACTTCTGTGAAGATAGGGGATGTGAGTTTGAACTTGCAGAAGTTTGGGAAAAGGGAGGACTTGGCGGTGAAGAGCTGGCTAAGAAAGTAATTTCTGTAATTGAAACTAAAGAATCGAAATATGAACCTATTTATAGAGATGAATTGTCAATTAAGGAAAAGATAGCAACAATTTGTACTGAAATTTATGGTGCAGAGGGAGTAGATTTTGCTCCATCTGCCGAGAAGACAATTAAGAGGATTGAGGAGTTGGGTTTTGGTAGACTTCCGGTATGTATGGCAAAGACGCAGTACTCTCTTTCTGATAATGCGAGTCTTCTTGGAAGACCTGAAGGTTTTAGGGTGGGTGTAAGAGAGGTTTATGTATCAGCTGGAGCAGGTTTTGTAGTTGTTTTGACAGGTAATATTATGACAATGCCAGGACTTCCAAAGACTCCTGCGGCATTTGGTATAGATGTAGATGATAACGGAGATATCGTAGGTTTGTTTTAATAAACAAAATAAAATATCCCTCTGAAATTTATAAATTCAGAGGGAGTTTTAATTTTAAAAATGTTAAATATTTAGATTATCTCTAAGGCTTTCCCTATTCCAAAGTGTAATTAAAGCATCTTTGGCAGCATCTATAACTTCGGGAGAAAATCTGGAAGTTGTAATTATCATTCCCTGTGTACATCCACGCTGTTTCATTTCAAGTCGGAAATTGTCAAAATCTTCTATATGAATAATCTTATCCGTACATATTACAAGGACTGCACCCCTTTCAGAGAAAGCCTCTCCATTTCTGGTGCCTTCCCGTACGCAGACATAGTGACTGCCAGGAAATTCCGACTCGTAATGTTCAAGTGCAAAGCCTCTTCCAGTATAGAGAGCCTTGATGCGTGCTGTGAGATCTTCTTCTGAAATAGCATCTATTTTCTCCATTTTATTTTGTACAGCAGCCTCAGTACCATATTTTTTTCCCAGTATCTTGGTGAGGATGGGAGCAAGGATGAGAAGTACTACACAGATACCTATATTTAAGGGAGTAAGACCTCCAAATCTGATTCCGATTAAAGCCAACAATATAGCAGCAAAAAGGAAAAATGCAATTTCAAATTTAAATGTAGGTTTATTATCGTTCATTTTTATGTACCTCTTATAAATAATATAATGATAAGCCAGTTGTGTATGGTAAGTTACAGTTACAGAGCCATAATCTTCTTCTCAGAAATGCCGGTAATTTCTGCAATCAAGCTAAAAGGCAAACTTTTTTTCTTCATATCCTTAGCTATTCTGATTTTCTCTTCATTAGCACCTTCTTTTTTGCCACGTTTTTCCCCACGCCTTTCACTTTCTTCTTTTTCTTCT
>NZ_JBQMXS010000056.1:0-8972 GCF_052173895.1 Catonella sp. | reverse complement strand
TTAAATTCTAATCCATCTTTTATAAGACTCTTTTTTGAAAATCTCTTGAAATCTCTATGTGTATCCCCTGTAATATATATCATCTTCAATCTCCTCTTCCACTAAGGATACTCTCATTAAAAAACTCTATTATCTCATCAATACTAACCAGACTCATATCATTTGCATCTACCCCAACATCATACTTTTTAATTCCCTTTTCTCTATTTAACAGATTATATTCCTGACTACTATGCTAGTGTCCATTCAAATGAATTGAACCTCTGAAATAATAATTCTATTCCTCGATATGATAATGAAATAGTATGAATTTTGCTCACAAACTTAATGATATTTTCATGATAAAAACGTAAGTCCATAGGATGTGGCTTCTTCTCTGGTTTTCATACAACCTCCGTCATTTAAGCTACTGCTATATCAACTCTCACCTTTTTTTCATTATTTGCAACATATTTACTTCCAAATATTACATCAGCATCATCAGTCAACTTTTCCCTCAAAATATCTATCCCATTATATACATTACGCATAGAAAGATCTCCTTCTATCATTATAAGACATCTTTCAATCTTTATATTTTCCCACACCTCTTCCAAATTTTTTATTGCGATTTCTACCGCCAATTCTACATTATGCTCACCTTCTGCCACTCCTGTACTCAGATATACCTCTTCCTTATCCCTCACAAGAACTTCCAAATCCTCATAATCAAGTCCAATATCATTATCTTTTTGTTGAAATTTTTTATAAATCTCGTTTTTCTTAAATTCTTCTACCTTCATTTAATACCTCCTAAATATTGTTATATAAAACATAATTCCCTTTTCCACTTTATTTGTATAACTAAAACTATCAAGATTGTTAGCTTATATTGCCTATATGAAAGTTCACTTTCAATATAGGCAAATACAGCTAACAATTAAGCTAAATTAACAGTAAATTCTTCTACCATAATTTCAAATACACATAGAAATAAAACTTTTGAGTGAATTTATCAGTATAAAAAGTATAGCATAAATCTGAATGGAATACCTGTCACTTTTGACAGTTTCTATTGTTTTTAACTAAAAAGATAATTATAATATTTATGGTAATTACACTATTAAAGAAATATTTAGATTTAATCACTATGTTACCATAAATTATCTAAATCTACTATAAAATCTTATCTTTATATCAATCCCTCCCCTTGCATTTTCCCTCCCCAACTATTAAACTATCTCTATAAATATTACTTGGAGGTTTATCTATGTCCACAGAAACCGGTACAAAAGCCTTGTACAGTTCATTATCATCAAGCAAAGCTAAGGAATACGCATCTGACCCGCTACCCCAGCCCCTTTGGTTCAACCTTATAGTTTATGTACTGCAAACAAAATCATCAGCAGAACATCCCTTAACATCAGATGAGATAGAAGAAGAACTCCTCAATATAGTGCCTTACGACAAAAGTTCCCGAAGACTTCTTGACTTAATTCCTACTATAAACGATACCAAAAATATAGAAGATGTATACGATACTATTGCTGCTGTATACGGCGGTAGACTTGTAATGGTAACAGGCAAACCAAAAAAATATTATTTTGAGCCATTTATTAATCCAAGTGATTTAAATATGATTAAAGGGGTTATTCTTGCAGATAAATATCTGTCTAACAAAGAAAAAGACTACCTTACCTCAGTAGAAGACCTACTTTGTCCCATTCAAGCCGAAAAAGAACTTACCGAAGCATCTAATCTTGAACGCCCTGCGTCAATAGATAAAACAACCCCGTATCAAGTAAGTAACTGGTTTTATAGTATACAAACAATATTTGAAGCTATTAAAAACAAAAAACAACTTGAACTTATTTACGGGGAATATTATTTTGATAGTATCAAAAAAACCTCAAGACCTAAATTTCAGGTAAAAAATACTGATAACCCTTATATTGTAAATCCTTATGCTCTTTTATGGAATAACGGTCATCAGTATCTGATAACAACTACAAATGAGCATGAAAATATCTCGCACTACCGTATAGACAGAATATATTCAGCAAAAATACATAAAATTGCAGATGAAAAAGGAAATTTTATTCCTGTAAAAAGAAAAGCTGTTCCTCCATCTCTTCACTCTTTTTATAACAGAGATGATTTTAATGCTGAAAAATATGCTACAACCTTTCCACTTATGATATCTGCCTCAGATAACAAGCGTTTCCTAAACAATGTTGTGTTAGAATGCCCTACAACTGCACTCTCAACAATAATAGACCATTTTGGGCATGATATTAAGATTTCCACTTCCAATAGAACTTTTACAAGTAATACATACGGCAACAATCAGCTTATAAGTTTTTGCAAAATTGAGCTTAAAAGAGTCTGCTACGAAAGCATACTTATGTTCTGCTTACAGCAGCAGGCCTCAGTTTTTAGCCCATTTCCAAGGATTGTTGCCCTTGCCCCTAAGGAGTTAATTGATGATATTAAGTTAAAACTTAGAGACACATTAGAATATTATGAAAGCTTATAAGCCTTAAAATATTCAGCCTCTTCCTTATTATCCATAATCTCTGCTCTTTCTATAAGTTTATCAAGAACCTTTTTAGTGATAATGTTGTATTTATGTAACCTTTCTACCGCTTGAATCCCATTTACCTCTATTAGGTTCTTGATAAATCTAATTGTTCCTGATACGCTTTTTTTAGCATCTCTTAGATAATCTTCATATCTTTTTCTTGCCTCATCTCCGAGCTTATAAGGATTTTCAAGCCTTATAAATAACATACCGAGCTTCTCTTCTGTCGGCTCCAGCTTTTCAAACACTCTGTCATAAGCTTCAAAATCAGGTTCAAAATTTTCTCCCCAAGTATAAGAAATATTCATAAATTCAGGTAGATATATGCTATATTTCAGCTCATCGGTATCGGCTGATTTTACATTTATTACATCAGCTGAAATATTAAATATATTATCTCCAAACTCTCTCTTTCTAATCTCCTCCATCGAATCCGGTTCATGCCAGTAGCCTCCCTGCCAATATCCAAATTCAAAGTATCCTCTCCCTTTCACCTTTTCAAGATTGTCATAGAGCGTTATGTACTTAACATCTCCAAATGGCTTGCGTCCTATTTCTTTAATATTTTTATGTAAATATATATTTTTGCCAAATATAGCATCACAAAAAGCCTGATCCCCTATTTTCTCGATATTTTCCGGAATTTTACGGGTATTGATTTGACATTTTCTTAAATAAAAAGCACTAGTTCCTACTTCTTTTAATGACTCAGGCAAGTTTATTCCTTTAGGATTCTCATACTCATAAAATGCTAATTCTCCAATATACTCAACACTATCCGGCAGTTTTAATTCTTCTATTCTAGCGTGTTCAAAACATCTACCCTCTATCCTTTTTAAATTGCAAGAAAGCCTCAATTCTCCAATATCGCAGCCTCTAAATGCAGCAAAACCTAAGCTTAAAATACTATCCGGCACTATTAAATGCGAAATATCACAGCCTCTAAACGCAGCTTCCCCAATCTCTGATAAGCTTTCAGGAAGTATTATGTTTTCAAATTTACAACCTGCAAAAGCATTTTTTTCAATATGTTCTACCCCCTCCGGTATCTTACATACTGCTTTACCTGTAAGATTAAATGCCATTATAATTCTCTTACCATCTGTACTTATAATCAAATCTCCATCCAGTTTCAAATGCTTGTTATTTTCATCTATTTCTATCTCTTCAATATTTGCCCTTATGCAACGTCTACCTAATTTTTCTACTGATTTAGGCAACCTTATCTTCTTGCTGTGACTTCTAAAAAATACATACTCTCCTATTTCTCTTACTGAATCAGGCATATCTATATTTTTAATTTTTTCAATATCTCCAAAAGCCCTATCTCCTATCCTTTCTAAGCCCTCCGGCAGTTTTATTTCTTCAATATACTGATTACAAACTAAAAAATCATCAGGAATTTCCTTTATCCCTTCTGCTATAATTATCTTTTTTGCTTTGTCATAAGCCTCCTTTGGAACTTCCTTAAGGCTCTTTACATTTTTTCCAATTATAACTTCTTCTAATATCGGTCTATTTTTTCTTTTTTCTATTTCTTCTTCTTTTTCTCTCTCATCATTTTCTGCAAATCTTTTATTAAATTCTGATCTTCTCATACTCATACACTCCTTACCGATTTAATTTCCACTATTTAACTTCTTTATGTCTTTTTTCTCGATAAATATAGTCAGCTCACCCTTATTAAAATATACCTTTTCATCATTCCACTCCACTGTTATATCAGTATCTTTCAATGATTCTTTTAATTCCTTTGCAAAGCTTTCCCAAGGAATACGCTTGTCCAATTCTTTTTCCTTATAGTCAACATAAGACAGTACCATCTTTCTTAAATTTTCATCTCCAAATACATCTATATCATCAAGAAATTTCTTTATTGACTCATCAGTCTCTCCATCTTTCTTTAAAAATCTGGTAATCTTATCAAAATGAATTTCACCACTTCCTATATAGTCCCTAAGTTTAGCCATATAATCTCCATCAAGCCTAAAAAATACTAAGGCATTAATATCCATCTCATCATAAAATTCTTTCAGAAAGCTTCTGCTAACAGGCTCAATCTCATGCTCAACAATGTATTCCCTTTTATTTTTACCAATCTCTCTAATAATATCCCAATAAAATTGCATATCCAGCTCTCCCTGCTTTATCTCTCCAAGACTAAATTTTTCAACCTCCTTTGTAGCAGCCACAAAAACTTTATATATCTTTTCGCAAAATTCTTTTGAGTAATCCATCTCTAAATATTTTTTATGCCTAGGAAGACTCTCATAATAATCCTTGAAATTTTCTTCTACTGTCTTACGGTCATATATATTTAGAGAAAGCATCTCTGCTCTTTCCACTTCTGATTGTTTCCAAGCTTTGCTTAATCTTAGGACATACTCTTCATCTAAATATGGCTTTATATACTTATTCCAATCATCCCTCATAAACATTTCTTCACAAGGATATTCTGACTGATATTCTTCGTAAAGTTCTTTTGCCTTATCTCTATCCACTCTTTCAACTCCACCATCATGCACCCAAAGTGCATACTCAAACCCTCCCCAGAATATCGTATCATCAATATCATGAAAGATTCCATCTACATCATATAAGTCCTCTCGCATTCTTGCATCATGTATGTTATATACTATTACATACTTAAGATAAGGATATCTTTTGGCATTCAGCATATGTTCTTCTATAAGCCTTAGACCATCAGGGTATTTCCATGCACAGTAATTAGTTTCACCTACCGCACCGTCAGGATCTATCCAAGACTGTATCCGGCCAAGTCCACGGGCATAATGCAATCTTATTTCACCAAACTGGAGAGCCGGGCTCTCTTCTACTATCTTTTCCGTCCTCTTTATCATATGGTCTCTCTTTTGCTCGCTCTCCCTGCTTATTATGTCAAATGCCTGCTCTTTTGTAACCCTCTTCCCCCTCATCCTAAAATAAGGGTTTCTTTCCATAGTTACAAAGCTATCTTCGTCAATCCATTCAAACCCCGGAATATCTGACAGTTCTTCCAAATCTACTCTTTCTTCACTCTCTTCTCTCCACTTTGTCTTTAGTCCTGCTTTCTTCATATATTCTATGCATTCATCAAACCTATAATACATTCTTCTTTCTCCCTTCCCTAATCAAAAAACTCTATTATCTCCTCTATGCTCACAGGTTTCATATAATTGGCATCCACTACCACATCATACTTTTTAAGCCCCTTTTCTTTATTTAATATATTATATTCCGAGCCATTATGCTGATGTCCATGCAGATGGATTGCTCCTCTAAAAAAATGATTCCACTCTTCTATTGGGTAATGAAATAGAATTAAATAGTCTTTTTGCATGCTTAATTATATTTTTATGGTAAAAATGTAAATCTGATGTAAAATAAATCATTTTTTACTCCTTCGGGCTAAATATAGATTTTCCATTATAACAGTCAGGGCTAAGTAATCCCTCTACATGACGGTCTGCTGTAAATACTTTTGTCTCTCCAATAGCTATATTTTCACCATTAAACTCTATAATAATATTAGAAATATTCTTTATAATTGCTCTTTTTATATTATCTGACCAGCTATATGTTATCACTTCTTGTTTTTCTTTTACTTTACGCTCTCTTGGTACTTCTACATAATGACCGTCATCTGTCATAACAAACACCGGTATATCATCCCTATCTTCCATAGGCCAGTATCTGAAATCAAGGCTCACTTCCTCCTCACCTTTTGAATATCTCATATACAAAATACTATCTTGTCTATCACTGATATGCTTTTGGGGCTTAATAAGACCTACCTTTCCTCCAATATTGTAAGCAAGCTTATCTCCATCTGCAATTTGCTTCATTTCAATGTAAATGCAATCCTCATACTTTTTTGCAACTTCAAGTAAGTGTTCTTCCTGTTTTTTCTTTTCTTCTTCTATTTCTCTCCGTCCAATCATCATAAGTTCACTAAGGCGTTCTTTAACCTCAAGGTTCTCATAGTATTCTTTTAAGATACCTTCTTTAGCAATGTCATCTGCCTCTGCTATATATTTTAATGGACAGATATAAATAGTATTTCTTGTTTCATAAGCTAAAATATCGTCTTTTAATGTATATTTGACTAAGTATGAAGTACGACCTATATATGCCTCATTGCCAAGCCGAGGATGGCTGTCTGCAATTCCCGATAAGTTACAGTGTCCTCTCCTAATGCTCAATTTCCAGTTTTTCATATTTACGATTGCTTTCTCCATACTCTTCTACCTCACTTATTTCAATATATCTTCTAAAATTATCACTCTTTCGGGATTTTCTTGTTCAAAAGTTCTTATACCAAACTGTGTTATAGCTTCTTCTACTAACTTCCTGGCAGTCCTTGCATTTGCAAAATTCTCTGATTTTATTTCGTTTTCAAAAATGATTTCAAGCTTATCCCTCAGATTTTCCTCCATATCATATCCATTTTTGCTAAGCTTTTCTTCAAAAATGCTTACAAGTTCATTTACACTATAATCCTTAAAATGTATGGTCTTCCTAATTCTTGACTCAAGTCCCTTATCCATAGCCATAAAACTCTGCAATTCATTATCGTATAATGCAAAGATAACAATTACATCCGGATAAAGTTCCATATACCTTACAAACTCTTTAATTGCTTCCTTAACAAAACTATTAGTACTTTCAACATCATTTGCAAAAAATCCGGCCTCATCCACAAAAATAATGCCATTCCTTGAATTATTGAAAAGCTCTGTAATCTTAGGCGCAGTCTGGCCTATATACTTTCCTATGATGTCAGCTCTGCTCACCATATTAAATGTAGCATTGGTCATACCTTCTTCAGATAAAATGTCTGCAAGGAGCTTTGCACAAGTAGTTTTGCCTGTACCCGGCCTTCCTGTAAATATCAAGTTTCTGTGCATAGTTTTAAGGTTCTTGTTTTCTCTCTCTGCTTTTAAGGCAGCCAAGTATTCTTTAACTAAATCCTTGAACTCAGTGAGCCCATTCATTTTGCTAAGTTTTTCTCTCGCACTGTCTTCCTTTTCAAAAAATCTCCCAAAATATTTTTCATCTGTAGCCTCATCATTATTATCTCTCGCTTTGTCTTTAGCTTTTTTAGCATCTGTTACAATTTTAACAAGCACTTCTTCTGAAAAGTCTTTGCCAAATATACGCTTCGTCCTAAATATGAATCTGCTTATATTTTCTTCTTTTATTTTAAGCTCCTGCAATGCCAAAAGCCTTTTTAATACGCCTTCGTAGTATGAATCTTCTACAGCATCCACTACAACAGTAGTGCAGTCCTTATCCATAAGGTAAACTTGCATTTCGTGCTTAAAATATGTATCATGATTAATAACCATTATTCTTAGCGCATTCCTGCTTGTAGCTATGCCTGAGAGCCTTGCTTCAAGATATCTATCAGGCTTTAGCCCTGTCACAATTACAAAAGGCGTCAGGCTTTTTGTAAATCTGTCGCCATAATGATACTCTCCCTTTACATCTTCCGGTACAAATGAAAGGTCTATCACATCACAAATTTCTACCAGCCCTTTATTTGAAGTAAAATTAAACACACTAAACCCTTCATCAAAGTTGTCATAATGAAGTATACCCTCGACTTCTCCCTCATCTTCATCATCATAAATGTCATAACCATTTTCTTCAAGCTCTGCATCTACATATACTTTCTGCAGTATTTTTACATAATTTGCTAAAAGTACCCCTGCCTTTACTCCTACTTCCTCTTGCTCAGTGACTATGAGGATGTTTCTATCTATTAAAGGACAATTTTCGTAAATCTCAGCTATACTCTCTTCATCAATAGAATTACAGCTTATACCATATGTATTCAACAGGTCTTCTTCATAAGGCGGCCTATCCAATATTTTACTTGCTGATGGGGCAAGGCAGGCTCTCTTTATAAGGCATTCATTCCCTGATATATTTTCTATTCTCTCTTTTAATATTACAAAGGGGACATTGTCCCTGCTATATGGCAAGAAATTTTTACAATAAGCCATAGTTGCTCCTTAATCATAAATGTTTTATAGTAAGTCTAACATAGTTTATAAAATTTTATATGCCAAATTTGACAGATTCATATTAAATTAAGCAAATTTTGACATTTCTCTTAAAAATATAGTATAATGTCCAAAAATGTATATTATATAAGGAATATTTGCCATGAAAACCACCCACAATCGCCTTACCTTAAACTTTAATCGTACTACCCTTGGCTATACTATATGTAAAAATACTACCATTTGGCAGACTGCAAGCGACTTCTCTCCTTTTATCAAAGTCGGAGAAAATATAATTCCTTTTAAATCGGCTAAAAATATTAGTCACCATCCTTTACACAATGGAATCGGCTCAGGTTTTATCAGCCACTACGATGGATTCAGGATAAATGGAGAAGAAATAG
>NZ_JBQMXS010000055.1:0-9069 GCF_052173895.1 Catonella sp. | reverse complement strand
TCTTATATCTATATAATATATTTAAAATATTCAAATTGCAACGGACTTTAAAGTCCGATTTAGTACATAATTAATAAAAACTTAAGGAGATTAAAATGTATTATAACCTTTTTTTATTTGGAGAAAGACTAAAAAGTATAAGAGAAAAACTGGGTCTTACACAAAAACAGGTTGTAGATATGGCTTTTATAGACGAAAGAACTCTTAGAAGAATGGAATTGGGGAAAGTGATACCCAAACTTGAAACCCTTGAAAAATTATCAGTTATTTATAAGACTGATTTGGTTTCTGCTATTATTGAGAGCCGCATTACAGATTATTCTATGTTATTGCAAACGCAAAGAAATATAGATTTAAAACTGATAAATGAAAAAATGTCTAATTTTGATAATGAATTAAAATTGATTGATAAGTTATTGGAAAACATTGAAAATGAATACTATAAAATACTAATTACGCAGTTTAAGTTCTTTATTTACGGTATTAGATATTATAAAAATAAAGAATATCAGAATGCAATGGATATGTATATAAATGCTATTAAACAGACATTAAATGATTTTTCGCTTGATAATTATAAGGAGTACAGTTTTTCGCTAATGGAAATAAGAATACTTATGAATATAGCCTTAGTTGAGGACAAATGTGAGCAGGATGAAAAATATGAAGAAATACTTAAATTTTGCGTAAACCAGTGTGACGAAAATAATGAAATATACACAAGAATCTGCCACAATCTGGCAGGTGTGTATAGAAAAAAGGAAGAGTATAGTAGAGCCTTGTTTTATGATAATAAAGGGATTGAAATATGTAAGAAAAATATGTTTGCTGATATCTTAGCAGTATTGTATTATGGTAAAGCTTTTGCTGAATACAGACTTGAAAAAACTGAATATAAAAAGTCTCTTGATTTGTCTTTGCAACTATGTAAGATATTCGAACAAATAGAACTAATGAAACAAATAATAGTTAATTGTGAAGATGTTTTAGGAATTGATATGTCTGAGTATAAATAATATTTTTATTTTCCTTGCAACATTTTGTAATTAAAACCACACTTATTAAGTGAAACTAGTTTAATGCCGGTTGGCGGATAGAGGTTAACTGATGATTAGAGATGCAGATGTATTTACTAAGAGATATGCAGAAGTGGCAAAAGACCTATACAGGTTAGCACTGTATTTTCTCAAAAATAAAGAAGATGCGGAAGATATGGTGAGTGAGACAGTGTTAGATGCATATAGGCAGATTGAGAGCCTTAGGGACGAAAGTCTGTTTAAGAACTGGATAGTGAAAATATTAACAAATAAATGTAGGATGAAATTAAAGGAATATGCACTATCTAAGGAGGAGTCATACGAGAATGTTGTGGAACTTGCAGATGCGAGTTTGCAGAGAGATAAATCAGGGTATGGGGTTGAGAAGTTTGAGTTAAAGGAAATGCTTATGAGGCTTGGGAATGAAGAGAGATTCATTATTTGTCTTTCAGTATTTGAAGGTTATAAGGGAGATGAAATAGCGGAGTATTTAGGACTAAAGCCTTCAACAGTAAGGTCTAAAAAACAAAGGGCATTGGCAAAACTTGCTGAGTATGTAAAAGAGTAAGGGAGGCAGAGAGGTGATATGGAAAGAGAAGAAGATATACTTAAAAAGCTTAAGAAACTGATGGAAGAAGAGGTAGAAATACCCGATTCTCTGCAGCCTGAAAGGATTAGAGAGAGGCTTGCTAAGGAGGATGTGGCAGCTAAAAATATAAAAAGGAGGAAGAATATGAAACATTGGATAGCAGGAGGAATAGCACTGGCAGGAGCATTGGTAGCTGCATTTGCGATAATGATAAACTCAGGCAATTTTGGGCAAGATGATGGGATGAGTAATATATTGACAAAACTGCCGGATACAGTGGCAGGAAATGTAGTAAAGGTAAAGAAGAAAAAAGTAAAGGGAATAAAACAGTTTAAGGATTATAAGTCGTTGTATAAGTATTTTGCAAAAGCATCGGAAAACAGGTATAGATATGAACAGTTGGCAGGAGCAAAAAATGCTGCCACAGATGACTTAGCGGCTACAAATGAGGCTAAGGCTAAGACTGAGGGTGGAAAAGGTGGAGAGGACTATTCAAAAACCAATACTAGGACAGATGGAGTAGATGAGGCGGATGTAGTAAAGACAGATGGAAAGTATATATATATCCTTAAGCATGTATATGAGGGAATACCTGAGATTAAGATAATAAAGGCTGATAAAGGTCGGATGGAAACAGTATCTTCAAGGTTTACTCTTGAGAGAAACAGTGATAGCAATGAATACTACTATAGTAATATTATGCTTGAAGGTTCTACACTTATAGTATTTAGGGAAGGAAATAAAAAATATAATGAAGAGTATAAATATGGGTATTTTAGAGAAAAGAGCATTACCGAGTTGTTGTTTTATGATATAAGTAATCCTGAAAAACCGGTACTTAAGGCTAAGCATAGTCAGGAAGGCTCTATGGGGCATACAAGGATGAAGGGTGGGATTATTTATACATTTTCAAACTCATATAGCGGATATTATTATCCTTTGGCAGAAGTAAATGAGATTGAATATGATGATTTAATTCCAAAGGTGGATGGAAAGACAATAGGAATAAAAAATATCTATGTACCTGAATATTCTTACGGAGATTGTTATATGGTTGTGACATCGGTAGATATTAAAAATCCGGAGAAAATAATTGATTCAAAGGTGATAATGGATGCAGGATATGACATTTATGTAAGTTATGATAATATTTATTTTTGGAATACTGAATATAAATCCTTTGGAGAACAGACCAAGATTACAAAATATTCTTATAAAAATGGAATAATAGAGCCACAGGCAAGTGCGTCTATCTTAGGAGCTTTGAATAATGATTATTCACTTGATGAATACAAAGGAAATTTGAGACTTGTAATTACTAAGGAGAATAGTGGATTTGGAATAATACCGTTTACTGAGAGAATGCCTAATATACAAAGGAGTGAGTCGGAAAATGCTCTTTATATATTAGATCAAGATTTAAAGGTAGTCGGAAAGATTGAAGGGCTTGCAAAAGGAGAGTATATTAAGTCGGCAAGATTTATGGGGGATATGGCATACTTTGTGACCTTTAGACAGACAGATCCACTGTTCAGTGTAGATGTAAGCGACCCTGCTAATCCTAAAATACTTGGTTATCTCAAAATTCCGGGCTTTTCGGAATACTTACATCCGTTTGGAAATGGACTGTTGTTTGGACTTGGGCAGGATGCAGATGAGAAGAGTGGGGGAATAAGAGGACTGAAAATGTCTATGTTTGATATTTCAGACTCCGGAAATATAAAGGAGATAGCAAAAAGTATTTATAGTGATGGAAGATATTCTCATTCGGATGCAGAGTATGATCGAAAGGCAATAACCATAGATGCAGATAAGAATATCATAGGTTTTTCAGTTTTAGCCTATGATGAGAGAAAAAATAGCGATTATAAAAAGTATGTAGTATATGGATTTGATAAGGAAAAAGGTTTTTACGAGAAATTCAGTTACGATTTTTCAAGTATAAGGATGTACTACGGATATTATATGCGTGGAGTATATATAGAAGATTATTTTTATATAGTACCTACCGATATAGATAAGATAGTCTCGTTTGACATTAAGACTGATAAGAAGGCTTATGAACTGGAATATTAAATGCAAAAAGTTCCTCAAACAAAAGTTTGAGGAACTTTTTAACGGAGTGGGTGGGATTCGAACCCACGAGCCTCTTTAGAGACTACCTGATTTCGAGTCAGGGCCGTTATAACCACTTCGATACCACTCCGTAACGAATATATTTTACTAGGAAAATATAAAATATTCAAGTGGCAGATTACCAAAAAATAAATTTTATTAAAGTTAATTATGATTATAATTCTATGGCTTTGATTTCATTGAATTCAAATTTAAACTTTGTACCTTTGCCCTTTTCGCTTTCTACATTTATAGAACCATCATGTTTTAGGGCTATCTGTCTTGCTATAGCAAGTCCCAGTCCTGAGCCTTTGGCATTTTGTCTTAGTTTGGACTTGTAGAATTTTTCAAAAATATGTGGAAGTTCATTCTCAGAAATACCAATACCATTATCAATTATACTGATTAATAATTTATTACCTGAATTTACATAGGTGTCACCTGCAAAAACAGCAGAGAAAAATCCTACCGAATTATCGGCAGTTTCTTTCTTTATTGTGATATTAACATTTCCATCATCATTGGAGAATTTTATTGCATTATCAACTATTACCATAAACATCTGACGAATTCTGTCATAATCACCATACATTAGCATAAGCTCATCATCGGTATCTAGATTTATTTTTACATTTTTTTCTTTGGCAAGAGCAAGGCCACTTCGAAGGATATCGGAGAAGACTTGAACAAGGCTTATAGGTTCTTTTTCAAGTGTGAAATCAGGATTTTGCATCTTAGAAAGTGCAAGCAAATCGCCAACAAGTCTTTCCATTGATTTACATTCAGTAAGCATTTTATGGTAATACTCAAATCTGGTAGCCTCATCATCTATGATACCGTCTAATAGTGTCTCTGAATAGGCACGTACAACTGTAATAGGGGTACGGAGTTCGTGAGAAACATTTGCAAAGAAATCAAGTCGCATCTGTTCGAGATTTTTCCTTTCCTCATCTGCCTGTTTAAGACGGTCGGACAGTGAGTCGATTGCTCCTGCCAGTTCACCAAGTTCTCCTCCCTCATTGATATTTGTATGAGCCTCATAGTCTGCATCAGCAAGCCTTAGTGCAGTAGCTCTCATTATAGAAAGAGGCCTTGAGAGTCTTCTTGCAAGGAAGACAGCAAAAATAAGAGAAAATAATAGGGCTATCAGGGTACTTATAAATATAATTGTAAAACTTCGGCTTATAACTATTTTCTGAGATTCAGAAACTTGATTTACAAAGACTGCACCAATTACCTCTTTGGATTTGGAGGCAATTATTGGTACAGCAGTAAATATATAGTCTGCACCATAAGTTTCTGAATATACATCCATAGCATCTGCCTCGCCTGAAAACACCGAGTCAAAAAGTGAGGAAATTTCAGGTTGAGTTTCCCTTGAAATGTCTATATTTGTATATTTTTTAGGCATTGGTGACTTTGACTTAGGATTTGAAATTATCCATATATCAGTTGTTTCTAATTCTTCAAGAACCTCTAGAAATGAGGGATAAGTAATATAGTCATCATCGTCAACAAATACACCTACTCTCTTTGCAATTGAACTCGCCTGCTTAAGAAGAAGTTTTTGGTTAGCTACTATGGCAGACCTTGAGTAGAGTTGTACAAATATAAGACCGGTGAGGATGGCAAATGCAACCACAACCAAAGCATAATTCCTGAACATAATAAAGAAAAGACTATGAACTATTTGTTTCAAAGTCCTTTTCTTTATTATGACAGGCTTAACAGAAAGAATATCTTTCATGAAAATACCGCCTTATTTAAATTATTCAAAATTACCGTAAAGTATTTTGGCAAGCTCGCTGTCTTTTCCGAGCATAAGCTTTTTCTCGCCTTGCCCACTAAGTGAAACTTTAAGTGCATCAAGACTTCTAATATAATTGTAAAACTCAGCCTTATCCTTGTCATTGTAAGCCTGTTGTAAGGTTTCCATGTACTTTGCCTCACCCTCAGCCTTTAACTTTGCAGAGTTTTTTTCAGCTTGAGCCTTAAGAATGGCAACCTGTTTGTCTGTTTCGTTCTGTATTTTTTTTGCCTTACTTTCACCCTCGGCAGTATAAGAGGCAGCTATATTGTTTCTTTCAGATATCATTCGGTCATATACGGCTTGCTTGTTGTCGTCAGGTAAATCAAGTGACTTTAACTGTGCCTGTACTATTTCGATACCGTATTTTTTTATGTCCGGATTTGCATCCGCAGTAATAGTCTGAGTGAGTTTCTCGCCCCTTGCCTCTATAATTTCATCCTGTGTCATGGAAGAAATAACAGATTTTACAGAATTATAAACAGTGATTCCTGTCCTATCCTTAGCATTATTTACATTTGCATTTAAGGTCTGATAATATACGGTTGGGTCTACTATACGCCAAAGGATGTACATATCTGCTATCATTGACTTTTTGTCTGCTGTCATAACATCACTTGGGCAAATGTCGTAGAGCTGGATGGATTTAGGTACCTTTCTTATATTCTGTATGAAAGGTAATTTAAAATAAAGTCCTGCGTTATTGTCTATTGCAACTATTTTATTAAACTGTAATCTTATACCATACTCATTTTCCTTAAGTGAATAGGTTGAACTGAAACCTAAAAAACCTGCAAGTATAAGCAATATCAAAAATAACTTTTTTGTCTTCTTCATAATTTCCTCACTTATTTATTAAATTTATCAACAGGATAAATGGATTGAGTCTTGCCATCTGTAATAATGATATTTAGATTAGGCAGGACTTCTTCAAGGGTTTCATAAAACATTCTTTTTTTGGTTATGAGAGGAAACTTTTTATATTCTTTGTAGGTTTCGCTAAATCTGGCAACCTGCCCCTCAGCTTCAGCTATACGGTTCTCCTTATATGCTTCGGCCTCTTTAAGTATTTTATCGGCATCGGCATTTGCAGAGGGGAGTTTTTCACTCTGATATTTGTTGGCATTATTTATAGCGGTTTCAGCACCTTGTTTTGCTGTTTCCACTGCTTTAAAAGCCTCAATTACCTGAGCAGTTGGCGGTTCGGCATCCTGAATGGAAATGTTGACTATTTCTATTCCGATGTTTACTTTTTCCATTTCTGAAATCAGCTTATTCTTAACTTCAGACTGAATCTTACCCTTGGCAGTAGTCATTACCTCATCAACAAGATATTTGGAAATGGTTGAACGGATAGAGGCTTTGGTAAGATTTTTAAGGGTATTAAGCGGATCATCAGTATTAAAAAGGAAGTTTTCAGGATTTACCACCTTGTATTCAAGATAAAAATCAATGTTTACAAAGTTAAAATCCTTGGTAATCATCATACTGTCTTCATAAGCAGAAGTATCTTCGATAGGGTCATTAGTACCGGATTCTTCATATCCTATCGGCATACCTTGGGTTGTAGTATTTACTGTTGTACGCTGTTGTATAAATGGAAGTTTAAAATGAAGTCCTGCGGTTTCAACACTAACTACCTTTCCAAACTGAGTAATTACTGCCTGTTCCTGCTCTGATACAGAATAGATGCTTGAAAATATTCCTACAGCAATCACTGCACCCAATACTATTAAGGAACTGAATTTTTTAACAGTATTTATTTGTTTATTAACATTCTCGTCAATGACAACCTTGTCATTTTTATTTTTAAAATTTTTAAATATATCCATTATAACCACCTCTGATATATGTTAATTTTCTATATTGAATTTATACCCCATGCCCCAAATGGTTTTGATGCTCCAGTTAGGATGTTCTACAGTATCAAGTTTTGCTCTAAGACGCTTAATATGTGAGTCTACGGTACGAGGGTCACCATAGTAATCAAACCCCCAAAGGCTGTCAAGCAGATTATCTCTAGTAAAAACCTTGTTAGGGTTTTCGGCAAGAGTCCACATAGTTTCAATTTCTTTTTTGGTAAGGGCAATTTTTTCACCACCAATGCTAAGTGAATACTCTTCAAGATTTATTTCCAGATTATCTATTTTAATAAAGTTTTCACTTGTGATATTGGAAGAAGTTTCAGGAGCTGTCATCCTTCTAAGGACAGCTCTAAGCCTAGCCATAACCTCGCTTGGACTAAAAGGTTTAACTATATAATCATCGGCTCCTATGTCAAGTCCCATTATTTTTTCAAAGCCTTCTCCTCTAGCAGTAACGAGGATGATTGGTACATTGGATTTGGCTCGGATTTTACGGCAAACCTCATAACCGTCCATCTTTGGCATCATAACATCTAAAAGTACGGCAGCAGGGGAGTGCTCATCAAAGAGTTTTAACGCCTCTTCTCCATCGGTTGCAATTATTGGATTGTAGCCTTCTTTTGTAGTATAGGCAGCCAGCACATTTGTAATATCTGCATTATCATCTGCAATCAGTATGTTTTGCATAGTGTTATACTCCTTTCACCCACTATAAATACTTGCAATAATTATAATAATTTTCTATGTCAGTTTCAAGTTAAATAAAGTTTATCAAATGACACGATTATGACAAAAACAAGCTGTATGATGATAAAGTCATAAGACAGACGGAGGTAAAAAGATGAAAAATCTTAGAAAAAAAGTCGCTCTGTCAGTCATGGTTGTGCTTTGTTTGATTTTGTCCCTCGGTACAAACAGAATAGATCTGTATGCTGGGGAGGTACTGATGAAAGAAAATATAGCAGAACCGAAGTTAAATGTTACTGAATTGTCTTTGGTAACAGATGACAAGTTTGCATTAAAGGTCTACAATTTGACAGAGGACCAGAACTTGTATTTTAAGTCAGATGATGACAGTGTGGCAAGTGTTTCAACCACAGGTGCTATTTCTGCACTTAAGGTAGGTGATACTACTATAACAGTAACACTTAAAGACAAGTCTATTAAGGAAGACAAAGTGTTTAAGTGTAAGGTATATGTAGGACCACCTGCTATAAGCATTAGGCTTACTTTGAGCGAGGTGACTATTGAGGTAGGAAAGAAAAAAACCTTGCAGGCTATTCTTAAGCCTAATACAACAGCAGAGGCTGCAATATTTAAGAGTTATGACCCTGAGATTGTTGCAGTGAGTGCGAGTGGAAAGATACTTGCAAAAAAGGTAGGAAAAACAACTATTGTTTCTTCGATTGCAAATGGAAGGTACGATATTTGTACTGTGAATGTAGTCGAAACTATTGAAAAAACTAAATAAGATTTACTTAAAAATCCCTTGCTTATATAAGCAAGGGATTTTGTTGTTTATAGACAACAAATACAGACTTTATTATTTTGCACTAAGAGCAGCCATTGTAATATAGTTATAAGGTTTATTAAAATGTGGGAGGAAGAAAATATCGAGAAGTTTTAACTTATCAATAGTAACTCCTTCTTCAATGG
>NZ_JBQMXS010000054.1:0-9089 GCF_052173895.1 Catonella sp. | reverse complement strand
AGGAGGTAAGTAATGAAGAAAGGGCTAAGAAAATTTTTGGCAATGGGACTTGCCACAGTGCTTGCAGTAAGTAGTCTTACAGCTTGTGGAGAGAAGGCTGATTCAGGAAAGGGTGGTACAGCTCCGGGAGTTACATTAAATGAGG
This sequence comes from Catonella sp., assembly GCF_052173895.1. GTDB lineage: Bacteria > Bacillota > Clostridia > Lachnospirales > Lachnospiraceae > Catonella. Next base: position 8,944 of record NZ_JBQMXS010000054.1, on the reverse strand, counting down.
CCGGTACCTATCCAATAGTGAAAGATGGAAAGGTTGAGCTTTCTGTATTTACACTTAGTATGCCTAATGTACAGGATTTTGAGACTAATGATTTTACAAAATTCTTAGAAGAAAAGACAGGCATTCACATTAAGTTTGTAACAGCGGGAAGAGATGAGTATGAAGAGAAGTTAAACCTCCTTCTTCAGTCAGGAGATTATCCTGATGTTATACTTGGTGGAGCACCAAATCTTGCTAAGTATGGTGTTAAAGAAGGTGTTATCATTCCTCTTGATGATTACCTCACTGACAAAAATGTACCTAATTATTTAAAACTTGTAGCTAACTACGATATTAATAAGACAAAAGAAGCGGACGGAAAGATTTATTCCTTAGGAGGAGTAAATGACTGCTACCACTGTCAGTATGCCAGAAGAATGTGGGTAAATCAGAAATACCTTAAAGAGATGGGCGTAGAGATTCCTACAACTACTGAAGAATTTAAGGATGTATGTAAAAAATTCTTAGAGTATAAAAAGGGTGGAATTGCAGTTGCAGGTGCAGCACAGGGATGGCATACCCGTATGCAGGATTGGATTATGGGAGCATTTACCTTTGTTCCTAGTAAGTCTGCAACACTTAATGCCAGAGACTATGTAGTCCTTAATGATGAAACAAAGAAGATTGAAACTGTTGCAAATACAGATGCCTATAAAGAAGGTCTTAAGTATATGAGAGATCTTTATAAGATGGGTGCTATCTATGACGGTAACTTTACACAGACAAGTGAGCAGCTCAGAACTCTTGCTAATCAGGAGGATGAGCCTGTACTTTTCTTTACAGCAGGTGTTAACTCAGACGTTATAGATCCTGACAGCAACAATAAACTTTACCGAAACTATGTACCAATGGCTCCTATAAAAGGACCGGACGGAACTCAGATTGCTTGGACAATTCGCAACTCAGGTTTTAGGTCGGGTGGTTTCTGTATTACAGATAAGTGTCAGAATGTTGAGGCAGCTCTTCGTTGGGTAGATTTCTTTTATAGTGAAACCGGAGATCTTTGCTCACAGTACGGAGCTGAAGAAGGAAAAGACTGGGTACTTAAGCCGGAAGGAAAAGTTGGTCTTAATGGTGAGCCTGCATTATATGAAGTACTTAATCTTTATTCTTCTGACCCTCAGAACCATGACTGGCAGGATGTAGGTCTTAGAGTTGCTCCTGCTCCTTACCGTTTAGGACAGGCAGTAGATGCAGATGTAGATCCTTATTCACCGGCAGGACTTGAGAAACTTTTGTTTGATGCATCAAAGAACCTTTATGAGCCATATGCAAACAAGACAAAACTTCTCAATCTTTCAGAACTTAAACTCACAGATGAAGAGAGTACAGCTGTTTCTACTATGGCAGTTGAGTTAGATAAGCTCATTGAAGAGAATTCTGTTGCATTTATTACAGGAACAAAGGATATAGATGCAGAATGGGAAAGCTACAAGGATGCACTTAACAAATCAGGTCTTGAAGAGATATTAAAGACATATCAGACTGCATACGATAGACAGGCTAAGTAAAAATAGCATTTATATTAATTAGGATTAAAAAGAATAGAAGCTGTCCGTATATTGGGCAGCTTCTATTAAAATGGTAGAAAGGAATTTATTTACTATGGCTAAAGAGAGTGTAGCAGTTAATAAAAGTAATAAGATTAAATCTGCTAACTGGCAGTTTTGGGCTATTATAGCCATTCCAATTATATATGCTATAATATTTGCCTATGTGCCTATGGCAGGTATTGTTCTTGCTTTTCAGGATTTTTCAATAAGAAAGGGAATATTTGGAAGTGAATGGGTTGGTCTTAGATATTTTAAACAATTTCTGACATCAACCAGCAGTGTTTTAGTCATAAAAAATACTTTGATCCTTGGAATATATTCATTTTTAGCATCATTTCCAGTGCCTATAATTCTTGCAATAGGAATAAATGAAATGAGAGCTAAGAGATATAAAAAGGCAGTGCAGATGGTTACCTATGCTCCTTATTTTATTTCGATAGTTGTACTCGTAGGTATGATGATGCAGATGATGGATCTTAGGAGTGGTATAATAAATGTGCTTTTGCAGAAAATAGGATTTGAGCCTGTGAATTTTTTTGGAAATCCGAGTATATTTAGACATCTTTATGTATGGAGTGGAGTATGGCAGTCAGCAGGATATGCCTCTATTATATATCTGGCGGCTCTCTCAGGAGTAAGCAAGGAACTTCAGGAGGCTGCAATAGTTGATGGGGCGAATAGGGTAAAAAGAATACTTCATGTAGATATTCCTGCCATTCTTCCTACAATAATAATCATGCTTATATTCAACTGTGCGAGTATAGTTAGTATAGGTTTGGATAAGGTATTTCTTATGCAGAACTCATTAAATGCTTCAGTATCTGAAGTTGTATCGACCTTTGTATACAAGGTGGGTGTAGTAAATTCCAATGTAGGCTTTTCTACTGCTGCCGGACTTTTTCAGTCAGTTGTGGCATTTGTGCTACTTGTAATTGTAAATAGAATCTGTAAACGACTGACAGAAAATAGTTTATGGTAAAGGGGTGATATAATGGAGAATACTAAGTTTAGATATATGAGCATTGGCGACAAGATATTTACGGTTGCCAACTATACTGTGCTTACAGCCATATTTTTAATAGTGCTTTATCCTGTTATCTATGTGGTATCTGCTTCTTTTTCAAGTCCGCAGGCTGTTATAAGCGGTAGGGTGCTTTTGTTTCCGGTAGAGCCTACTCTAAGGGGCTATATGGCAGTTTTTCAAAATGCAAAAATACTTAGAGGTTTTGCCAACTCTATATTTTATTTAGTAGTAGGAACTTCTGTAAACATAGTGATGACTATACTATGTGCATATCCGCTCTCAAGAAAAGAGTTCAGGGCGAGAGGAGCCATAGCTATGTTTTTTATATTTACCATGTATTTTAGTGGTGGAATAGTTCCTTCTTATATTCTGATAAAGAGCATAGGGCTTATGGATACAAGACTTGCTATGATTATTCCTACGGCTATGTCTACCTATAATATGATAATTTGTAGAACCTATATTGTGAATTCTATACCGGATGAACTTTATGAGGCTTCGCAGATGGATGGATGTACACCTTTTAAGTATATGCTTAAGGTAATAGTACCACTTAGTAAACCTATAATTGCAGTGCTTGTACTTTATTATGGAGTTGCAAAATGGAATGATTATTTTAACGCAATGTTATATCTGTATAAGGACAGCCTTCAGCCTTTAACAATAGTTATGAAAGAAATACTTATTCAAAATAAGGTAGATTTGACAAAGGTAGGAAATGCTTCGGCAATAGCGAAGTTACAGGGTATGTCAGAGTTGTTAAAATATTCTACTATCGTAGTAGCATCTTTACCGGTAATGTTACTTTATCCGCTTATCCAAAAACACTTGGTTAAGGGAGTAATGGTAGGAGCAGTGAAAGGTTAAATATGAGAGATTATATTTTGGAATGTTGTGTAGATAGGCTTTCATCAGCTATAAATGGAGAAAAGGGAGGGGCTACAAGGTTTGAACTTTGTGCAAATCTTATAATAGGCGGAACAACGCCAAGTTTGACATTATTCAGGCAGGTTAGGGAAAATACTAACCTGCCGATTCATGTACTTATAAGAAACAGATTTGGAGATTTTTGTTATACAGACAGCGAAATAGAGGAAATGTGCGATTCTATTAAAGGGTTTGTAGAGGCGGGAGCAGACGGAGTAGTTGTGGGGGCATTAACTCCTGAGGGAGCTTTGGATGAGGTTTCTATGGAGAAGTTTATGGAGGCAGCCAAAGGAAGAAAAACGGTGCTTCATAGAGCTTTTGATATGTGTAAAGAGCCGTTTGTAACCTTAGAAAAATCAAAAAAAATAGGAATAGATACTATACTTACTTCCGGTCAGAAAGGTAATTGTATGGAGGGAAGTATGTTAATAAAAGAACTTATAGAAAGAGGCGGAAAAGATATTAACATACTTATCGGTGCAGGAGTAAGTGCAGAGGTCATAAAAGGAGTTTTTGAAGTTACCGGCGGAAAGAATTATCATATGTCAGGTAAAAAGGTGATTGACAGTAGAATGAGTTACAGAAAAAAAGAGGTGAGCATGGGGCTATCTTCTCTTAGTGAATATGATATTTGGGAAACTTCAGAACAGGAAATAAAGAAAGCTGTACAGGTGCTTAGAGAGTTGTAAGAATTGTAAAACAGGAGGTTCTATGTTTTCAAAGGAATTTAATACTGAGATAATGGATAGGTTTAATGCCAAGGTAAAAGGCTTAAAACTTGATGCATTAGAGAGGGAGATGAATAAGAGGGAGAAGTCTGAAGACAGAGATGTGTTAGAGGCATTGTACTGTCTTTATGCTTTTATGCCGCTTAGTGATATGGGAGATTATGAAACGGAGACCTTTCTTGATTTTGCAAGGCACGGTGCATTTCTTTTCAATGAAGGAGAATTTAAGGGTAGGGCAGATGAGAGGATGTTTGCCGAGTATGTGCTTGGAGCAAGAATAAATAATGAGGATATAGCTGAAAATAGAAGATTTTTTTATGATGAGGTGAAAGACCTCATAAAGGGAAAGTCTATGAAAGATGCAGTTATAGAATTAAATTATTGGTGTTCCTCAAAAGTAACTTATCGGACAACAGATAATAGGACGGCAAATCCGTTAACCGTATATAACAATACCTATGGAAGATGTGGAGAAGAATCTACTTTTGCAGTGTCAGTATTTAGGAGTGTCGGCATACCTGCAAGACAGGTATATGTGCCTCTGTGGTCGCACTGTGACGATAATCATGCTTGGGTTGAAGTGTGGTGCGATGGAAAATGGTACTTTTTGGGGGCTTGTGAGCCGGAGGATGAATTAAATCAGGGATGGTTTTTAAATGCATCTAAGAGGGCTATGATGGTTCATGCAAGATGTTACAATCCGACACTTGAAAAAGATGTGAATGCGGGGACGGGCATACCGGTGGCGGTAAATGCCCTAAGCACATATGCAAGAACTGAAGAAATAGCAGTTAAGGTAGTAGATGAAGAGGGTAAGCCGTTATCAGGAGTAAGGGTACATTTCAAGGTTATTAATTATAGCTTGCTTGGAGATATAGCAGTTACCTGTACTGATGAAGCCGGGATTACGAAGTTGAAAACAGGAAGTGGAAGTCTTGTAATATCGGCGAGCAGTAATGGATTGTATGGAGAAATTCTTGTTGATACGACAGATTTAGGGCTGGTAGAATTACAGCTTGTGAAGTCGGGATATAAAAAAGACTTGGGACATTTTGTTATGAAAGCCCCTGAACTAAAGGCAGGGAACGGAGAGGTAGCGGCAACAGTAAAAGCCGTTAATTCTGATGAAAGAAAAAAGGCTGAGGCAAAAAAGAGGGCTGATAAAGAGGCGGGACTGTTTGATAAAGAAGCCGGAATAAAGGCATTAGAGGGATACAAGGAAGAAGATAAGAAAGCTGTCTTAGACATTCTTTCATTGTCTTGTGGAAATCAAAGTGAACTTCATAAGTTCTTGACCGAAGTAAATGAAATCCCTGCCGAGTGGAAAGTGAATCTGCTTAAAAGTCTTGTGACAAAAGATTATCAGGATACTGATGCATACACACTGTTTGAGCATTGTCTGTACACAGATATAAGTGTTTATGAAAGATACCCTAAAGATATTTTTTATAAATATGTACTTTGTCCAAGAGTTGCATATGAAAAAATAATTCCGTTTAGAAAGTATCTTTCAGAAAAATTTAGGGGTACAAGATTATCAAATATAGATGAAGTAAGACAATTATTTGATAAAGTTGATACAGAACTTAAGGAAAAGCCTGAACTTGAGTACAATAGTCTGACTGCAACCGCCTATGGTGCTTATTGGTTAGGTTATGCCGGTGCAAGGTCTAAGAGAATAATATTTATACAAATTTTAAGGAGTTTAGGTCTTCCAGCAAGACTAAACCCTAATAATGAAGCTATGGAAGTTTACTTAGAGGGAGAATTTACTGCAATAGAGTTATCTAAGGAAAGCCCTAAAGGTCAAATAGAATTTAGTTTTGACGAAGGAGTTAATTGGAGTTATTATGAGAATTTCTCTCTTTCCTGCTTTGTTGATGGCGGTTATCAGACCTTAGGCTTAAGTATGGACGACATTAAAAATTCAGGTAATAAGGTAGAATTAAATGTAGGTACTTATAGGCTTATTACCAGTAACAGACTTCCAAATGGAAATATATTTGCCAAAACATTAATTGTTGAGGTGTTGGAAGAAAAGTCGGTAAAAGTTCCTGTAAGTTTTTATGAAGCCAAGATAAAGGATATGCTTTCGGACTATCCTATAAGAGATATAGAGTTTAGAAAGGCAGACAAGACTAAATCAGGTTTGAAAGAACTTGCAAAAGGTGAAAATGGTATTTTTATTTGGCTAAATGCAAAGGCTGAACCGACTGAACATATATTAAATGAACTGTTTGAAAAAAATGAACTGTTTAATAAACTGAAAACTAAGATTTATTTTGTAGTTAAATCAGAAAAAGAACTTGAAGATGCCAACATTAAGAGAGTAAGTGAAGCACTGTCAAATAAAGAAATTTTGTTTGAGGCTTTCGACACGGAGGCAGGAAAACTGGCAAGGGAGTTATACCTTGAACCGGGACTTTATCCGCTTATCTGTGTGGCAAACAAAGAAGGTAAGGGAGTTTATGGTACAGCAGGCTATAATGTAGGTACAGCAGAAATGTTATTAAAAATATGTAAATTTTTGGAGGAGGAATAATTATGAATCAGGTTGTAAAAGACAGGACAGAGCGTACAAAATGGTACAATAGTGCAAGGTTCGGAATGTTTATCCACTGGGGACTTTATGCCATTCCTGCAAGAGGAGAGTGGGTAAGGAGTGTATATGAGATACCGAAAGAGGAGTATGACCCTTATTTTGATGAATTTTATGCCGAAAATTATAATCCGAAAGAATGGGCAAGACTTGCAAAGAAAGCAGGAATGAAGTATGCCGTACTTACTGCAAAGCATCATGATGGTTTTTGCCTGTTTGATACAAAATTTACAGATTTTAACTCAGTAAATGCACCTTGCAAGAGAGACCTTGTAAGGGAATTTGTAGATGCATTCAGAGCAGAGGGCATTAAGGTTGGGCTTTATTATTCAATAATTGACTGGAGACATGAAGATTTTCCTCATTTTGGGGATATGCACCATCCTATGCGTAATAACGAGAAATGCAGTAATGAAAACAGAAACTTTGACCGTTATTTGGAGTTTATGTTTGGACAGATTAAGGAACTTTTAACTAATTATGGACATCTTGACCTTATGTGGTTTGACTTCTCTTATGGAGATATGAAGTGTGATAAGTGGAAGGCTAAGGAATTGATGGAAATGGTTCGCTCAATTCAGCCACACATAATTATTGATAACCGCCTTGAGGGAAGTGCTGAAGATGCAGGTTCTATAAAGACGCTTGAGCCTACAACCTATTCAGGAGATTTTGCTTCACCTGAGCAGATGATACCGCCTGAAGGCATAAGGGATGTAGCTGGTAATCCTTTACCTTGGGAAGCCTGCATAACACTTAATAACCACTGGGGATACTGCTCCTATGATAAGCATTATAAATCAGCTAAAATGGTTATAAAAATGCTTGTAGAGTGTGTGAGTAAGGGAGGAAATCTTTTGCTGAATGTAGGACCGAATGCCAAAGGGGAAATTCCTGAGGAATCAGTAAAAATCCTTGAAGAAGTAGGTATTTGGATGGAACAGAATGGAAGAAGTATCTACGATTGCGGTTATGCAAATCTTCCAAAGCCTGAGTGGGGGAGATTTACAAGAAAAGGAAATATCCTTTATGCTCATGTAATGGAAGAGCAGGCAGGAGCAATCTGCCTTTATAATATGGCAGGCAAGATAGAGAAAATGCGTCTTGTAAAGGATAATTCCGTAATAGATGAAACTTTCTACTGGAATTTAAAAGAATTTTCAGAGCATTCATTCTTCTTCTTCTTTGCTCCTAATGCAGCAGACTGTTATCCGCTTCCGGATGAGACAGATACAGTAGTAGAGATTTTCCTTAAGGAGGAATAAATGGGCATCAGTTTAGGAAAGACAGGCACTACGGAGGTAATTTACATAAAAAATAAAGAGAAAAATTTTCCATTTGAAAATCAGGTTAAAGATATTTTTAAGGCAGAATATTTGGAAACTATTCTACTTCCTTTAGAGGATGGGAAAATTTTTTTTAGTAGGGCTTGGAAAAGAAAATATATGACAAGAGTTCTTATGATAATTAACAAGGACTGGTAGCTAAATATAGCTGTCAGTTCTTGCTATATATAACATACAACCAATATATACAACAAATTTTGCAAATAATTCGCAAAATCTCTTGACAAAATATAAAAAGAGTAGTATTTTATCCTTTGTATTATTGCGACTGAGTTGCAAAAATAATTAATAAAAGGAGAAGATATGAAAAAGAAAATAATGATGTTTACAGCGATGGCTGTTATGGTATGTGGAATATTTGCAGGCTGTTCTAAGACACAGAAAGAAACAAAATCCGGTTCAAAGGCAATGTCTTCTATGGCAAGTAGCAAGGTTTCAAGTACGATGAGTTCATCTAAGACAGATGATGCAGATAAGAAATTCAGTGTAGTTTGCACCATTTTTCCTGAGTATGACTGGGTAAGAGAGCTTGTAGGTGATAAGAAAGATAATTATGAAATTACCTATCTTTTGAATAAGGGAGTTGATCTTCATAGTTATCAGCCAACAGCGGAAGACATAACAAAGATTGCAAACTGTGACCTTTTTGTATATGTTGGAGGTGAGTCGGACGGTTGGGTTAAAGATGCACTTAAAGAAAAGAAAAATGAGAATATGCAGGTTGTAAA
>NZ_JBQMXS010000053.1:0-9912 GCF_052173895.1 Catonella sp. | reverse complement strand
CAATGGACATTGAAACTAAACTTACCAGTGAAAATACTATAATTATACTCAAATATATAACCCTTTTGGCGTGACTTTTTATATATTTCAACCCCAAAATATACATATTCATCAAATCACCTCCTAGTGAAAAAATTTAATTTACTTTTAAAATCTCTAGCTATTTCTACAGCGGTTTTATACCTATCAGTTCCATATATTCTTGTTGTATCATTGGTGTCAATCTTACAACTGATTTTTTTTGATTTTCATTAGCTACTCATTCATTTAAAGCTACAAATAACAATTTTTATATTTATAATAATATTATACATGATATTCTATATAATTATTAGTTTTTTTAAATTTTCAAAAATGACCCAAAAAATGACATAAAAAGCATGAACTATTTTAACGAGAGTATGCAAAAATTTGGCTCTATGTCAAATAACGTTGGTGATAATTTAAATCAATAAAATCTATTAAATTATGCGGCAATATCCATAGCAAACTGATAACTATGGATGTTGCCCTTTTGTATTTTATACCTTTCCATAAGCATTATCCTTGCCTTAAAATTCCTAAAACTCCTATATCCGTAGGATACTCTTTTAATTACCTTTATCTTGTTATTTTTACCCTCCACCATAGCATTCGTATAGTCATATTTTAATGAGTTTAGCACATACTTTCTAAGCTTTTTAAGGCTTTTTATACTCTTCCTAAAACACATGGGTATTTTCCAGTATCTCTTCAGTACTTTATACTCTCTAGACCCGGTATTAAGCTTCTTCATCTCATTTATCCTTATTATTTTTTTTTGGCGATTTAAATTATACATGAGATTTGATGTGTGTTCCTATTTTTCTGCAAAAAATTTAGCGTTGAGAGAGAATTTTTTCTCTCACCAACGCTAAATATTATACAAACATTTTTTCTTAATCAAGGTTTTTTTAATGTAAATCTTTATATTCTATTTTGTCTATCTAAGAGCTTTTAGCTCGTCTTCTACAGAGCTTGATATAGACTTTTCTCCTCCTACAATTATAATATTCTTTATATTAGTATTGGCCTTTATATACTCCCTAGTATCTTCGTTTAAAGTCTTTGACTTTGTTAGTAGGATGGCAGCATTTTTACTTGACGCCAGTGGTCCTGCACATAGAGCATCCGGATAGTCTTCACCACTAGCAAGCACTATTGTATCTATGTCCATCTTTAATAGGTCTTTATATGCCTTAGCTATTTCTACAGCTGTCTTATACCTATCCTGGCCTGCAAACCTGTATTTTTCCTTATACTTGTTTACAGAATTTTCACCACCAAATACCATTCGTATTCCTTCAGCAGTATTTCCATTAGGTTTAATTGATATTAGAGGAAGTCCATAACCCTCTATATTTGATGTATTAAACTTATTTAAAAAAGGTGTTGCAGCTAGGGCATCAGAAAAATTATTACCATTATATACTGCGACAACATCCGATGCAATTGCTGGTGAGCCATCATATAATATTGGTGAAACTGCTGCTTCTGCTAATTGGGATGTTAAATACCTGTCTTCACCTGCTATCCTGTATATTTTTTTAGTAGTTGCTTCTATAGTTTTTTCGACATCATTCGAAATAATAGTCTTTCCACCAACAAGGGCTGTCTTATTAGCTTTTAGCAAGGCTATTCTATCGTATACATTTTTAGGAACTTCATTTTTCTTTACAAGTAAAAGTGGTGCTTTACATTCAGTTGCTAACCAACCAGCAGATAATGCATCTGCAAAATGTTCTCCACTTGCTATTGAAATTATTCCATTATTGTTAATTTCTTCAGATATCTTTACTGATGTATCATACCTATCACTACCAGAAATTCTTGAAATATTGATAGGGTTCTCTGCAAAAATTATATTAGAGCTATACATAAAAATTATTCCTGTTAAAATATATAACTTTAAAGATATTCTTTTTATTTTCATATTATCCCTCTTCTCTTTAGTCATTTAGATAATTCCTGTATGATGTAGGCGGATTTGGAGAAGTCCATATAGTTGATATTTTTACATAATCTCCTGGTTGTGAAGCATGTATAATCTTATTATTTCCAATATATATGCCTACATGTCCTCGTGGGTACTTCCAGTATACAACATCTCCTGGTTTCAATTCTGATTTATTAATTGATTTTCCAGTACTACCCTGCGCATCTGATACTCTAGGTAAATTCATATTTATTGCGTTTTTATAGACATAATAAACGAATCCGGAACAATCAAATGTATTTGGTCCCATTGTACCATATACATATTTTTTTCCTAATTGTTTCATAGCTAGGTTTACAATTGCTTCTCTTTTGTTGCTAATTGGATTTGTTCCACCACCTGTGTTATTTATAGCATTTTCTACCTCTGTTGGCACACTATTTCTACCTCCAAGAATATAAACTCTATCCACATTTTTCTTGTTTATATAACTTGCTATTTCATTTTTATTATTGTTTCCATCAACAAGCATCAATGGCATTCCTGATTTAGCAGCCAATACACTTCCTGGTACACCGTCAGCAACATTTCTTCCTGATGTTAGGTATACACTATGTAAAGTTGTATAAAATTCATTACTATTTTCTGATATTTTCATACTTAAATCAAAACTATCATTTCCATATATTTGATTAACTCTTAATCCACTATTTCTTAGGTCATTTACAATTGAACTATTTATATTCTCATTTCCATTTGCTATAAACACGCTATTAAAATTATTTCTAATGTAATTTCTTGACTCCCAATCTAAATTTCCATTTACAACATAAAACATGAAATAAGAATTTTCACCAGAAGCAGCACTTACAGCTAAGCAGTCTGAATCAGACGTTCCCGTAACAATAAAAGCCTTACTTCCTTTTTTGTATCTAGCTGCTTCTTTTGCTAGTTCTAAGGCCGTTCCAGCCCTATTTTCACCACTTATCCTGTATGTATTTCTAACAGAACGAATATCGTAATAAAGTTGGCTTTTTACATTTTCTGATACGGAATTCTCACCTCCTACTACGTATATATTTTCCGCACCTAGTCTATCAATTTCATACTTTGTGTTACTAGGCAATTCATCTTTATTTACATATAAGATTGGCGAATTTAAACTCTTTGCTAATGCTGTTGCTGCTAAAGCATCACTTGGTTTCCAAGCATTTGTTACAATAACATTTCGTGCACTATTGAAGTTTTTGTTTGAGATTGTAACAGCTGTATTAACTCTATCACTTCCTTCATATCGTATAATATTTTTTCTAGAAGGAGCTCTTAATAATCTTTTTGATTCATTTTTTCTATATTCTTCATTATTAATTTTATCAAAATCCTGACCATCAGTATATGTCATAAATGTTAATTTATCATTTTGTATTCTTTTGCCATCAAGAGAATATACTTTCCATATACCTCTTGTGTCTGGAATAATATTAAAATGGTATTCATCATTTTTAGAAATCTCTGTATCTTCGTTAGATGCTTTAAAACTCACAATACTTCCATCTTCTCTTTGATATTCAATAACAGAATCTTTCGTTATTGATTTTGTTTTTGATAAAATAGAAATCGGAAGACCTATAAATGTGTCTGGATTTTCTAATGTAAATAAATCTGTGTTTTCTGATATTCTTAAATCAGAATTTTCGTTCCTTTCCTTTACTAATTCCTTGCGACTTACATCTTGTAAATCTACATCACTCTTTAATACTTCTTCAGCCTGATGACTAAAATTGTTTTCTAGTGCATAATTTGCATTAGATACCATAGACAATGACATCAATAATGCCATTGTTATAACTAATTTCTTTTTAACTTTCATAAAATCCTCCTAAAAATATAAAATATAATTTCAACTATTAATAGCGTTTCGCTATTAGATTAGAGTCTATTTTACCCAAAATAATTAAAAACGCTACCATAAATATAGACACGGAAAAAGTTGTTGATATATAATTGTTAGTAAAATATACCAATAGATATATTAGGTATATAAATAAAGTAACTCTCATAGATTTATTTTTATATACTTTTTTTTCATCTTGATCCAACCTTTTATTTTTACACTCAACTGGTGATAAAAATAGTATAACTATAGATGAAATAAGAGTTATAAAAAAAGTGTTTATTTTATAAACATTTATATAATATATTATATTTAAAACGAAAATTATTTTAAGTGTCGAAAAAATATAACAATTTATTAAACTTTTCGAATGGTATCCTCCTGAATATCTTCTTAACAGTATATACGAAAATGCATACAGTATGGCAATAAAAAATTCATCATAAATTATTCCAATAATAATTATTATTAAAAAATTTAATATAGAGTTGATTAATTTTCTTAGTCCATACCTATATATTTCCATTTCGCTATTTTCTATACAAGAATATAAAATTAATTTTTCTAAAATTAATTCAACCATATCTTTCACGCTAAAATCTTCTAAATTTTTTTATTTCTGGACTTTCCTTATCTTGAAAAATAAAAAAAGAACAGGTTGAGTTTGCACCCAAAATCACAAAAAATAGTGATAAATATGTTATCATGTTAAAAATCTTTTTCTTCACTTAATATCCTCCATATTTTGGTAAATTATACATGATATCATATCATATTATTCGTATTTTTTTTAAACGTGTTAAAAATACCCCCTAAAATGACATAAAAAGCATGGACTAATTTCAATCCATGCTTTTATACTAGTTGTCTCAACAATATATTATAGGTTAATAAATAAATCGACAGTAAACATACAGTTACCTGTATCAATATTCATATAACCATTACTTTTTTCTACTTGCTCACGTACGTTTTTAAGCCCAATTCCATGGTAGACTTTTTCTTCCTTTCTGCTAACAAATCCTTTATTATCTTTTATTACTAGGCCATCAAATGTATTTACTATTTTTATAAGCAAATTACTATCTTTATATGATATAAAGACTTCTATATATTTATTATCTTTAATTGATTTTACTCCTTCAATAGCATTATCCAGCAAATTCCCTAAAATGGTTATAACTTCAAACTCAGGAAGTTTAATTCCTTCTGGTATTTTTACATCATATTTAAAATCTATACCTTGATTTTTTATTTCTTCAAATTTTACATTTAATATACCATCAATTAGGTAGTTACCAGTATTTATGTATACTTTTTCACCCTCTATTTTTCCTAGAATATCATTTGTATAAGTAATAATATCTTTACTCATATTATTTTTAGCCATATTATTTATAGCATACATATGATTTTTCATATCATGCTTTATTTTTCTTGTATTATTAATATGCTTTCTATCAGCTTCTATTTGCTTTTCATAATATTCGCTTTGTTTAATAAGAATTTTTTGTCTAGCATTTTCTGTCATTACATTTACTATTTTATTAAAAATATATATTAGTATAATACAAATAATAAAAATTAAAACCATATTAATAAAAATAAACTTATAATTATTACTATCAACAACTAAAAGCATATTTATAGTGACCACCATAGATATTACTGCTGTTAGGGCTATTGGTAATGAGAATATTAATGGTATGTTTTTTTCAATTCTTATTTTATAAAAATTAATAACTATTAATACAAATAAGTATCTTATCATATTTACAATAAATACCACATATATATCAAAAAAATTATTTTTTTGGAGTATATTTTCATTAACTACATTTATAAATATCATAGATAATAATATATCTGATATCAATAAAAAGAAAATAATCAAAATTGTAACAAGAGCTTTTCTCTTAAAGGTATCATCATATATCAAGCTCAACAATAACAATATAAATATGAAATTTGCTACAATTGTTAATAATGGTATGTTAAATTTTAAATATACTACAACTACAGCAATATTAAAGATAGCATATAAAATTTTTTCATAAATAGAATTGATTTTTTTATTAGTAAAGAATACATTTATTATCTTATATACAGTCAAAGTATAGATAACTTCTAATAACATAAAAATGCAATCATAACTTGTAAGCATTATTACCCCCTCCGATATGCCATATATTTTTGCATTGTTTCGTCTACATACTTTCTGCCGATATTTATTATAAGTCCATTTTTTAACTCTATTTTGCTAGCAGATATCTTAACAATGAACTTAAGATTTACAATATATGATTTATGAGGATTAGCAAAATTTCTGGTAATAAATTTTTCTTTTTCATCTCCAATTTTTCCATTAAATACATCGTATATTTCTCCATTTTTAATTATTTTTATGTGACGTCCCTCTGATTCAAGATACATTATTTCGTCATAAGGTATTGAACATATCGTCTTATTTTTCTTATATGTATAGACTTCTTCTTTCTTTCCTGTTATTTTTATAAACTTTTTTATGATAGAGTTCAATTTATCAATATCTATAGGCTTTTCTAAGAAATCAAAAGGATTTGTTTTAAATAACTGTCTATCATAAGAGTCCTTAGAGGAAAAATATACTATTTCTGTTTTGTAATTTTCTAGGGTATCCCTTATATATTCACCTACACTTATACCATTCATTTTTACAAGCTCTATATCTAAAAATAAAAGATCGACTTCCTCTTTTTTTATAAATTCAATAAGATCTTCACCTGTATAGAACTTTTTAATTTCTATTTCTATATCATTTATAAACTCATACTTCAATATATATTTTTCTAGCTCTAAGCAAAATCTTTTTTCATCATCACAAATTGCTATTCTTATCATTTTTTGTTTGTCATCCTCCAATATAACTTTGTATAAGACTAACCTTATTATATACTTTTTAAATACTAATTACAAACATATGAAAATTATATTGTAATAAATAAGAAAATATTTCAAATCTCATGTATAATTTAAGTTATTAAAAATGGAATTATGCTATGTTTTTAAGTTACATTATAATAGATATGTTACTAATGTTAGTAATTTAAGTAACAAAAAAGCAGCATCCATAATTATCAATTTAGGCTCTATGTCACACTTAGGACAACAATCTGGCCTATATGAAAGCTTTCTCCTTAGGACTATATACTCTATCCCCTTAATCTTTTCTTTTTCGTTACCTAAAATTACTAAATTGTTATCGTTAATTCCCAAGATTTCTGTTATACTAGCATTAGAACACATATCATTTCTCCTTGTTTTTTATTTTGTGCGATTTAAATTATACATGAGATTTAATGTGTGTTCTTCTTTTCCTGCAAAAAATTTAGCGTTGAGAGAGAATTTTTTCTCTCACCAACGCTAAATATTATACAAACATTTTTTCTTAATCAAGGTTTTTTTAATTTAAATCTTTATATTCTATTTTGTCTATCTAAGAGCTTTTAACTCGTCTTCTACAGAGCTTGATATAGACTTTTCCCCACCTACAATTATAATATTCTTTATATTAGTATTTGACTTTATATACTCCCTAGTATCTTCGTTTAAAGTCTTTGAATTGGTAAGTAGGATGGCTGCATTTTTACTTGACGCTAGGGGTCCTGCACAAAGGGCATCCGGATAGTCTTCACCACTAGCAAGCACTATCGTGTCTATATCTTTATTTAAATTACTTTTAAAAGCCTTAGCAATTTCTACAGCGGTTTTATACCTATCTGCTCCATATATTCTTGTTGTCTCATTTTCCAATTTAGGAACCGAATTATAGCCACCAAAAACTATACTAGTCCCCTCTCCTGCATACGGAAGAAGAGGAAGAGGTCCCATAGTGGACTTATTTAATTGATACATATATGGCATTGCTGTAAGTGCATCTGCATACACATAACCATTGTAAGAAGAATATGCATCCCCCAAAGTTAACTCTTTTCTTTTCTCTAAGATTGGTCCATAAATTGATAAGGCTGTATCTAGCCTATTTTTTCCAGCTAATCTAATAGTAACAGATATTTTTTTATAAATTTCATCTTCTACTTTTTTACTTACAGAATTAGTACCACCTACCAAATAACTCCTTCCAAAAAGAATACGACTATAATTGTCTGATATTACTTTTGGAATACTATCTTTTCTTACCAGTATAAGAGGAGCTTCAAATTCTCCTGCTAATATACCTGCTGATAAAGCATCTGAAAAACCTTCACCACTAGCAAAGACTGCATAGTATGAAAACTTATCCTTTGTTAAAAATTCTTGGATTTTATAGGATGTGTCATACCTATCACTACCTGAAATCCTTGTAATATTAATTGATTTATTTATACTACTATTATGGTTATCTCTTGTTTCAGCATTTGTTTCCCCTGTAATAAAAAAAGAAAAAATCAGTAATAATAAAATTGCTATATTGTTTTTATTTCTCATAAACTCCCCCTATTAATATTATTAATCATTTAATAAATTTCTGAAGGAAATAATCCTTTTTGACCAATAAGGCATAGATATGCTTCTTATACTAACATACAAAGGGTGACCTCTATCTCCTTCTGCGTTAATAAATTCATTACTATTAATCATTATACCAACATGAGTTACTTCTCCTCCACCTACTGTATCAAAGAAAACTAAATCACCAGGCTTAACATTGGATTTTGAAATTTGTTTTCCAAGTTTAGATTGTGCCTTTGAAGTTCGAGAGATATTCATAGATATCGCATTTTTATAAACATAATAAACTAATCCAGAACAATCAAATGAATTTGGACCAGTTGCCCCCCATAAATATGGTTTACCCAACTGTTTCATAGCAAGATTCATAATTGCTTCTCTTTTGTTACTAATTGGATTTGTTCCACCACCTGTGTTATTTATAGCATTTTCTACCTCTGTTGGCACACTATTTCTACCTCCAAGAATATAAACTCTATCCACATTTTTCTTGTTTATATAACTTGCTATTTCATTTTTGTAAATTGCAATAATAAGTTGAACATTGATAACTAAAAATCCATATCATGAAGCTGTTTGTCGATATATAAGGTCAAGCTCATCTTCGAAGACTTCATCCGGTGTACGATAATTTAGTATTTTAAGTGGCAAGCTGTTACACGATACTTCTATGTCAGCAATATAGTCTACATCAAAGTCACTGATACGCTTACCTTTCGGTATAAATCTTCGTATAATACCATTATGACGTTCATTAGTTCCTTTTTCGCATGACGTATATGGATGTGTATAGAAAACAAGCGTCTCGGCTAATTCTTCAAGTTCAGATAACCTTGAAAACTCAGAACCATTGTCTGTCGTGATTGTCTTGAACACTTGACTGAAATGCTCGCTATATATTCCCTGAAGAGTATGAAAGGCTTCCATCACAGAGTCTGCATGACGATTCTTGATTGGTAACATCCAGTATTCGCGGCTTTTACGTTCTGCAAGAGTGAGAAGCACTTGGTCATTTCCGGATTTTTGTTCAACCACTAAATCTGCTTTCCAGTGCCCAAACTCTTGACGATTTTCAACTTCTTTTGGACGTTCTTCCATACTACGACCAAGTTTTTTCTTGTTTTTGCGTATGCGATGAGCTTTGGTATTTCTTTTTAGTTTCTCTGGAAGATTATGGTTACGTGTACCCATTAGACCAAGGTCAACGTAACGATACAGTGTTTTGGTGCATACAAGGAGACAGTACCTCTGCGTATCTCATTGCGGACAGTGTTTGGAGCACAGCCGATTTCTTTAGCGATTTTGTTAGCTGACCATCCATCTTTCAAGCGAATCTGAATCAAAACTCGTTCATCATAAGAAAGATGTTTCTCTTTTTCGTGTTTAGTTGTGGTACAATATACATGATCCATAGTTATAACTCCTTTGGTTTATTGTTGATTTAACACCTACATTCTACCACAGAAGTATAGCTATGAATTTTTTATTTAAATGTTCAACTTGATTATACAATCAACCAAAATAAATAAAATTTCATCTATCTTCTAAAATAGGAGAGTTGGAATTTATCCAT
>NZ_JBQMXS010000052.1:0-10375 GCF_052173895.1 Catonella sp. | reverse complement strand
AGTCTTCCTTACCAACTTCAATCTCATAACAAACTCTTTTGCGTTCAAAACCCAATTTTTTCAACATATCTGTAGCATCTTTCCGTTCAGATGAAATCATAATCTGAATAGACTTGCCAAAATATCTGGATAATTTGTCTAAAATCTCTGAATTTACTTTGTCAAACAATTTCACTTCATCAATTTTAAAGTAAACATTTGAATTATGAAATGAGTTAAAATAATACAGAATCTTGATAATGTCTATTCCCTCGTTTTTAACTTCAAGAACTTTATTTTCTAAATTACCAATTTCAAAAAATTCATACATAATCAGCCTCTTGTTAAAATATTATCAATAAAACAATCTAATAAAAAAGTAAATAAAAAAAGTCTCATGCAAGTTTTTTCCTGACATCAAAAAAATTATTTTTTATAAAATTTCTCCCTTGAAATCTCATACACCACTGCCGTACGCCAATTCCCAAGCTGGTCTTTCCAGTTATTTTCAAGAACTTCCTTTTTTACGGCTTTAATTTTGTTTTCATATACATGCTGTGCTCTCTTATTTTCTAACATTGTATCCCATTCAATCTTATTTACCTTACATACAGAATTAATTTCTTTATTGGTAAAAATAAAATCAAACAACATATTTATAATTACTGTACCATAGCCTTTATTCTGGTATTCTTTTTCACAGATTTTCCAACCCGAATATGCAGTATCATTACCTGTTATACTATAGTCTAACTCACCTACCGGCTTTCCATCTATTTCTATTATACAAAGCTGACTTATGCGTCCTTCATTCCTCCTGACACATTCTATTGTTTCTTCCATGCTCTGTCCCAATCCATTAGGAAAGCCGGCATGTTCCATAATACTTCCGTCATTCCACCAATGGTTGAGAATTTCTGCATCTTTAAGATTAGCACTTCTGATAACTATATTGTCCTTTTCAATTCTCATCACTATCCACCTTTAAAATACCTTTATAAACCCAAATTATTCACGCTATAGTTACAGACCTCTTATTCTACATATTACAGCAGGATAATAACTTTTTGTCTGTAGTTATGGGGTGATATTACCAAACATCTGTAAAATTTACAGTATATACAAATTTAGATAGCACTAAAAAGTACTATCTAAATTCAAAATACAACTTATACTATTTATTCAAATAAATCCTTTAAATTTTCTTTAATATTATCCGCAAAACTCTTTTTCTTAGAAGATTTACCTTTCTTCTCCTTGTCTTTATCATCCGAAATATTAGATGGTTCACTATCAGCAGTTGTTTCTTTGACATCAGATTTATCTGACTTAGCCCTAAATCTTGTTTCAAGAGTAGAATCAAACTCTTCCAATATTCTCTTCTGTTCTTTAGTAAGCGTCTGTGGAGTCTGTACTATTAAAGTAATATAATGATCTCCCCTTACCTCGTTATTTCTAAGAGTAGACACACCCTTACCTCTAAGCCTTACCCTAGAATCTGTCTGCGTACCCGGTTTTACAGTATATATAACATCTCCATCAACTGTATTTATCCTTATATCTCCACCAAGCGCAGCTTGAGTGAACGAAATAGGAACAGATGAATAAATATCAAAACCATCTCTCTGGAAATTTGGATGTGAACCTACATTAACCTCTACAAGTAAATCTCCTCTTGGCCCTCCATTTACACCCGGTTCTCCTTTATCTCTAATTCTGATAGCCTGTTCATCATCTATACCTGCCGGAATATCTACTTCTATGGTTTTTCTTCTGGTAATATAACCACTACCACGACAATCAGAACATTTATCCTTAATAATCTTACCCGTACCACGACAATCCGGACAAGGCTGTGCACTGCTTACCATGCCAAACAAGGACTGCTGTGTATATGTAATCTGACCTGAACCACCACACTTTGTACAGGTTACAGGGCTGGTTCCTGCCTTTGCACCGCTTCCATGACAGGTTCCACATTCTTCTTTCATGTCAAGAGTAATTTCTTTTTTACAACCTTTTACAGCCTCATCAAATGTAATTCTAAGGCTATATCGTATATTGGCTCCCTTCATAGGGCTATTTCTACTTCTTCTACCACCACCGCCAAAGAAATCAAAGCCTCCTCTACCACTGCCAAAGAAACTCCCAAGTATATCACTAAGGTCTATATCACCAAAGTCAAAACCTCCTGCTCCACCACCGCCTCCATTACTAAAGGCAGCATGACCGAACTGATCATACTTTCTCCTCTTTTCATCATCACTAAGTACTGCATAAGCCTCAGACGCCTCTTTAAACTTCGCCTCGGCCTCTTTATCTCCAGGATTTGCATCCGGATGATATTTCTTAGCAAGCACCCTATAAGCCTTTTTTAAATCATCAGCAGATGCACTCTTAGCTACACCAAGAACCTCATAATAATCTCTCTTCTGATCTGCCATATTTATCCCACTTTCATCTTTTTATATTTTAAACTTAACGCAATTCACACAAATAACAATAAACAATTATATTTTATTCGTGTTAAAATTTAATTTCATTTATATCTTTATGTCAACACAGGGCTGCCACCCCAATTTTAGTGCGACAGCCCACTTGTTTAGTCTAAACTATTGTAACTATTATACTTCTCTATAATCTCCGTCAACAACATTATCATTGTTTACATTGTCATTTCCTGTCTGACCTGCTCCACTCATATCAGGACCTGCTCCTGCTGCACCCTGTGACTGCTCATAAACCTTTGTAAAAAGATTCTGCGCACTTGTCATAAGTTTTTCTTTAGCAGCTTTAAGCTTATCAATATCTTCATCAGATACACTATCAACAGGAGTTGCCTCAAGAATATCCTTAAGAGCCTTAAGATCAGCCTCTACAGAGCTCTTATCAGCATCTTCAATCTTATCACCTACATCTTTAAGAGCCTTCTCTGTCTGGAATACCATAGCGTCAGCATCATTTCTTGCGTCAATACCCTCTTTACGTTTCTTGTCCTGTGCCTCATACTCAGCAGCTTCTTTGACAGCCTTATCTATATCAGCATCACTCATATTAGAGCCTGCTGTTATTGTAATATGCTGTTCTCTACCTGTTCCAAGGTCTTTCGCAGAAACATTTACGATACCGTTTGCGTCTATATCAAAAGTAACTTCAATCTGAGGTATTCCTCTTGGAGCAGGAGCAATACCATCAAGTCTAAACTGTCCAAGACTCTTATTATCCTTAGCAAACTGTCTTTCACCCTGTACTACATTTATATCAACTGCAGACTGATTATCTGCTGCTGTTGAGAATACCTGACTCTTTCTAGTAGGAATTGTTGTATTTCTCTCAATAAGTTTTGTTGCAATACCACCCATAGTCTCTATAGAAAGGGAAAGTGGAGTAACATCAAGAAGAAGAATGTCACCTGCACCGGCATCACCAGCTAATTTACCACCCTGAATAGATGCACCGATAGCTACACACTCATCCGGATTAAGGCTCTTGCTTGCTTCCTTACCTATAATCTGAGCAACCTTAGCCTGTACAGCAGGAATACGAGTAGATCCACCTACTAAAAGTACCTTTTCAATATCACTTGCATTAAGTCCTGCATCCTTAAGTGCATTCTGAACAGGAATTGCTGTTCTCTCAACTATATCATGTATAAGCTCTTCAAACTTAGCCCTTGTAAGGTCAAGTTCAAAATGCTTAGGTCCTTCTACCGTAGCTGTAATGAAAGGAAGGTTAATATTGGTTGTTGTAGAAGAAGAAAGTTCCTTCTTAGCCTTCTCAGCAGCTTCTCTAAGTCTCTGAAGAGCCATCTTATCTGTAGAAAGGTCTACACCTTCTTTGTTCTTAAAATCTGTAATAAAGTAATCTGTAATTACATTATCTACATCATCACCACCAAGTTTTGTATCACCATTAGTTGAAAGAACTTCGATAACTCCATCACCGATATCAATGATAGATACGTCAAAAGTACCACCACCAAGGTCATAAACCATAATTTTCTGCTCTTTTTCATTATCAAGACCATAAGCAAGTGCAGCAGCTGTAGGCTCGTTGATAATACGCTTTACATCAAGTCCCGCTATCTTACCTGCATCCTTAGTCGCCTGTCTCTGCGCATCATTAAAATACGCCGGTACAGTAATAACTGCCTCTGTTACCTTTTCTCCAATATAAGCCTCTGCATCAGCCTTAAGTTTTTGAAGAATCATAGCAGAAATTTCCTGTGGACTATATGACTTATCATCAATGTTTACCTTATAATCAGTTCCCACATGTCTCTTAATAGAAGATATAGTTCTGTCTGCATTGGTAACTGCCTGACGTTTAGCAGTTTCACCTACAAGCCTTTCACCATTTTTTGTAAAGGCAACAATTGAAGGAGTTGTACGCATACCCTCTGCATTTGCAATAACTACCGGCTGTCCACCTTCCATAACTGAAACACATGAATTTGTTGTACCTAAATCAATACCAATTATTTTACCCATAATATTTACCTCACTTTTAATGTTAATATTTTATATTGTTAATTCACTACCTTAACCATACTAGGTCTTACAACACTTTCCTTATACATATAGCCTTTCTGAAGTTCTTCAGACACTATATTTTGACCAAAGCTATCATCCTCTCCATGCATAACTGCATTATGTATCTCAGGATTAAACTCTTTGCCTATTGCCTCTATTGCAGTAACTCCTGCATCTGTAAGACATTGCATAAGCTGTTTGTAAATCTTATCAATTCCCTGTGCAAACGCACCTTCTTTCTCCTCATCTGAAAGACTGTCAAGCCCTCTCTCAAAGTTATCAATAACAGGAAGTAATTTTTCAACTATTCCCTTAGCACCAAAATCAAACATCTGTGATTTTTCTTTTTCAGTACGCTTACGGAAGTTATCAAACTCTGCCATCTGACGCATCAACCTGTCATTTAAGTCATCTATTTTCTTTTTGTACTCTTCCTCTTTTGATGCCTCCCTTTCTCCTTTGACTTTATTTAACTCTTTCTCGTCTAAGGTCACTTTAGAAACTTTTTCATCATCTCTAACCACTTCAGTTTCAACCTTTTCTGCCTCTTTTTCGTGATGTAACTTTTTTTCTTTGTGATTCTTCAAAGCCTTCCACCTTTCCCTATGTATTACCTACATCGTTTATATCTTTTTTCATATCTATAAGTTTGATTGCCTTGGTAGTTTTGTCCTTCCTCTGGTGCTTAAATATATCATCCAGCTGTTTCATAAGGTTTTTAAGAATACCTACAACCTTTGCATAGTCCATACGCTTTGGACCGACTATACCAATCTTTCCATAAACACCTTCTTCTATTTCATAGGTTGCAGTTACAACTGAGCAATCCTTAAGACTTTCTACATTTGTATCATTTCCTATATATACTTGAATACCATCATCATTTCCATCATCCATCTTATCGGTAAGTAAAGCACATAATTCTTTTTTTTCTTCTATGGTATATAAAAGTTTCTGCATATTATCGTTGTCATTTAATTCCGGATACTTAAGAATGTTAGTAGCACCGCTTGTATATATCTTAAGTGAATCATCATCCGAAAATACCGAACCAATGGCATCTATAATCCGTCCAACCAAGTTGACATACTCACCTGCTTGTTCTTTCATTTTTGCAATAATTCCAATATTTATATCTTTCATATTTAATCCTGCAAGAAATGAATTAAGCATTATATTAAGTTTTAAAAGCAAACTTTTTTCAACCGGTTCATCAAGCCGTATTATAGTATTTTTAACTGCATTTTTTTCTAAAACTACTACAATGAGAAGATTTACTTCATCAATTTCTGAAAGTTGAATAAATTTTATATTATTACTTTCATACTTAGGTGCAGAAACCATTGTAGTATAATTTGTGTTCATTGCAAGTAAATTTGCAACCTTCTGTAAAAGAGTTTCCAATTTATCCGATTTCTCAATCAAATCTTTCTTTATATCATCTTCCTCTTTCACCCTTGCCTGCATCAAAGTATCAACATAAAGTCTATAAGCCTTATCTGAAGGTATCCTCCCTGCTGAAGTATGTGGTTTTACAAGATACCCCATATCTTCTAAGTCTGACATCTCATTTCTTATAGTTGCAGAACTTAATTTTAATTCAGAAAACTTTGAAATAGTTCTGGAGCCAACAGGTTCTCCCGTCTCAAGATAGTTCTTGATGACAGCTTTAAGTATCTCAAGTTTTCTCTCGTCAAGTTCCATCTCATCACTCCTTTCTATTTTTTATTAGCACTCATTCAAGTAGAGTGCTAATATCTAATTAGTAAGATACCACCATCAAACAAATTTGTCAACAAAAATATATAAAAATATTTGTGTTTTCTTTGTGTTCACTCAAATATTTCCTTATCTCATCTCATCTCATAAACTTATACTTTAACTTTTCTAAAAACTAAAGGCTAAGATATATTTCTATACCTCAGCCCATATAACTTATTACTATATTAATCCTTACTTATTATAGTCATGTCGTCTCTTCCTCATACTTTTAATTACTGAATTTGCAATCAACATCCCAAGCGCCAATGCTAAAGCTACCGACAGAGTTTCTACTCCAAGCTGTCCAAATTTCTTCCATTCACCTGTGACAGCAAGCCTCATTGTTTTATAAAGCATACCTCCCGGAACAAGCGGCATAATAGCCGATACCAAGAAAACCGTTGATGGTGCTTTTTCCTTTACAGCCATAATTTCTGCATATATATTTATAACCAATGCGGCTATAAAATACTTCATAGGCTCTGAAAACATAAAATATCCTGCCAATAAATAAGAAACCCATCCGATAAGCCCTCCAAGTCCTACCCCAAACAATCTCCTAGTTCCTGTATTAAAAGTAAATGCATAAGCGATAGAGCCAAAAAAAGATGCTGATAAGGCAGCTATTACAGTTACATATAGAGGCCATTCTCTAACATTTGACACAACTTCTCTTCTAAATATTTCTTCATAAAATTTGGATGATGCTGAAAATCCCACTGCTATCATCACTGCTATCAAGGTTGCCTCAATAAATCTTATACCACCGGTAATAGTATCTCCACCAAACATATCCCTCAGAGAATTGGTAAGCATAATCCCCGGAATTAAAAGCATTACATCACCTATACTTACTTTTCCTACCGAATCTGCTATCCCTGCTCTTACTGCCATTATCGCCAAGAACCCTCCCAAAAGAGATGAAACTACAATAGGAATGAATTTATTAATTTCAATCTTTCTCGCAAATTCATCTATATATTTAAACAACACAGCTATCAACGCCGAAACTATTGCATCCTTTATGCTACCTCCAAAGAAAATGGTAAACGAAAATGCAATCATCATAAAAAATAGTATTTGAGCAAAAAAAGAATAATATTTTTCCAACATTAACTCTGCAAATTTCTTTCTGCCCTCTTCCACCTTGAGATGATTTTCACAAATTTCCCTTGACAGTTCATTCATTTTCTCCAGCCTGTCCATGTTGTATGCAAATTTATCTACTCTCCTAGTCTGAGTAACCGAGCCGTAATCTCCATAGTAAACAGTAACTATCAGGCTTGTAGTTATAGAAAGAGCTTCAGTCCTTACTGCTCCAAAGCTCTTACATATCCTCCGTATACTATATTCAGTCCTTGCAACCTCTGCTCCGGATATAACCATCTGTTCTGCTATGTCCAGTACCAGTGCAAGTTTCTCCTCCCAATTACTTCTCTCAAGACTGTATTCTTTCCTAATCTCTTTTTTCAATATTTTTTCCAATCCTGTCATACTCGTCTAAAAAACTATACTTCTTTCCACCATATTTATAGGCTATTACAGTTTCAAGATTTACATGCGACATGCTGTTAAATATATTTGTAGATACACTAGGATTAATTTTTGACATTTCTTTAACAAGTTCCTTCATTTCTGTTCGTTTTGAAGTTCCCTCATCTCCCAGTTTCTCCTGCTCCTCTGTAAAACGACAGGCACATCTTAGAAATCTTAATCCATTATAATTTACCCAAGCCTTGATGTAATCTTCTCGTATCATATACATAGGGCGAATGAGTTCCATTCCTTCAAAATTCCTACTATGAAGTTTAGGCATCATTGTTTCATACTTTCCTGCATAAAACATTCCCATAAGCACTGTTTCAATAGCATCATCAAAATGATGTCCAAGGGCTATCTTGTTGCAACCAAGTTCTTTAGCCTTACTGTAAAGATGTCCTCTCCGCATTCTTGCACAAAGATAGCAAGGGCTTTTCTCTATGTCCACGACCACATCAAATATCTCACTGTTAAATATTTCTATCGGAATATCAAGAAGTTTTGCATTTTCTTCTATCAATTTTCTATTTTCAGAATTATAACCCGGATCCATAACAATAAATTTAAGTTCATACTCAAACTTTCTATGTCGTTTCAACTCCTGCATAAGTTTTGCAAGTAAAAAAGAGTCCTTTCCTCCTGAAATACAGACAGCTATCCTGTCGCCCTCTTTTATAAGTTCATATTCCTTTACAGCTTTTACAAAGTTTGTCCAAATTTCTTTATGATATTTCTTTACTATACTTCTCTCTATTTCTTTTACTCTGTCTAATTCTTTCATATACACCTTTTCTAAGTATTATTCTGCATAATGCAAATGTGCCTCATCAATGCACTCTAAAGTATTTTTAAGATACCGCTCAGCCAACCATCTTGACATAGGAAGATTTTGGTCTAAATAATTGCCACATTCTATAGGACTTGCTCCAGGTATCTCTCCTTCAAAATCCTTTGCAAAACTAAACATCTCTATAAGAAGTGGAATTATATCTTTAGACTCCAAATCTCCTGCCATAATGAGGTAGCAACCCGTCCTGCATCCCATAGGTCCAAAATATATTATCTTATCTTTGTATATTTTATGATTTCTTAAAAATGTTGCACAAATATGCTCTAAGGTATGAAGTTCAGCTGTATTCATAACCGGCTCTTTATTTGGTGTAGTCATTCTAAGGTCAAATGTAGTAATTATCTCTGCTCCGACCCTATCCTTTCTTGACACATACACTCCCGGTTCAAGTACTAAATGATTCACTGTAAAACTTGCTATCTTATCCATAATTTCTCCTTTTAAACTCCCTTTCAAATATTTTTCACAATCAACTCACTTCTATTTTAACTTTAAAATCTTATTTTTCAAGAGTTTATATATAAGATAATATGCTGAGTTTGCCTATATAAGAGCTTGCTCTTAATATAGGCAACGAAAGCAGATTATTAAGGTATTTTTATACCTGAAAGTTTTAAGTTCCTTCAATCGTTATATAATACGAACAGCTGTTACTATGTTGCAACAGCTGTTCTGAAAGCGTTTCTTGTTTTTAATTATAGTATTAACTCTTAGTGATTGACTGAACTCCCTTTATCGCCTGATCCGGCTGAGCCTGTACTGTACTTGTATTTGCAGCTGACTGAACTGCTGCCTGTGTCTTAAATGCTGATGAACTCTGTGCTGCCATAGCCTGCTCATTAGTTACACCCTTTGACTTATAGAAATCATCAAACAGCTTATTTGCCGCCGCCAGTGTCTTTTTGCTAATTTCAGGAAGTTCCTTGCCCCAAGCCTTAGTAGCCTCCTTATAGCCCTTTTCCATAGCAGCCTGCATAGCCTTCATTTCATTCACATCATCTCCTGCAAGAGCTGACGCATAGTCAAACATTCGTTTTGAAGTCTGTTCAACTCCCCAGTATCCCTTTTCAGATATGTCTTCTTTAGCCTGCTTTTTAGCAGCCTCACTTACAGTAAAGTTGCCTTTTGCAATCTTCTTCCAAACTTCATCCAGATTATTATCAGCAATAGCAATCTTCTGTCCCTGACCTGAAATAGTCTGAACTACAAGATCCAAGAATTTCTTTTCTCTTGCTGCAACCTCCTCCTTAAGTGCCTTAACTAAGGCTGCCCTATCTTCCTTACTCATCTTATTGATTTTGTAAGGCTCTTTCTTTGTGTCGGACGGTTTAGTCTTCTCATATACCGCTGCATCAGCAGTTTTCTGAGTTTTAGAAGTTGCCGCTACCTTTTTTGCAGAATTAGGATCAAGTGAAGTATTTTGCTCTGCCGGCGACTTCACTGTTACATTAACTGCTGCTGCATCCTTTGCCCTCTGAATTATCTTTTCAGCTGTTTCATCAGACTTGTTTACGGCATTGATACCTGTAATACTACTCATTTTTTTCTCCTTTCCTTGAAGATATACGCAAATCCTTTTGCTTTTTTGAAAGCATTATAAATTACAATGCTCCCTATCATATATATCGGTAAATAATAATATTAATTAACCTTAGAGCCTTTCTATATGCAAAAACTTGAACAAGTATTCGCCTGTATTACCTTTTGACTAAGT
>NZ_JBQMXS010000051.1:0-11123 GCF_052173895.1 Catonella sp. | reverse complement strand
AATAAAACTTTTAGGAGCGCACGATGATTAGAGAAAATCAAAAAGTATTGAACAGGATTTACATACTCTGTGATATACTCATTATAGTTATATCTTTTATATATGCATGGCTTATTAAATTTGAAATATTTCCACCTCAGAATACAATGTGGTGGCCACTGGTTCATTATATGCAGTTTTTAATATATCTTATACCGATATATCTTGTTATCTACTCTGTATCGGGAGTTTATTCTCCTATGCGCCAAATAAGACTGAGATTTGAAATGTGGAATTTTTTTAAAGCAAATACCATATCCATACTTACCTTTCCTGTTTTACTTTATTTATTAAAAGAAAGTGATATTTCACGTTCTTTTATAAGTATTTTTTATGGAGTAAATGTTTTTTTCGGTTGGACTTTCCGTTTCTTCCTAAGAAAACTTCTTCATGCAGCTAGGAGAAAGGGTTTTAACCAAAAACATATGCTTATAGTCGGATATAGTTCTGCTGCTGAAAGCTATATTGACAGGCTCATATCAAATCCACAATGGGGATATGAAATTCTAGGTATCCTAGATGATGAAAAAACAAAGTATTCTGAATATCGCAGCATAAAAGTACTGGGTAATATTTCAGAACTTGAAAGTATATGCTCTCTTCATAAGCTGGATGAAATAGCCATTACACTGAGACTTCGTGACTATAACAAACTTGAAAGCATAGTTGCAATCTGCGAAAAAAGTGGAGTACATACACAGTTTGTACCCGATTACAACAATGTAATACCTACAACAGCTCACACTGAAGATATAGATGGACTTCCTGTCATAAATATAAGGAATGTTCCTCTTAACAATTCTTTCAATAAATTCATAAAAAGAATAGTTGACTTGTTTGGTGCATTCTGTATGCTTTTAGTTTTCGGCATCCCTATGATAGTTGTAAGTATACTCATAAAACTTACCTCACCCGGCCCGTTAATTTTCAAGCAAGTAAGGATAGGACTTCACAACAAAGAATTTAATATGTACAAATTTCGCTCTATGAAACTTCAAGATGCCGGTGCTGAAAAAAAAGCATGGACAGTTAAAAACGATCCCAGAGTTACCTGGATAGGGAGCATTATAAGGAAAACCAGCATTGATGAATTACCTCAAGTCTTCAATGTATTAAAAGGTGATATGAGCCTCATAGGGCCAAGACCTGAGCGTCCTTTCTTTGTAGAAAAGTTTCAAGAAGAAATTCCACGCTATAATGTAAAACACCAGGTTCGACCAGGAATAACAGGCTGGGCTCAAGTAAACGGATTTAGAGGAGATACCTCAATCAGAAAACGTATAGATTGTGATTTGTATTATATAGAAAACTGGACACTTGGCTTAGACTTCAAGATATTATTTCTTACATTTTTTAAAGGTTTTATCAACAAAAATGCATATTAAAAAAGTTTCAAAAAAGTGCTATTACCTAAGAATCAACTCTTTAAGTAATAGCACTTTTTACATTTATACTTATTCTACTACTGTCTTATATACTCTTTTAGCCGAATTTCCATCAAACCATTTATAGTATTTATGCGTAAATACTTTTCTTTTAGTTCTTAATTCATTTTCTTCATTGCCTGATAAATCAAGAATTATTTTTCTTGCTAATTCCTCTTCAGAACTTGGTATCACTCCCGGAAGTTCCAAATTATAATCCAAATAAAAACCTCTTCCTTTCACCCCGAACTCTACTATATCATCTGCAAAGAAGTACATCGGTCTGTCCAAAATACAATAATCAAAAATTAATGAAGAATAGTCCGTTATAAGTCCATCTGCTACTGCCATAAGTTCATTTAAATCAGGATAATCAGATACATTAACTACTCTATCTCCTAAATTACTATTCTTAAATAAGCTGCTTACAAAGGGATGGAGTCTCAAAAATATTATAGTATCTTCACTAAGATTTCTCACTAAATTCATAATATCAAGATGCAACTTAGGCTCTCTCACTTCTTCATCCCTAAACGTAGGTGCATATAATATTATTTTCTTATCTTGCAAATAAATATTTTTAAAGTGTGCAATTTTAGTTCTTATATCATCCAGTCTTCTTACTTTTTCTACATCATTCACAAGTCCTAACAACCAATCAGTTCTTGGAAGTCCTGTCGCATATACTCTAGCCTCATCAACTCCAAAAGCACCTGCATACTGTTTAATCAATACGTCCGAATTTACAATTAGGGCATCAATATTACTATTTATCCTCTGCTCTAATTCTTTAATCCTTCCTGTATTACTATCCTGACCAAATTTTTTTATGCTCCCCGTCCCATGCCAAAGCTGAACTACCTTAGTTTCTTTTCTGACCTTAAAAAAGGACATTGGCATAAAAGCATTATCCATAAGAATTAACTCAGCATGGCTCATTAAAAATGGCACAACAAAAAGGAGATGAAAAAATGCCTTTCTCTCCTCTTTTGTAATATAACAAAATTTATAATTTCCACTCTTTCCCATATACTTAGTCAAAGCCATAATATTTCCGGTTTTTGAACTATCATGTGTCATAACCGAAAAAACAAAATTTTTAGTAACAGGAAATAATGAGCCTAATTTATAATTTATTGCAAATAATGCGTATGTAAGTTCCTTAATATTCATTTGTCACTATCCTAGATATTATATATTTAATATAAACTGATCCTGTTTTTTATAAAACACAAACAATCCAACCACAACACTTGATAGAGCTATAAGCACAGAATATTTTAGACTCCAGCTGTCAATCGAACTTCCATAAATTGCATTCCTAAAATTGGCTATGCAGGCATAAACAGGATTATATTGAATTATCCAGCCATAACCATTTTTAATCACCTTAGCAGGATTGTAAAATATTGCTGACGAATACATAATCAACATAAGCATCACATCCCAAAGATATTCCAAATCCCTAAAAAACACAGCCATCGTTGCCAGTATCATTCCTACACCTATGGTCATAAATAAAAGTGTCACAAGTGGAATGAGGGCAGCAAATATATGCTTTGTAGGATATACTCCTAATACTAACGAAACTACAACCAGCACTGATAATGATATTAAAAATATCAGATAGTTTGCTATAATAGAGGAAAATGGATATATGTATTTAGGAACATATACCTTTTTAATTATTGAGGCATTACTCCTTATGGATTTGCAGGCTGCTTTGGTTCCTGTTGAGAAAAAGCTGTATAGAAGTCTTCCTGAAAGAACATATATAGGAAAAGATCTGTCACTCTTTCCATAAAATCCCGAAAACACCACTGTGAGTACTATCATTGTTAAGAGTGGCTCAAGTAATGTCCATAAAATACCAAGATAGGATTTTCTATACTTTAATTTAATATCTTTTTTTACTAATTCAAATATTAAAAATCTGAATTTTTTGAAATTTTTAATTACTCTCAGCAAAATTTTCCTCCACCAACATATTATTCGTCTACATTCTCCTGAGTACTACCTGTCTCTCCTGCAGTGCTTTGCTCAGAACTGTTATTTTCTTCATCCTTAGACATATCTTCATTTTCTATTGCTGATTTTGAAGGTACATCAACTGCACTTTCTGAAACCGTACTGCCTGATGAGTCTTCTTTATCAGTAACTTTGATTGTTACAGCTTTATCAGTTTCAACTTTTACTCCATCAATATCTTGAAATTTAACAACATAAGAATAACTTCCTGCATCTTTTATATTTGCTAAATCTATATACGGAGCAAGATTAGAAACTTCTATATTTTTTAACTTATCAGATAAACCACTTAATGTTATTTTAAGCTTTTCCGGCTCTATAAAATCATAATTAAATCTATCCAATTTATTATTCAAGCTTATTGATGAAGTCACAAGCTCCAATTCCTTAGTGCCAAGCCTTACAATATTACATTTTGCATTAACAACTACATCCTTATCTACAAGATACAATCCTTCTTTTATAAATTCCGAAAGATTTATCGAAAGTTCTAAATCCGTAATTTCATCAGTTACATTTATAGGCAGTTTTATGCTGTTAAGCCTTGCAAGAATTTCAGGGGGGCCTGCTACTGTAACTGATTTAGGCTCATAATCAATGCTTTGTACAGAATATCCCTTATAAGGCTCTCCAGTTGTTTCTATAAAAATAGCAACATTCTTTGTCTTATATACATTAACTGCCACTTTTACCGGATTATCCGAAAACTTTAAACTTCCGGTAGTAATCTCATTTCCATCAGCATCATAAGCCTTAGGTTTACCCTTTGCATAGAAAGAGCTTGATGCTCTATCTATATCAGTCTTAACCTTAACAACAGCTATTTTCTCAACAGATTTCTTTCCACCACTTACAGTTATAAGGTTAGGACTTGCAATAGCCTCGCCTACATAATATCCCGTTTCCGGACTTCCTACCTTATCTACAGTTACAGGAAATTGTTTTTTCACAAGATCTTCAAGCCTTACTTCTAAAAGTTTTGCATTTCCTATAATAGTAACTTCTACATTATCTGATTTAGTGCAAACTACATCAATATTAGCATGATAAGTGGGTGAAAGCTTTGATACATCTGCTGTTGCTTTAAAATCAGAAACTCTCAAGTTTTTTATCAAACTCGCATTTGCCTTAACCTTTATTGTAATGGTATCTCCCTCTATTACTTCATATACCTTACCGGAAGATGCTATTGAGTCACCATTAATAATATCTACGCCTAGTGTAAAACTGGTAGTCGCTGCCGGATCATAGGTATACACAACTAAAATCCATAATATAATTGCTATCACTACTGAGCCTAGTTTAAGCCCTATATTTTCAGTAAACAGGTTTTTCATAATCAATCATCTCCATCCTGCTTATTACGAAACAGATGTTTTCTAACCTTCTGCCATTTTAATTTAGTTTCCTGAGCAAAAGGGTCTAGTTTCTGAAATTGAACCAGTTCAGACTTAAGCCTTCCGCCATCTACATTCCTGATTATCTTCCCATCTTGAGCCAGCGAAACTTTGCCTGTTTCTTCAGAAACTATTATAGTAAGACTATCAGTTACCTCACTTACTCCCACTGCCGCCCTATGCCTCGTACCTAATTCTTTACTTAAAGACATATTAGCTGACAAAGGCAGATAACAGGTAGCAGAAACTATCCTGTCGCCTTTCATAATAACTGCCCCGTCATGAAGTGGAGTATTATGCTCAAAAATATTTATCAAAAGCTGACTACTAACTATTGCATCAACAGGAATTCCACTCTTCTCATATTCTATAAGACTTGAGTTTTTTTCTATTACTACAAGTGCTCCGGTTTTGTTCCTGGCAAGTTCAAAAGAGGCTTTTACAAGTTCTTCTATTGTCCTATCAGAGAATCTATTATTATCATCTGCATCAGATAGACTAATAAAATTAGGAACCAATTTTCTCTTACCAAGCTCCTCTAAAGCTCTCCTAAGCTCCGGCTGAAACAAAATTACAAGTGCAATTATTCCAACACTTATAGTATTTCTTATTATCCACAAAATAACATCAAATTGCATTAATGCTGCAAACATCGAAAATGCAAGCAGAACAAGCAATCCCTTAAACAAAGTCCATGCCCTTGTATATTTTACCCACTTTATAATATTATAAATTATAAATGCTAAAATAAGTATTTCTAAAACATCAGTAATTTTAAACGCAGGCAAGGTAAGCCAAGTAAAATAATCACTTATTGTTTCTATAATTGTTTCCATCTAATACTCATTCCTTCCCTGCTTCTTCATTACCATTAATTTTAAGGATATTTACATTTGGAGTTGTAACTGAAAGCTTAGGTACTGCTGTAACATAGTAAAAATAATCATCATCATCAAACTGTAAATGTTCAATTGAGCTATAATCTAAAATATATTTAAAAAACTGTACTACAAAAGATAATAACCCAGATATAATAGTTCCTAAGAGTACCCATAAAATATCTGTTTTTACCTCAAATATTAGCCCACCAACTATCATAACCAGCAAATTGGCTATCATTCCGGATATTATACCCAATATATAAGAATGTGATACCGCAAGTTTTCTACATATATATGTTGCAAAAAATACAACCACTGCAGCAACTATCATAAGCATCATAAGTTTATTTTCAATAAGTGACTTGATTACAAATATATAAGTCTGTAAATTATCTTCAATCTGCATGCTTCCCGCTGACATTTTTATAGCTTCTTTTATCACTCCGAAAAGTACTGATACTATAATCCCGGGAACCATAGCAAATATAGCGATAGGAGCACCTATAAGCCCCAGTGCAAGAGGAATAAGAGCCTCAAGATGGAAGAACGAAAACACCGGTATTGCAATAATAAGCAGGCTATATCCTGGTGCAAGACGCATAAGCATAAAATACAATATTGTAATAATAACAATAAAAATCAATGATAAAAACATTGAGGCAGAATATATATGCAAAATCATCAAAGCACCTGCAAAAAACACTGTAACTCCCATAGGGAGAAAGGCCGATGCTGCTGAAAGCAATACCATCATAGAAATACTGGTAAATTTTTCATTATATCCTAACTGTCCATTTATAAGCATAAAAGTCAAAAAAGCTGTTATAAATCTAAGTACAGGAATTATTGCCAAATTGTATTTTTGCAGTACTTTTTTAATACTGTCTCTTATTAAAAGAAGTTGTATCATTAATTATCCTCCTCCATTCTTTCATCATTCATTCGGTCAAGCTTTGACATTAATTTACTATATTTTATAAATTTCTTTTTGCTCCTGTCAAAAGAATAAGCAGAATAAAACAATGTAAATACCAAATAAATTACTATGACAACAAGATAGATGCCAAGAGTTTTTGTTCCTAATAATTTATAGTCCAGTTTAGTTGCATTTTTAATAAGATATTCAAGATTATATAGTATAACTAACCCTAAAATTAATGCATAACCAACTGTCACACTGGCTGCTGTTTTTAAAATTTCCCATCTTATATAATCAGCTTTGAAGAAACTCATATTTTTGAGGACTTTTTTGCCCTCAGATGAATTTTCCAATATAGCCATCTTCGACATAAGACCTACTTTATCCTTTACTATCATAGAATACCTCTATTTTTTATTTTTCATCAAGTTTCTTTTGATAAAGCTCCGCTATATCACTAGCATCTCCATAGGCTAAAAGTTTCCCCTTCTCTAAAAGAATAGCTTTATTACAAAGCTCTAAAACCTGATCTATTGAATGTGATACAAATAGTACTGTAACATTATTTTCTATCATCGACTTAACCTTTTTGGTACTTTTTTTTCTAAATTTAGCATCTCCAACTGAGAGAACTTCATCCAAAATAAGTATATCCGGCTCTACTACAGTCGCAATAGCAAACCCAAGTCTAGATTTCATGCCTGATGAATAGTTTTTTACCGGTACATTAATAAAATCTCCCAATTCTGAAAATTTAACTATTTCATCAAATTTTTCATTTAAAAATGCCTTAGAATGTCCAAGCATTGCTCCATACAAATATATGTTTTCAGCACCTGTATATTGTTTGTTAAAACCGGCTCCAAGCTCTAGTAGAGGAGCTATATTTCCAGAAATTCTCACTTTACCTTCAGTAGGTTTTAATACTCCTGAAATTACTTTTAAAAGTGTACTTTTTCCTGCTCCATTTAGTCCAACAATCCCTACTCTATCGCCTTTGTTAATCTTAAACGAAATATCTTTTAATGCCCAAAATTCTTTATAATTAAGCTGTCTTGTTAATAATTTTATAAAATAATCTTTAAAATCATCTACTTTTTCGGAACTCATATTGAACTTCATTCCTACATTTTCTACTTCAATCGCAAATTTGCCCATTACCTTATTCCTTTTAACATACTCTAAAAGATAATTTTACCACTATTTCATCTATGTATCAAGCTACTTGATAAGTTCTTTTAATTTAATTCCTTCAGGTGTAATTGCAAGACCTCCCCTTGCAGTTTCCTTAAATCTTGAGTTTAAACTGTCTCCTACATCTTTCATAGCATCTATAATCTGATCCGGCGGAATTCTTACCACTATGCCTGCAAGTGCCATATCAGCAGCTGAACAAGCATTCACAGCTCCAATCACATTTCTTTTCACGCATGGAACTTCAACTAATCCTGCAACCGGATCACATACCAAACCCAACATATTTTTGATAGCAATACCTGCTGCTGTAATCATCTGATTAGGTGTTCCACCTTTTAGATATACAAGAGCAGCTGCTCCCATAGCCGCAGCAGTTCCCATTTCAGCTTGACAGCCTCCTTCTGCTCCTGATATAGAGGCTCTCTTAGCAACAACTTCTCCCACGCCTGCCGCCACAAAAAGTGCATTTACCATATCTGCATCACTTCTTTTATATTCATCATAAAATGGTACCAAAACAGCAGGCAGTACTCCACAAGAACCGGCAGTAGGTGCTGCAACTATCCTTTTCATACAGGCATTGGATTCAGATGTTTCTATTGCTGATTGTATTACTCTTGCTATATAATCTCCACAAATTGTTTCTCCTTTAGCCCTATATTCCTGCATTTTCAATCCATCTCCACCAACAAGCCCACTCCTTGACTTTAAATTAGGATCATAATTTCTTGCTCCACTAAGCATAGCCTGCCACATAAGATGCATCTTATCTCTCTCTTCTTCTTCTGTAAAACCTGTATCAGATGCATCTTCTCTGATAATAAGCTCAGAAAATGTTATATTTTCACTTTCACAGACTGATACAATTTCTTCAAGCGAATCATACATAAGTTACTCTAAGTACTCCTTTCAGGTTTTCAACTTCCTTTATAAGTTCAGGTGACATTTTTTGATCCATCTCTACAATCATTACCGCTGTACCACCTCTTTTATTCCGATAAAGCTGCATATTGGCAATATTAAAACCACTCCTTGATAATGTTCCTGTCACAGCTGCTACATGTCCCGGAGCATCAATATTGTTAACTATAAGGGTAGGTAGACTTCCAGAAAAATTAACCTCTATCCCATCAATCTTGTTTACCTTTATTCTTCCTCCCCCAATCGAGGCTGCCTGTATACATACCTGTCTTCCCTTTTCTCCTACTGCTGTAATAACTGCTGTATTTGGGTGTGCATCTTTTATCTCATTATGCTTAAATTCAAAATCAAAACCTGATTCCTTAGCTATATCAAAACTCTCAGGTATTCTCATATCATCAGGTTCAAACCCTAAAAGTCCTGCAACTAATGCTTTATCAGTTCCATGCCCCTTTCCTGTAGCCGCAAATGATCCTGCAAGTACAATTTCTGCTTTAACAGGTCTTTCACCAAGTAATTTTGCAGTTATTAATCCTATCCTGCAAGCTCCTGCTGTATGAGAGCTAGAGGGTCCAACCATGATAGGACCAAGTATTTCAAATACACTCAATTTAATCCTCCTTTAAAAAGCTGAATACCTCTTCATCTTTAATAAAATGCATAAGCATATACGCAGTCATTATTGCTATGTTTTCCTCTTTTAAAATTCTTCTAACCTCAGCTTTATCAGCTAAAACAACTTCAATTTCTTCACTGTCCTCCTGATTTTCACTGTTTGGCTCTCCCTCACAATAACCAAATACGGTAGAGCAAGATTCATCTGTCATCCCAATGGTTGTAAAAAATGGTCTTTTATAGCCTTCTGGCACTGTTATCGGAATAAATTTCATACCAGTTTCTTCAAAAATCTCCCTACCGGCAGCCTCTTCATAGTCTTCTCCATCTTCAACAAGACCTGCCGGAAACTCATATATATAACTATTAATCGGGTATCTATACTGCTTTATAAGAACAACCTTATCTTTATTTTCTCCTGCCAAAGCATAAATGATAACTCCATCAGGTGTATTTTTGCCGGTTGTAATTTTTAATTTTTCTATACTTTCTGCTCTTGATGCAACAAAATATTTACCTTTTCTACCTGTTTTATGTATATTATCAAGTTCATAAATATTCAAAAATTTATTATCTGTTTGTTTTTTTATATTTGTTATCTGCCCCATTTTAATCTTTTCTCCTACATATTTAATTGTTAAGCACAATAGGTCACAAATCTCTTAATTGATATTATACCATTTTTTCTTTAAACATAAAAGGGGCAGTGCCAAAAGACACTGCCCAAATCAATTAAACATATAAAAATTTTACATATAATCTACTACATTCACCCAACGGCTAAGAAGACCAACCTCTTCTTTATTTCCTTTTACAGACTGAGAAGCTGCAACAATTGGAAGCCACTTCTGTACATACTGCTTAGCTGTATCAGTTCTCTCACAGAAAAGATTGAGATACTTATCTGCAAATTCTTCTCTTCCACTTAAATAGAAAAGTAAGTAAGTTCTTGCCACATCCGCTGAAGCATTTCCTTGGGTAGCATGAGCCCAGTCAACAATATAAACATCCTCATTAGGTGTTATGATAATATTACTTGGGTTGAAGTCACCATGGCAAAGTTTGTCATGACGTTTCATTGAATCAAGCCTAGAGTGCAAATCATATCTGGTTGTAGCATCAAAGCTGGAATCAGATATTTTCTTATAAAACTTGTCATACTGGCTGTTAAGCATAGGTGCTTTTCTTGAATGAATATCGGCTT
Organism: Catonella sp.; assembly: GCF_052173895.1. Lineage (GTDB taxonomy): Bacteria > Bacillota > Clostridia > Lachnospirales > Lachnospiraceae > Catonella. The sequence continues at coordinate 498 of NZ_JBQMXS010000051.1, read as the reverse complement.
GAATAGCAATAAATCTATCAAGGAGCTCATCCATTTTCTCAGGATGCTCGCTCATCATCTGCTCAAAAGTCTTTCCTTCAATATAATCAATTACAATAGCAGTCTTTCCTTCAATTTCTGTAACACTATGTAACTTAGGTATATTAAGTCCTGTTTCCATAACTCTAGCCTGATTAAGTGCCTCATTGAGGATGTCAGCCATAGAATACTGAACATCAAATAACTTGATTACCTTATTTCCGTCTCTGTAAACTGTTTTTCCAGGACGCTTCACAAGAACATTTTCAAGTTTCATAATAAACCTCCCCTTTTACATTAAACTGCTTCGTTACTGTTGCCATAGTAAGCATTGAGATACATCTGCTTAATCTCACTTATAAGTGGATATCTTGGATTGCAACCTGTACACTGATCATCAAATGCTTTCTCTGTCATATCATCAAGAGTAGCAAGGAAATCCTCTTCCTTAATGCCATAATCCTTGATACTTCTCTTAAT
>NZ_JBQMXS010000050.1:0-11959 GCF_052173895.1 Catonella sp. | reverse complement strand
GATGGCAAGAGTATAATAATAATTACACATAAGCTTAAAGAAATTAAAGCCTGTTCAGATAACTGTACCATCATTCGTCAGGGAAAATATATAAAGACTGTTAAGGTTGATGATGTAGATGAGGCTGATTTGGCAGCACTCATGGTCGGACGTGATGTAAACTTTAAAGTTGAGAAAAAAGAACAGGAAGCAGGAGCAGAGGTACTTTCAGTTAAGAATCTTAAAGCACGTGATTATAGGGGAGTAGATATACTTAAAGGTTTTGATATTTCAGTAAGGGCAGGGGAAATAGTAGGACTTGCAGGTGTAGATGGAAATGGTCAAACTGAGCTTGTAGAAATACTTAGTGGACTTAAGAAGGCTGATTCAGGTGAAATTACAATGAATGGCAAGGATATTTTCAATAAAACTCCTAGTGAAATATTTAAGGATGGGCTTTCAAGCATACCTGCAGACCGTCAGAAACATGGACTTGTACTTGAATTTTCTATCGAAGATAATCTTATTTTACAGCATTACAATGAGGAACCGTATTCAAAGGGGTTTATTTTAAATAGAAAAGAAATTCGTAAACATGCAACAGAAATGATGGATAAATTTGATATAAGACCAAGGGGAGCGGAGGGTAATCCTGCAGGAAGTCTTTCAGGTGGTAATCAGCAGAAGGTAATTATTGCGAGAGAAGTGACCAATAATAAAGACTTGTTGATTGCTGTTAATCCAACCAGAGGACTTGATGTAGGTGCTATTGAGTTCGTTCATAAGTATATTGTAGAACAGAGAAATAAGGGAAAGGCTGTTTTACTTGTTTCATTCGAGCTTGATGAGATTATGAATCTTTCAGATAGAATAGTAGTTATAAGTAGTGGAAAGGTTGCAGGTAGTTTACTTGGAAGTGAAGCTAGAGAGGGTGAACTTGGATTTATGATGGCAGGAGGTAAGCAGGGTGAATAAGAAAAAAAGTATTTTGCAAAGCAATATATTATACACTATTATTGCAATTATAATAGGCTTTCTTATTGGAGCAATTTTTCTTGTTATCGCAGGCATAAGTCCTGCTGTTGCCTATGGAAAGCTTATATCCAGTGTATTCAGTAAGCCAAAGTATATGGTATATACCTTGGTATATGCAGCTCCGATTATTCTAACAGGCTTGTCTGTTGCCTTTTCTTTTAGGACAGGTGTATTTAATATCGGTGCAGAAGGACAGTTTGTTGTCGGAAGTATAGCTGCAACTCTTGTAGGTGTTTTAGTAAAATTGCCTGCGATTATTCATGTACCTCTTTGTATAATTGCAGCTATGGCAGCAGGAGCATTTTGGTCATTTATTTGTGGTATTATGAAAGTTAAAAGAGGCATACATGAAGTGCTTTCATTTATCATGTTTAACTGGATTGCATTTTATCTTTCTAACTTTGTAGTAAACCTAAAGTCAATTAAGGTGGAAGGTGGAGAGGCCTCTAAAAATTTAGAAGACAGTGCAAGACTTCTTCTACCTGCGGACTGGATAGCTAAGATTAAATGTCCTGATGCAAACTGGGGAATATTTATAGCTGTTCTTGTTGCAATAGGTATTTGGATAATAATAGAAAAGACAACTCTTGGTTATAGATTAAAAGCAGTAGGTTTTAATAAACATTCTGCAGATTATGCAGGTATAGATGCCAATAAATCCATACTTACAGCTCTTTGCATATCAGGTGCTTTGGCAGGGCTTGGTGGAGCTGTACAGATTATGGGACAGAGTGGAAGACTTGTACAATTTGCAAGTCAGGAAGGTTATGGTTTTGAAGGAATTTCAGTAGCACTTATCGGCAGTTCCAGTCCTATAGGCTGTATTTTTGCAGGACTTTTCTATGGAGCAATGAAGTTTGGTGGTTCTAAGTTAAATATGGTTCAAGTTCCTTCACAGATAATAAGTATCATTATGGGATGTGTAATTATTTTCATAGCTATAGCCCATATATTTAAGTATATACTACTTAAACTTACAGAGAAGAAGGAGGCATAATAATGGATATTTTAATTCAAAATCTTGGACTTTTGATTAATGCAGTACTGATTGCGACCCCTCCACTTCTTTTGGCAGCTCTGGGTTCTTGTTTTTCGGAGAGAAGTGGTGTTGTTAATATCGGAATCGAAGGAATGATGACAATAGGTGCAGTTACGGGTGCTATTGCAGCCCTTGTGACAGGAAATGGTATCATCGCTTTTATTATAGGAGGTCTTGCCGGCGGAGTATTTGGACTTATTCATGCAGTTGTCTGCATACATTTTCATGCCGATCAGACTATTGCAGGTACAGCAATCAATTTCATTGGACCTGGACTTGCAGCATTTACCTGTATGATTCTTTACAACTCTACAGATAGCCCTGCAATTCCTTTGGATGGCAAACTTCCTAAGATGTTCAACGATGTTTTTGAGGCAGGAAGTTTTGGTGCGAATGTACTCAATGTATATTCTATGGCATATATAGTGTTTATATTTGCTATTATAGCTAGCTTTGTATTTTACAAGACAAAGCTTGGAGCACATCTTCGTGCCTGTGGAGAACATCCGGTAGCCTGTGAATCACTTGGAATAAACGTATATTTGGTAAGATATATTTGTGTTATTTTATCAGGATTTTTAGCAGGACTTGGTGGAGCTTTCTGTACACTTGCGACAGTTAGTCAGTTTAAACCAACAGTAATTGTTGGACAGGGCTTTATTGCTATTGCTGCAGTTATCTTTGGTAAATTTTCTCCTATCGGTGCATTAAAAGGCTGTCTTATTTTTGGCGTATGTAACGGACTTAAGGCACTTGCCAGTCAGGGAAACATGGTTTCACCAAACTTAATTTCTATGATACCTTATGTAGTTACCATCCTTGCTCTTATCTTCTTTGTAGGAAGAGCAGATGCACCTGCAGCTAATGGAAAGCCTTATATCAAGTCAAAATAAGGAGTGCTTTATGGAATATAAGGAATTGGTAGATATAGCTCTTGAAGCAAGAAAGATGGCATATGTACCTTATTCACATTTTAAGGTAGGAGCAGCCCTGCTCACTAAAAACGGTAAGGTATATAAGGGATGTAATATTGAAAATGCAGCATACTCACCGGTTAATTGTGCTGAAAGAACGGCAATATTTAAGGCAGTTAGCGAAGGTGATAAGGAGTTTAGTGCTATAGCTATAGTTGGTGGCTCTGAAGGTGATACTGTATTATCTATTTGTCCACCTTGTGGAGTATGTAGGCAGGTAATTAATGAGTTTGTTGATGCTGATGAGTTTGATGTGATTTTAGGTACTAATAACCCTAAAGATATGAAAGTATTTAAACTAAGGGAATTACTTCCTCTCGGTTTTGGACCTAAAAATCTAAAAGTGAAGTAATTTACAAGGAGCATCCGTATGAGTGAATTAGATAATGTATGGAAACATCTGAGTGATGAGAGCCGTTTATATCTTGAGCAGTTTTTAAAGAATGCTCCCAGGTGGCTTTTAGAAGAATTTCAGGAAGTCTTATTGTCTAAGGACACAGAATTTATTACGGAAAATAATTCTGCTAACACTGTATATATTTTGCTTACAGGTATTGTAAAAGCTACTGATCTCAGGGTTTTTCCTGTAGTATATGATTTTATAAGATTTTATCCTGTTGAGATTTTTGGAGCAATGGAATTTCTACTGGGTGAAGAAACATATAAAACTACTCTTATAACTGTAACAAATTGTAGGTTTTTAAAACTATCAAAAGATCAGTTTGCAAAATGGGTGTTAAATGACATAAATGCATTAAAAATGTTTACAGCATCTATGACTAAATATCTGTTAGAACAGTGTAGAAAAGAAAGGCTCTTCATGTTCTTACAAGGAGAAGAAAGAGTTCTTTTGTTTTTACATGATTTTTATGAAAAAAATCATTCAGATGACAATGTAATTATAGATATGACTAGGAATGACTTGGCAAAGGGTACAGCACTTTCAGTCAGGACTGTTAATCGTACTGTGAAAGAACTTATAAAAGAGGGCTTTTTAGTAAAAAAAGGACAAAAACTTATATTAACTTTTGAAAGATATAAGGAAATAAAGCTGAGGCTTGCTGATAAGGTAGATGATATTTAAGTTTGTTTAGATATTTTATTGATATTATAGTAGCATACTAGATTTATTTGAGAACTATGAAGTGAAATATAAAAATTATTAAGGAGGACAGTGTTATGCCAGTACCTACACCACATATCAGAGCGAAAGAGGGTGATTTTGCAAAGACAGTGCTTATGCCTGGAGATCCATTAAGAGCAAAGTATATTGCTGAAACATATCTTGAGGATCCTAAGCTTGTTACAGATGTTAGAAATATGCTTGGTTTTACAGGAACATATAAAGGGAAAAAAGTATCCGTAATGGGTGGAGGCATGGGTATGCCTTCTATAGGAATTTATTCTCATGAACTTTTCAATTTCTATGGAGTTGAGAATATAGTAAGGATTGGCTCAGCAGGTTCTATAAGCGAGCAGTGTCCGGTAAGGAGCGTAGTAATAGCTCAGGGAGCTTGTACTAATTCTTCTTGGGCAAATCAGTATGAAATACCGGGGACTTATTCTCCAATAGCAGATTACAGCTTACTTTCTAATGCTGTAGAAATAGCTAAAAAACAGGGTACACCTACTGTAGTTGGAAATGTACTTTCTTCTGATCCTTTTTACTGTGATTTAAAAGACCCACATAGTGCATGGATTAAAATGGGAGTGCTTTGTGTAGAAATGGAAGCTGCTGCTCTTTACATGGAGGCTGCAAGAAGTAAGAAAAAGGCTTTAGCAATTCTTACAATTTCAGATAATATTATTACAGGGGAAGAGCTAAGCTCAGATGAAAGACAGACAGGTTTTGGAAAAATGATGGAATTGGCTTTGGAACTAGCTTAAGACCTAATAAACTGCAATAGTAGTAAAATAATTTTATTGATAGAGCGATTATGAAAGGACTATTATAATGACACAGGAAGAGATGCTTACTCATGTTGACCACACCTTGCTTACCCAGACAGCTGCTTGGGATGATATTAAACAGATTTTAGACGATGCAATGAAATACAATGTAGCCTCTGCATGTATACCTGCTAGTTATGTAAAAGAAGCAGTAGATTATGTTGATGGAAAACTTGCTATCTGCACTGTTATAGGTTTTCCAAATGGTTATGCTACAACAGCATCAAAGGTATTTATGGCAAAGGATGCTGTAAATAATGGAGCTAAAGAAGTTGATATGGTTATCAATATCGGATGGCTTAAGGATAAAAAGTATGATGAGCTTGAGGCAGAAATAAAGGCTATAAAAGAGGCTGTTGGTAGCCTTGTACTTAAAGTAATTATTGAAACTTGTCTGCTTACAAATGAAGAAAAAATTAAGATGTGTGAGATAGTTACTAAGGCAGGAGCTGATTATATTAAGACTTCTACAGGCTTTAGTACAGCAGGGGCTACCTTTGATGATGTAAAATTATTCAGTGAGCATGTTGGTGAAAATGTAAAAATTAAGGCTGCAGGTGGTATTGCAAGTCTTGATGATGCGTATAAATTTTTGGAACTCGGTGCTGACAGACTTGGTACAAGCAGAATAGTCAAGTTAGTTAAAGGACAGGAGGCAACCGGATATTAATGAGCAGATTTAAAAGAGTATTTTTGATTGTTTGTGATTCTATGGGTATGGGAGCTATGGCTGACTCTGAAAAATTTGGAGATGTAAATGTAGATACCTTAGGACATATTTCGGATACTGTAGAGCATTTTAATATTCCAAATCTTAGAAAACTCGGTCTTGCTAATCTTAAACCACTTAGTAAAGTAGAGCCTGTTGAAAAGCCATTAGGTTATTATTGTCCATTAAACGAGATGAGTAATGGAAAAGATACAATGACAGGACACTGGGAAATGATGGGAATTCATACCACTACACCTTTTGTAACATTTACAGATACGGGTTTCCCAAAGGAACTTTTGGATGAATTATCTAGCCGTTGTGGGAAGGAAATTATAGGAAATAAGAGTGCCTCAGGAACTGAAATTTTAGAGGAACTTGCTGAAACAGAGATCAATGAAGGAAAGATGATAGTATATACCTCTGCAGACTCCGTACTTCAGATTTGTGGTAATGAAGAAACTTTTGATCTTCAGAATCTTTACAGATGTTGTGAGATAGCAAGAGAACTTTGTATGAGAGATGAGTGGAAGGTTGGAAGAGTTATAGCAAGACCTTATGTCGGTAAGAAGAAGGGCGAGTTTAAGAGGACAGCTAACCGTCATGATTATGCAGTTAAGCCAACTGGTGATACAGCTCTTAATGCACTTAAAAATGCAGGCTTTGATGTAATTTCCATCGGAAAGATAAATGATATTTTTGTTACAGAAGGTATTACAGAAGCTTATCATTCAAACAGTTCGGTACATGGTATGGAACAGACTATAGAAGAGGCAGGCAAAGACTTTACAGGACTTTGCTTTGTAAATCTTGTGGACTTTGATGCACTTTGGGGACATAGGAGAGATCCTATAGGCTATGGTGATGAGATAGAAAAGTTTGATGTGAAGTTAGGTGAATTTTTAGATGTGATGCGTGATGATGATTTGCTTATAATCACAGCAGACCATGGAAATGATCCTACATATACAGGAACTGACCATACAAGAGAGAAAGTACCTTTTGTAGCTTATTCAAAGAGTTTTAAGGGTTCAGGAAGTATACCTGAGCGCAATACTTTTGCGGATATGGGAGCTACTATTGCTGAAAATTTTGGAGTTACGATGCCGGAAGGAACTATCGGAACTTCGATGCTTGGAGAGTTGGTTTAAATATATCTATCATAGCAAGAATAAAATATAAAAATATATTGGTATCAAAATTTAACTTCACTGTATCTTACAGTACTTTGATTTACCACAATAATCATTTATGAACAATAAAAACAGGATATTCTAAATCTGTAGAGTATCCTGTTTTTTTCTGTTTAAGGAATTATCCCTAAATTCTCTGTTAAGAAAAAATATTTCCGATGAATTGCATTGTGGTGGATATATTTAATTTCCATATTTTGGTGTTACTTCAAGATAGTCAAGGAGAATTCGATTGAAGTCTGCACCTTTAATACGATTTAAGCCACCATTAGCACATGAAATCTCATCATAGCATTTAACGTTATCTTTACGCAAGTTCTTTCCACATATTACTATTGGGACGGGATCACCGCTATGTTCCTTTCTTTCACAAGGAGTAGAGTGGTCAGCAGCTAAAGCAATAACAACATTTTCCATTTTTTCCTGTTTCAAGGATGAAATGACAAGACCAAGCATACGATCAAACTGTTCAATGGCTTTAACCTTTCCGAGAGGGTCATTGTCGTGTCCCATAAGGTCTGTAGCCTTATAATGAAGAGCAACAAAGTCATTGTACTTAAGTGCCTCTATTGCAAAAGAAGCTTTTTTTTCTATGTCAGTGTCAATATTTCCGGTAAAACTTTCGTCACTTAGTATATTAAATCCTGCCAGACGGGCTACGCCAAGAACAGTACTTTCTGCGGCAACACAGCAGGCTTTAAAGTTTAGGCGCTCGGTTATTTTATCAATGTTAGGCATCATTCCAGCACCTCTGGTAAGAATTCCGTTGGCAGGGAGTAACCCCTGTTTCTCTCTTGATATGTTTACCGGGTGTTTACTTAAGATTTGATGTGCTTCTAGAAGAATTTTATTAAGTATAACAGCAGTATATTTTGAAGTAGGATTATTATCTTTTCCTAAAGAAGGTTTAACAGGTAAGCCTTCCTTTTTGGGATCAGTGTCTGTAACTGCCTGAGAGAGCCCAGGACCACGTAGTACCATAACTGCACGATGTTCGGTAGCTTCTTTAAACAAAACTTTAACACCGTCTATTTCAAGCCCGTTAAGTGCTGAGGCAAGTTCTTCAGTGCCTTCTCTAATTCGTCCAGCCCTACGGTCGATTACTTTCATGTCATTATCAAGGGTTGCAAAATTACAGCGAAAAGCCACATCTCCGCCTATCAGCTCCATTCCGTTGCCAAAAGCTTCAATAGGACCTCTTCCGGGATAGTCATCTATACTATATCCGAATAGAATCAGATGTCCAAGATCTGTTCCTACGGGACTTCCGGCCTGATAAAGATCCATTATACCGGTACTTCCTTTTTCTGCTAAGTAATTAAGGTGTTCTGTTTTAGCATATTCTAACGGAGTTTTTCCATCTAATATATCACAAGGGCGGTCACCCAAGCCATCTGCAATGGCTAAAAGGATTTTACGTTCCATTATTCAACCTCCTCATAAAAGTTACACAATCAACTGTATCCAGGTAAAGTATACAAGTGACATAGAACAAGCAGCTATAAAGCAGGAAATAATACCATAAATAAGCTCATCTTTTACACTGAAGTAACCGGAACTAAAATATAAGGTATTTACCTTGGAATGTGGCGGCAATGTTATTGTAGAAGCTATTCCAAATGAACAGACTAGTGCCAACGGAACAGGATCCATTCCAAGCTGCCTCGAAAGAGTTATAATCGCAGGAATCAATATTGTGGTTCTGACTGTTTTACTGGTGAAGATTAAATGACTGTATACTGTTACAAAAATAAGTACGATAGCAACGAGTGCAGGTGGAAGTAAATTGATTCCGGTGGATTGAATAAGCTTTTCTATAACCCAGTTTGCAGCATCAGATTTATCCAGAGCTCCACCAACGGCATATGCACCTGCCGAGAAAAGCATAAGATCCCATTTGATTTTAGCTTCTTTCCATGTAATAACTCCAATTCCCGGAAGTAAGCATAATAACATACTTAGAACTGCAGTTTGTTCAGTGCTTATTTCAAATCCGAACCAAGCTTTTTGATAATCTCCTGTAGCCCATAATAACAGTGTGAGAAGGAAGATTACAGCAGATTTTTTCTCTCTTACAGAAATAGGACCTAATTCAGCCAGTTGCTGTTTTAAAGATGTGGTAGCTTCTCCAAGAGCACCACCAAATTCATCTTTATATCTATATATTCTGGTACCGATTATAAAAGCTATTACAGTGGTTATTATAGCTTGTGGAATAGAACCGAGTAACCATTGCATATAACCTATATTTGCTCCGGTCTGTTCATTGATAAAACCAACTGCAAGAACTTGTGCTGAAGTTGCAGTCATAACTATAGAAGTAGCAAAAGCGTTGTTTTGTACTCCCTGTAACATCATAAGCTTACCAAATTTACTCTCACCCGGCATTGCCTTAAACACTTCCAAAATAACAAGAGCAATTGGAGCAATCAAAGAGGCTCTTGCGGTTGTAGAAGGAACAAAGAAAGCCAAAATATAGTTAACTATAACAAATACAATCAAAGTTCCGGTAGGTGTTTTAGCCCATTTAGTAACTAATGTAAGTGCCATTCTTTTACCTAGATTAGATACACTCATTGCTGATGTAAGTACAAAAGCTGCTACCATAAGCCAAATAATGTCCTTACCTAACATGCCGAATGCTTCAGACTGTTTTGGGACAGCTCCGATAAGAGGAAGGAGCAATACCACAATAATGGAGGTCTGATAAATTGGTATTGGTTGTGCAATCCACATAATAAGTGCAAAGGTGAATAGAGCAAGACACTTTTGTCCTTCAGGTGTCATGCCAACGGGAAGAGGCATTAACATAAGCCCTAAAAAGGCTATTACTGCCAGTATGGCACCGATTTTAGCACCTGTACTCAGTTTTTTGTTTTCTTTTGCCATAATAGAAATTCTCCTTTCTTGTTTTGATGTTACAGTCATTACAAAACAGGCTTTTGGTAATGCTATATCATCATCTTAAGCCCAGTATACCTAAGACTATTTAATAAAGCAATCGAATTAAGTTGACATATTGATAACTTTATGTTATTAAAATATTGACAGACTTACACTAAATACATAAGGGGGGATATGTATAATGGATATTAGTAAACTGCAATCATTTTTGATATTGGCACAGGAGGAAAATTTTGCAAAAGCATCTGAGCTTTTGTATATATCTCAGCCTGCACTCAGTAAGCGCATACAGTCTCTTGAGGAAGAGCTTAAGGTTCCACTTTTCAATCGTGTAGGTAAACGCTCATTTCTTACAATGCAAGGAGAATATTTCAAAAAATTTGCTGAGGAAACAGTAGCATTATACTATAATACACAGGAATATATCAGGCAAATTGATAATATGGAAGAAGGTGTTTTGAACTTTGGTGCAACTAATTTTATCGGTGTATATCTCATTCCTGAAGTAATAAGTGCTTTTCATAAAAGATTTCCCAATATTCAACTGAATATGACAATTGATACTTCATACAAAATTAGAGAAATGCTTCATAAAAATCAGGTAGAATTTATTTTGCTTTCAGAATATATTATTAGTGATACCAATTGCTATGTTGCTGAAACCTTCTACAAAGATTATCTTAAGCTGATTGTAGGTAGAGAGCACAGACTTTTTGGAACTGAGAGCTGTTCTTTAAAAGATGTTTCTAATGATTTATATATTACTAAAAAGGAAAAATCTTCGCAGTTTAGATTTTTAGCTAAAATTTTTGATACTTGTAGATTTGATTTTACTAATAAATTATATATAAGTAATCAGGAGGCAATTAAAGAATCGGTAATACATAATGTAGGTATATCAATTATGTCAGAGAAGATGATAAGGCGTGAAACAAATGCTGGGCTTATTTCTGCACTTAATATTGAAGAAATATCAATCAAAAGGGAAATTCAATATGTGTATTTGAAAAATAAATTTTTGACACCTGCTGCCAAACAGATGATAAAAATGATTAAGGATATAGTTCCTAACTCAAGATATTGACAATCATTCTCAAATGTTTTAATATAATACTTATATATTCTATATGTATAGTATTATATGAAGGGGTTGTTAATATGACGAGTGAACAGGTTATTGAAAGATTGAAGAATGATGGCTGTCGGATAACTAAACAGCGTAAGCTTATTATCGATATTATCATGAACAATAACTTTAATTCTTGTAAAGATATATATTATCAGGTGACTAAAAAAGATAAAACTATAGGAATGGCAACTGTTTATAGAATGATTAGACAGCTTGAGGATATGGGAATCGTAAACAGAATTGACACAATAGAGATTATTAAAAATATAGAGTAGCACTTGATCTAATAAAATAATGGCCGATTATGAATATTTAAAAATATATATCATAATCGGTGTTTTTATGTTAAAATATCTATGCAAGTAGCAGTAAGAATAAGTACTAGAAAGGGGATACTACTTGATTATAGGTAAGGGGTTGTATGTAAAAAAATATCAGATATATTCACCAAAACTTCCACTATCCTTTGATGGAGTAAGGATTATTTTCATTTCTGATTTACATGGTAAAATATATGGAAAAGAAAATTCTACACTTATAGAAATGATTGATAAAGCAAAACCGAACTATATATTTATTGGCGGAGATATGGTTGTTGGTGGAGAAAAATGTATTGATATATCACGCAAGACGATGGATACTGCTGTTGAATTACTTTCAAAACTTTCTAAAAAGTACAGAATTTTTCATGCTTTGGGAAATCATGAAGAAAAATTATGCCAAGCACTATGGCAAGAATATAAGAGTGTATTATTAGACATGAATATTACTTTACTTGATAATGATAAGTATTCATTAATAAGTGACGAAGATGAAGTTATTGATGTATATGGGCTTAGTTTGGGAATGGATTTATATCCTAAATTTAAAAGAAAGGAGTTTGAAATTGATGATTTGAAAAATAAGATTGGAATAAAAGGTAAAAATTTTTCAATACTTATGGCTCATTCTCCTATTTATTTTAAAACTTACAGTGAATGGGGGGCTGATTTAACTCTGTCAGGACATCTACATGGTGGTATAATGAGACTTCCATTTGTAGGAGGC
>NZ_JBQMXS010000049.1:0-12094 GCF_052173895.1 Catonella sp. | reverse complement strand
TATTTGCCTATATTGAAAGTGAACTTTCATATAGGCAACATAAGCTAACAATCTTGACAAAGTATAACACAAATATAATAAAATTATAAGTGATAAATATAATTATTTTCACCCTCCCATACCCTTAAGTGCCTCTACAGACTGGTTGTGCAAAGCATCTTTTTCTAATCTGTTTCGTCCCACATATTCATTATACAAGACATCAATTAATAGTAACATAGGGAATTGTGGTGAAATAGTATTACCCGAATTAAGATGTTTCAATGATGCTACTAAAACAACCTCATCACAATATTTTTTAAACTCTCCATCAGCTGAAGAAGTAAACAATACTGCTGTTGCCTTCTTCTCCTTAGCCTTTTTTAATAAATACATAACTGCCTCAGTTTCACCACTGAGTGAAAAGCCTATAACCAAATGCTTTGGAGTCAAAAATGGTGCTTGCATCTTTATCCTATCGGGATTATCAATACTGTCAATATCTACTCCGATACGCATAAAGCGACTTTCCATTTCTTTTGAAACATATCCATTACTGCCTAATCCAAATACAATTACTCTCTTCTTCTCGTATAAAAAATTTGTCAGTCTTGCAATCTGTGTTTCATCCATAAGATTATAAGTCTTGTTAAGCAGTTCCTGATAACTCTCATAAACTGTTTTAGCCGTCTTTGTTTCCTTCTTTTCTACAAAGGCTTCTTTATACTCATATACAAATTCCCTGTATCCATGAAAACCACATTTTTTTGCAAATCTAGAAAGGGATGCATTGGATACAAATAAAGTTTCCGTCATATTTTTTGCTGATAAATCAATATGCTCAGTATTGCTAAGAAAAAAATCCGCAATTACCTTCTCTGCCTGTGTAAAAGCATTATATCTGGATTCTATAACCGGAATCAAAGACTTAGAATATAAAGCCATATAGCAACTCCTTCCTAAATATAGTTCAAATCATACCTCATTTTTTATAGTCTGAAATATTTGCATTGCAAGTTTTTTATGACTTTCTGCATCTAAATGCATATAATCAATATCATTCATTTTACAAAATTCACCTGCATTGATGTAATAACAACCTTCATTCTTTGTATGCACTTCGTATAACTTAGCAAGTTTCGAGGATTTCTCACTGCAAACTCCCATCTCACCGGCTACTGCAGAAGTTTCACATCCCTTTTCTATTGGTGGAGGTGTTATTACTAAAATATGTGGCTCAGTTTCCCATACATCCAGTGATTTTGCTGTTCGAATCAGTCTCCTCACTCCATCAGCTATATTTTGAGCCGTTGCACTAAAACGTTCCTTACAATCGTTAGTTCCAAGCATTATAGTAAGCCATTCAATTTTTGAATGGCTCTGAAGACAAGGAACCAGATACTTAAGTCCATTCATTCCCTCATTTAATGGATCTTCAAAAACTGCTGTTCTTCCACAAAGTCCCTCTTCAACTACTATATACTCCTCTAAAAGATTCTGTAATATTCCGGTATATCTAACATCTTTACCAAATCTCCCATTAGTAACCACATCATATCCCCAAGTGTTTGAATCTCCAAAACAAACTATTCTCTTTTCTCGCATAAATGCCCCCTAAATATTAGTATATATCACAAAACATCTGCTGAAATATGTAATCATGGCTTTCCAAGGCCATAATATATGCAGATGTTTTGATAACGTTATATTTATTTGAATTTAACTTTAAAAGTTGCTTTTCTTATAAGCTCAGGCTTATCAGTCATAATCCCGGGTCTATGCCCATCCTGTGGCATACATACAAGAAAATCTCCGGCATATAAATTTACAGTACCTACAGGCTCGCCATACAGCGTCATAATATCAGGCTTATACTCTCCAGCCTCCATATTTGCTGTAATACAAACATCTATGCGCTCACTTCCACGAACAATATAATGTATGTCGCAATAATCTTTATGTGCTTCAAATGCCCTTTCCTCCACCGGAGCTGTGGTAAATTCCATAAGGTTTACAAATACATCATCCCCATCTATATCATACCTTTTCAGCTCCATCGAGGCTAAATTATTGTTTTTTACAAATTCAAAGCATTTTCTGAATTTTTCCTGTAAAAATTCATACTGTTCAGGATATTTTATATTTCCAAATACCATAATTCTCTCCCTTTAGAGGTACTTCGCTACAGCATCCCTTATCATTTTTGCAGCCTCTTCTACTATAGGCATATCTTCTTTATTAAGTTCATAAAGAGGTGCTCTTACGCTTCCGATATCGAGTTTCTCATTTATTCTAAGAATTTCTTTGATTACACCGTACATATTACCGGTTGCAGAACACATCTTGTAAATAATTTCATTAGCTGCATACTGTACTTCTCTTGCCTTATCGAATTCACCTTTTTTAACCAGCTCATCCATTTTTAAGAAAAGCTCAGGCATAACACCATAAGTACCGCCAATTCCACCTTCTGCGCCTATAGCTCTTCCACTTATAAACTGCTCATCAGGACCGTTGAAAATGATATAGTCCTCTCCCGCAGCCGCCTTAAACATCTGAATATCCTGTACAGGCATTGAAGAATTCTTAACACCGATTACATTTTTATTATTTCTCATAGTTTCAAAAAGTTTTCCTGTAAGAGCAACTCCTGCAAGCTGAGGAATATTATAAATAACAAAATCTGTATTTGGTGCGGCACTACTTATATCGTTCCAATACTTAGCTATGGCATATTCAGGTAGCCTAAAATAAATAGGAGGAATTGCCGCAATCGCATCTACTCCAACCTTTTCGGAATGTGCTGCAAGTTCCATAGAATCCTTTGTGTTATTGCAAGCTACATGATTAATAACTGTAAGCTTGCCCTTAGCTACTTCCATTACACTTTCGATAACAAGTTTCCTATCTTCTACACTCTGATAAATACACTCTCCTGATGAACCATTGGTGTAAATCCCCCTAACACCTTTTTTAATAAAATACTCTACAAGTGCTTTTACCCTGTTTGGGCTTATTTCACCTTTTTCATCATAGCAAGCATAAAATGCAGGTATTATACCTTTGTACTTATCCAAATTTCTCATCTTTATTACCTTCTTTCTTAAAGTAAAATATTTTTAACTAGCGCAACAGCCTAAATATAAGCTAATCACGCTAGTTTATAAAATTACATATTAGTTTATCAACCCTTTACGGCACCCATAGCTATTCCTCTTGTAAAATACTTCTGGAACAGCAGGAATACTATAAGAATTGGAATAGATGCAAGAGATGCACCTGCCATAATAAGCCCGAAGTCTGTAGCATTTTCTGCCTGTAACTTAGCAATACCAAGTGAAATAGTCAAATTGCTCTTTGAGCTGAGCATAATCAACTGCATAAAGTAATCATTCCAACTGTTGATAAATGTAAAGATTGCCAAAGCACCTATACCTGGTTTTACCATAGGAAGTACTATCTGCATAAATGTCTTTGCTTCATTAGCTCCATCTATCCTTGCCGCTTCAAGCATTTCTGTAGGTACACCTTCTGAAAACTGCTTCATAAGGAATACACCGAAAGGCCAGCCCACTGTAGGGAAAATAACTGCCCATATAGTATTATAAAGACCAAGTGAAGACATTTCACGAAGCAAAGGAATAAGTATAACCTGTTTAGGAAGTGCCATAGCTG
Organism: Catonella sp.; assembly: GCF_052173895.1. Classification (GTDB taxonomy): domain Bacteria; phylum Bacillota; class Clostridia; order Lachnospirales; family Lachnospiraceae; genus Catonella. Next base: position 8,440 of record NZ_JBQMXS010000049.1, on the reverse strand, counting down.
CTACTATAAGTGAGAAGAGTAATATTCTTCCACGAAATCGTTTCTTAGCAAGGGCATAGCCTGCCATAGCTGCTGTAATACAAGTAAGAGCCATAGCTGCTACTGCCATAAATACAGTATTAATAAGCCATCTTATAGAAGCCGCCACCTCAGGTCCTGTAATCAGATATTTATCACTATTCTTAATCTTAAACATTTCAAAAAGAGGAGCTGACTGTTTTGAAAAGAGTTTCTGAAAGTTTGTCATCACCCATTCACTTGGAACCCATACTGGTGATGTCGCATTTATCTCTGCCGGAGTTTTAAAAGCTCCTGTAATTATCCAGTATAATGGAAATGTAAAAAGCACCGCAAGTATTACAAGTACTACTAGACAAAACACATTGTACGGTGTCATTTTTTTTACACCTGAATTTCCAAATTCTACATTTTTATTTTTCTTCATCTTCTACCTCTTTCTTGCTGCAAAGAATTGAACTGCCGAAAGTAATCCAATGAATATTGCCAGTACAACTCCCATAGCATTACCGTAACCATACTTATAAAGCTTAAATGCTGTATAATAGATATAGTACATAACAGTATCCGTACTATGATTAGGACCACCTGATGTAAGCAACTGAATAAGTGCAAAACACTGGAAACTGTTAATAGTGGTAATAACTAAGATGTAAAGAGTAGTAGGCATAATATTTGCCCATTTAATTCTCCAGAATATTTGGAAAGGTGTTGCTCCATCCACCTGTGCCGCCTCTATAAAAGACATATCCACATTTCCAAGGGCTGCAACATAAAGTACTATAGGTTGTCCTACTGAAGTAGTGAAAAGAATAAGAATAATACACCAAAGTGCAAATCTCTCGTCTCCGAGCCAATTTATATTTTTATCAATTATTCCTGTTGTTTTTCCTAAATAATTAGCTACTCCATAATAATTATTAAAAATCCATTTCCAAACCACTGTAACAGCAACTGAACCTGTTACTACTGGAAGATAAAATATTACTCTGAATATGGAAAGCAATTTACCATTCATATTATATATTGCTGATGACACCCAAAGTGAAAATATAGCTACTACAGGCACAGAAACAACTACAATTAAAAAGGTATTGGCAAGTGCCTTTAAGAATACCTTATCACTAAAAAGATTAATATAATTGTCAAAGCCTATAAATATATCTTTTACATCCTTGCCCATTGTAGAATCAAAGAAACTCGTATATACACATAAAAACATAGGTATTATTACAAATCCTACAAAAAAGATAAGACTAGGCAGTAAAAAAAGATAAGCATTTCTTGTCTCTCTTGCGGCAAGAACCTTACTCCTTGCCGAAACTGTGTTTGTCTTCAAAACAGTTTCCTCACTTTCTAATATTATTTTTCCCAAATTAAAAACACCATAGCCGCTACTCAGACTGCATCATAACTTATCTTCGCTCTATCTGAGTATTCCGCGGTCTATGGTGTAAATTTTATTTAGTAAATTTATTTACTTTTTATTTTGCGGCTGCAGCAGCTGCATTAGCTTCCTTACTGCACTCAGCTGCAACTGTCTGTATATCTTCACCGGTTCCTACCTTCTGAAGCATATTCCACCAAGCTGTACGAGTCTCTGGCCAGCCTTTTGTTACCTGATAGTAATCACCCATAGATGGCATAAAGTTCTTTGTAAACATATCCATTGTATCTGCAATTTCTGTACCTGCATATACATCTGTAAGCTGGCTGTGTACTGGGAAGAAACCTGAGCTCTTTACAGACTCTTTAACCTGCTCAGGATCATTTGCCATAAAGTCTACAAATGTCTTAGCAGCCTTAATCTTTGCCTCATCTTTGTTATCAAAAATACCAAATCCCCAAATTCCGCCACAAAGTTTAGCATTTCCATCCTCTGATGGGAACTGCATTGGGAAAATCTCTGATCCGTCATTTGTCTTACCTGCTTCGCCATTATCTGTATTGTTCTGCTGTGAAGCATTCCAGCAAAGTGACATTGCAAAAGTACCATCACGGAAAAGCTTAATTTCATCTCCACCTGCTATAGAAGCATCGAAATTAACACCCTTTGTATTCTTAAGTGTTTCAAGAGCTTTTACATTCTTTGCATCATCAATTGTATACTGTGTATGATCCGGATTTGTAAAGGTACCTCCGTACATATTATTTATAAGAGCTCTTGTACCCTGATCTCCACCCTGTCCACTACAGTAAACAGCAAGTACATTTTCCTGTCCCTTATCATTTACAGCCTTAACTGCCTTAAGGAAGTTCTCAGTTGTCCAAGTATGCTTTTCAGCATCAAGATACTTCATAGCATCTGCTTCTTCAAAAACTTTCTTATTTATAGCCATGCAATGTGCGACCATACAAAGTGGATATTCATAAAACTTTCCATCAGGACTCTTACAAGCTGCTGTTACATTCTCATAGAAATCTTTAGAAGCATCTGTGTAAAGATCTGAAAGGTCAACCATAAGTCCCTTAGCACCCCAGTTAGCCACAAGTCTTTCAGGTCCTTCTAAAACGATGTCAGGAGCCTGTCCACCTTCAATAGCTGTATTAATCTGATCATCACCGTTTGTATAATCAAGATATTCAACGCTTACACTGATATCAGGATACTTAGCATTGAACTTACTCAGCATTTCATCAACTGTTGCAGAATCGCCCCACTTACCAACAGGATATGTCCAAAGGGTAATTGCTGTCTTATCGCCTGTTGTCTCTACCGGAGCAGAAGCTGTGTTACTTGCTACAGATACCGCACTTGAAGCCTGTGTTCCTGTCACAGATGACTTCTTTTCAGGTGTACTTGCAGGCTTTTCTGCAGGCTTTGAACAGCCTACAAGTGATGCTGCCATAACAGCAGCAAGTGCAAGAGATGTTACTTTTTTCAATTTCATAGATCTTTCCTCCTTAAAATGACTTTTTTCTTTATTCTACAGTCGCTAATGCTTCTGCAAAAGATTTCGTTATAAGCTGTGGTCTGGTGATTATTGAGCCTACCACAACACTGAAAGCTCCTAATTCAATTACTCTTTTTGCTTTCTCCGGTGTATTTACATTTCCTTCAGCTATTACATAATGTTTTGCATTTTTTATAATCTTACGGAGAATCTCAAAATCATTTTCTGCTATCTTAAGACCCTCACTCTGCTTAGTATAGCCTACCATAGTAGGGCTTACAAAGTCAAATCCTAATTCATCTGCGTGCAGTGCTTCTTCTACTGTTGAGCAGTCCGCCATAAATAGCTGGTTTGGATACTTCGCCTTCACTTCCTTAAAAAACTCATCTATAGTAAGTCCACCCGGCCTTTTGCTTATAGTTGCATCCATAGCAATAATTTCAGGCTTAACTTCCATAAGTTCTTCTATTTCCTTCATTGTAGGGGTTATATACACATCTGAGCCTTCATAATCCCTTTTTACTATACCTATAATAGGAAGGTCAACATTTTTCTGGATTTCTGCTATATCTTCTTTAGTATTTGCCCTAATACCTGCAGCCCCACCTTCTTTAGCTGCATAAGCCATCCTTCCCATAATGTAAGAAGAATGGAGTGGTTCATGTGGGAGTGCCTGACAGGATACTATCAGTTTACCTCTAAGTGAATTTACTTTTTCATTCATAATCTGCCTCTTTGTTTTTTGATTTTCAAAATCTATGATTGTATTATAACCTAATTAAAATTATTTTCAAGATTATTACAATATTTTGAAAGTATTTTTAATCACTTATATTATAATGTTATTATTATCAATTTTACGCTCTATTTTTTGTATAGTTTGCACAAAGACTTGAAAATACTTTCACATATATCTCTCTATACGAAACCATTTTCAATGGATAAAATGAAAATGCATTTTGTTTAACATGAAATTTCTCACAATTTTCTATTAAAACAAAAAAAGAGAAACCTGTTACAGTTTCTCTTTAATATGTCATATATTCTATTTATACAAGCTCAATAAGAACTTCCATAGCAGCATCTCCTTTACGAAGACCAATCTTAACTATTCTTGTATATCCGCCCTTACGGTCAACATACTTAGGCGCAATCTCATCAAAAAGCTTGTTAGAAAGATCAACAACCTTTGTATTTTTCTTTCTTCCGGCAGCCTTCTCAGGATGCTCTGTAATAGAATAAAGTACTTTATTCATCTGTACTCTTGCATTATGGCGAGTAGGAAGGTCTCTCTTAACCTCTTTATCTACTTCATCAAATACAGTTACTTTTCTGCCATTTACAACTTCTTTTACGTTCTTGCCATTAGCATCTTTACGAGCAACTTTTGACTTAACTGTAACTGTTTCAAAATTATCTTTTTCTTTAACAGCCAGTGTGATAAGCTTCTCAGCTATACGGCGAAGCTCCTTAGCACGAGCTTCTGTGGTAACAATCTTGCCATGATATAAAAGCTCTGTTACCTGACTTCTGAGTAAAGCCTTTCTCTGACTTGATGTTCTACCAAGCTTTCTATAGCCAGCCATTCTTATATCCTCCTAAATTATTCATCGCCTTCATTAAGTGAAAGTCCCAACAACTTAATCTTAGCTTTTATCTCTTCAAGAGACTTGTTTCCAAGATTCCTTACTTTCATCATATCTTCATGCGTTTTTTCAACTAATTCCTGAACAGTATTGATGCCCGATCTCTTAAGACAGTTAAATGCACGAACTGAAAGTTCAAGTTCATCTATACTCATCTCAAGTACCCTGCCTCTCTCATTATCAGGCTTAGCTACCATAACATCTACTACCTTAGCATTTTCAGACAAATCAATGAAAGAATTAAGATGCTCACTCATTACTCTGGCCGCAAGGCTGACTGCTTCATCAGGTCCCATAGTTCCATTAGTAAATACATCCAAAGTAAGCTTATCATAATCCGTCATCTGACCTACACGGGTATTCTCAATATTGATATTTACTCTTTCAACAGGTGTATAAATTGAGTCAATAGGAATGACATCTATGGCTAAATCATCACTTTTATTTTTATCGGATGAAACATATCCATGTCCTCTCCCTATAGTAAGCTCCATATACAACCTGCAATTACTTCCACCATTAAGAGTAGCTATCACCTGTTCTGGATTAGTAATTGTAATATCTGAATCTACCTGAATGTTTGCACCTGTTACAACGCCTTCTCCTTCAAATTCAATGTATGCGGTCTTAGGTTCATCAGTCTCACTTTCGTTTCTGATAGCAAGACTTTTGATATTCATAATTATTTCCGTAACATCTTCCTTTACACCCGGAACAGAACTAAGCTCATGCTTAACTCCTTCAATTTTAACAGCAGTTACTGCTGCACCGGGAAGAGATGAAAGCATAATCCTTCTGAGCGAATTCCCAAGAGTGATTCCATAACCTCTCTCAAGAGGCTCAACTATGAAGCGCCCATGTTTCTTATCATTAGAAATCTCATCAATTTCAATATTCGGTATCTTAAAATCAAACATTTATCAGGCTCCTCCTTTAAGTGTGTTATTCGAATTAATTACTTAGAGTACAACTCGACAATGAACACCTCATCTACAGGAACATCAATCTGATCTCTTGTTGGAATTTCCTTAACAGTTGCTGTAAGATTTTCACGATCCACTTCGAGCCAAGCTGGAACGAGTCTTCCGTTAGTAGCCTCAAGTACATCCTTAATTCTCTGGATAGACTTCTTCTTTTCTTTAATTTCAATCTTATCACCTACAGCTACACTATAAGAAGGTATATTAACCTGTTTACCATTTACAAGCACCATCTTATGTCCAACCATCTGTCTTGCTTCTTTTCTTGTTCTTGCAAGTCCAAGACGGAAGATTACATTATCAAGTCTTAACTCAAGGAGAATCATAAGGTTCTCGCCTGTTGTACCGTATTTAAGTTTTTTAGCCCTTGCAAAATTATTGCGGAAAGGCTTCTCTAATACGCCATAGATAAACTTAGCCTTCTGTTTTTCACGAAGCTGAGCACCATACTCACTTATTTTTCTTCTTCCGTTAACAAGCGTTCTTTTAGACTTCTTATCAAGTCCCATAACCATTGGTTCTATGCCGAGAGCCCTGCATCTCTTTAATACAGGCACCATATCTCTTGCCATTTATTTTTCCTCCTAAAATAATCTACCTGGAATTAAACTCTTCTACGCTTTGGCGGTCTGCATCCGTTATGAGGTACCGGAGTAACATCCTTGATACTGGTTACCTGAATTCCACAAGCCTCTAAAGCACGAATAGCTGCTTCTCTTCCTGCCCCCGGTCCCTTAACCATAACCTCAACAGACTTTAATCCATGGATAACTGCTGCCTTCGCTGCAGTTTCTGCCGCCATCTGAGCAGCATAAGGGGTAGACTTTTTGGATCCTCTGAAACCAAGTCCGCCTGCACTTGCCCAAGAAAGAGCATTGCCTTCAGAATCTGTTAATGTAACTATTGTATTATTAAATGATGACTGAATGTGTGCCTGTCCGCGCTCGACATTCTTTTTCACACGCTTCTTTGTCACTTTTTTTGCTGCACCTTTTGCACTAGCCATGACCTAAGAATCCTCCTTTAATTATTTCTTCTTATTTGCGATGGTCTTCTTTGGACCTTTTCTTGTCCTTGCGTTGTTCTTAGTGTTCTGTCCACGAACAGGAAGTCCCTTTCTATGACGAACACCTCTATAACAACCGATCTCCTGAAGTCTCTTGATGTTCATAGCTACTTCACGACGAAGATCACCTTCAACCAGAACGGATTCTTCAATCACATCACGAATTTTTCCAACCTGTTCGTCAGAAAGATCCTTGCAACGAATGTCCGGATCAACAGCTGCTTTTGTTAAAATTTCATTAGATTTAGCTCTTCCTATACCATAGATATAAGTAAGGCCAATTTCTACACGCTTCTCTCTTGGTAAATCGACACCACTAATACGAGCCATTAGCGTTTAACCTCCGTTATTTTTTCAATTATTAGTAACAATATATGTGAAATTTGGTATTGGAATGATGATTTCCTCTACCCAGCCGCTTTAAACCGTACAACGAAATATGAATTTCGAGGTGAAGAAAAAATTATCTTCATAATATAAGCCTCTGCTTATAAATACGGTATCACAGATATGATCGGCTCACATTTCCGATGATATCCATAACGCAGAAAGCAAGACTCCTAATTATTAATCTTAATCAGAATTATCCCTGTCTCTGCTTGTGTTTTGGGTTCTCACAGATAATTCTGATTGCACCCTTTCTCTTGATAACCTTGCACTTTTCGCAAATAGGCTTCACAGATGACCTAACTTTCATTTCGAAAACTCCTTTCTGAATAAAGTCCACTGTATATAATAACACATACCAGCACAACTTTCAATAGAAAATTTTGAATTTTTTTAATTTTTTGTTATTTGAAAAAGTAAATTCCATATTAGTATGGATTTTTAATTTTTTGCACAACCATCTTACACAATTTAGGTATTTTCTTATTTTAGTGTAATACTATCTTGCACAAATTGACACTTTTTCTAATTTTGTGCAAGTAAAAGCTTTATTTAGACGTACAAAAAAAGACAGAAACCTTAGCCTCTGCCCTTAACCTCTGCTGTTTACCTAATATACACTTCTCTCCTATGCCCTACAGTAAGTGCCAAAATTATAAGCTCATTATCATTTATCTCACAAATAAGACGATAATCGCCTATCCTATATCTCCAACTGCCACTTCTGTTTGCAGTAAGACCTTTTCCCTGTTTATAAGGATTATCTGTTTCTTCAAGATTCTTTTCAATCCAGCCTACAATCATCTTCTGTGTATACCTGTCAAGTTTCTTAAATTCCTTATCAAATCTGGCTGTAGTTTCTACCCTGTACATTATAAGCCAAGCTCCTTCTTAAGTTCAGAAAATGGACGACTTTTCTTTCCGCTGTCTACATATTCCTTGTATGCTTCTTCTCCAACCTTGATATCATACTCATCTTCTATTTTCTCAAATAAAGCTTTCTTAAATGCCTCGCCCAAGGACATTGAATGAAGGTTTGCATAGCTGTCTGCCAATGATTTTTCTTCTTCTGTTAATCTTATTGAAAATGCCATAATTACCCCCCCCCTTTCTTTGTAGTATATTGTACTACAAAGTCACCAATATGTCAATAGAAGGCCTGCATAGAAAAAAACGTGTGCTTACGCACACCTTGCACGCTGGCTATGCTTCCCTCAGAGAAATTTTATTATAGGAAATTTAGAAGAAATTCCTATAATAAAATCAAACCAAATTTGATTAAATTCAGTCTGATTTTATTGATGTAATTTTATTATTTTATCTAGCAATAGTGTTGCATTTACTATTTTTATAAAGTGTTGCACTTACCTTGAAAATCTAGCTTTTATTTCTCCCTTCCATTTTTTATAAAGGTTTCTTTAACGTATATACAATAGTTTTATCTGTTCC
>NZ_JBQMXS010000048.1:0-12535 GCF_052173895.1 Catonella sp. | reverse complement strand
CATACTGAACATTACAGCCTCCGGTTATTCCAAGCTCGTCAATTATGTTAAGTGCTGATGTTCTAAGCATCTGATGCTCTTTATCAGAAAGTGTCTGAGAAGGCGCAACTACAATGCTATCACCTGTATGCACTCCTACTGGGTCAAGGTTTTCCATATTGCAGACTGTAATACAGTTTCCTCTGCTATCCCTCATTACCTCATATTCTATTTCTTTCCATCCTGCAATAGAACGCTCTATTAAACACTGTCCCACTCTTGAAAGCCTAAGTCCATTTTCACAAATCAAGCGAAGTGAAGTCTCGTCCTCTGCTATACCACCACCTGAACCACCAAGTGTGTAAGCAGGTCTAACTACTATAGGATAGCCTATTTCCTTTGCGAACTCTACAGCAGTTTCTACATCTTCTACTATTGTAGATGCAGCTACAGGCTCCTTAAGTTTCTCCATTGTATTCTTGAACTCAAGTCTATCCTCAGCTTTCTTTATAGTTAAAGCAGTAGTTCCAATCAGTCTTACATTATTTTCTTTAAGGAAACCGCTTTCTTCAAGTTCCATAGCAAGGTTAAGTCCTGCCTGTCCTCCCAATGTAGGAAGTATGCTATCAGGCTTTTCTTCCATAATTATCTTCTTAACTACAGCTACATTAAGTGGCTCTATATATACTTTATCTGCTATATCCTTATCTGTCATAATTGTAGCAGGGTTTGAGTTTACAAGTACAACCTCTATACCTTCTTCTTTAAGGGAACGGCAAGCCTGTGTACCTGCATAATCAAATTCAGCTGCCTGCCCTATAACTATCGGTCCTGAACCTAAAACCATTACCTTTTTTATATCAGTTATTTTTGGCATCATTAACCTCCCTTAAAAACTCATCAAACAAATATCCTGTATCAAGCGGTCCCGAACAAGCCTCCGGATGGAACTGTACAGTAAATATTCTCTTTCCTGTATATCTTATTCCTTCAACTGTACCGTCATTTACATTGATAAAACTTGTAGTCGCAACCTCACTAGGCATACTCTTATCTACAACCACATAGCCATGATTCTGAGTAGATATATATACTCTACCGGTAGAAAGATCCTTAACAGGATGATTTGCTCCCCTGTGACCATACTTCATCTTCTCTGTACTTGCACCTTTTGCAAGCGCCATTAGCTGATGTCCAAGGCAAATACCAAAAATCGGAATATCTCCATCAAACAGCTTTTTAAGTTCTTCAATAATATCTGTACATTCAGCCGGATCTCCGGGACCATTGCTTAACATAATACCATCAGGATTGTCCTTAAATATTTCTTCTGCCTTGGTATTCTGTGGATAAACTGTAACCTCACACCCTCTCCTAAGCAGAGAATCTACTATATTTTTCTTAGCCCCAAAATCCATAAGAGCTATCCTATATCTTGTTTCGCCTATAAATTCATTTTTAAACTGAAATTCAGGCTTAAAAACCTTGTCCGGTCTTCTGGCAAATGAAGGCTCAAAGACTTCTTTCTGTTTACATGAAACCTTTGCAACTACACCTTCTACCCTATAACGCTTAATTTTATTTAAAATATTAGCACTTCCAATTTTTGCTTCATCAGTAGTTATCATACCGTTCATAGTACCACTTTCACGAAGAATCCTTGTAAGTGCCCTTGTATCAATGCCACAAATACCTGTAATTCCCTGATCAACCAAAAATCTTGACAGAGAATCATCATTTCTGAAATTAGATGCCTTACCAGCTATTTCACGAACTATAAAACCATCAGGATGAGCCTTCTTTGACTCCATGTCCTGATAATTAATTCCATAATTACCAATTAAAGGATAGGTCATTGTAACTGCCTGCCCTGCATAACTTGGATCAGTAAGTGTCTCAAGATAGCCCGTCATAGAAGTATTGAAAACTATTTCGCTGATAACTTCTGTTCTAGCTCCAAAAGATTCGCCCGTAAAAACCGTTCCATCCTCAAGAATCAAATATGCTTTCATTAATTTCCTCCAAAACCTGTTAAACAAACTACTACAGGGCATTTATGGCAAAAGAAAAAGGAAGAACAAAAGTTTTAATTTCGCTCTCCCTTCCTCCTTTCTATCTATGCCCAAATTGTTAGAATTGTAGCACATATATCTAATATATTCAAGTAGAAATAGAAAAAAATATTTAATAACTGTTATAAATAATTCTTATATCAAAAATCAAATTATTTATCTTTGTATGTCTTAATATTATTTGATTTAATAACTACTTTATTTATACTCTGCTCCTTGGCATGAATCGCCACATCTTTCCCTGCCTTACAAAACAGCTTATTCTTCTCAATTAAAGCCTTTCCGAATTTAACACCTGAATGAGAATAAACCATAACCGCCTGTCTACCACCATAAATAGTATTACCACTTATCTTAAAGACAGCCTTTTTTAAAGCCTTATCATTTGAAAATGTAGCTATATGAAGTCCAACTGTATAGGCATCAGATATTCCTTTTCTAAGACTCTTAATCTTATTATTCTTGACAGTTGCCGACTTTGTATTAAAAAGCACAACTCCTTCACCCTTAAGCCCTGTAATTTTGTTGTCTGTAATAGTGATATTTTCATGAATAGTGTTTATAGCCTCTTCATACTTTGTATGATTAGCCACAACACCTCTATTTCCTTCAATCTTATTGTTTTTAATTGTAATATTTCTACAACCTGCATTATTCCATAATGTTTCTGCTAAATCCGTCTTAAAAGGAATGCTGCTTAAATAAGGTGCAGTTCTAGAAAATGCAATATCAATCTGAATAGCTTCTTCTGTTAAAGACTCCGATTCTCCAAGCCCTGCAATATCACAGCCATCTATAACCACATTCTTACAAGCTACTAGTTCTATGCTATGCCCTGATAGGTTAGCCGCTTTTATCGTCATATTGGTAAGTTTAATATCACTTGCATGAGTAAACTTAAAAGATGAGCCATAATAACCCTCATATTCCGATTTCCAAATACCACCATTTATACTTATATTTTTTGCAGCATTATAATCTACTGTTTCAGGTATGTTAAAGGCAATAGGTTTTTCACAAATTATAGTTGCTCCATCTGCTTCTATGCTCATATTACTGCTTAAAATAATCGAATTATAAAGCCTATAAGTCGCACCTTTTACTAAAGTAACACTTCCTGTTTCATTTAATTCCTGCTGTATATTATAAGAATCTGTATCTCCGTTTGCTTCTACAATCCCTGCCTGTACATTTTCAACCTTATAAAAACTCAGTATAGCAGCAAGTACAAGCCCACACCATACCGCTCTTTTACAAGTTACAATATTTTTATTTTTCATTTTATTACTCCATTATCTCCTCTACAAGTTTAATAACCTTATCAGAGGCAAAGCCATCTTCATAGGTATTAAATTTCTTGTAAAATTTTTGTTTTTTCTCAAAATACTTATTATTTTTTTCATCCTCAGATGTTAGAATATCCCGAATAAGTTCATCCGTATTTTTAGATATAGGACCCGGAGCTTCATTTATAAAATCAAAATAAAATCCCCTCAACTCCTTTTCATATTTGTCCAAATCATAAGCATAAAAATACATCTGTCTCTTTAACAGTGCATAGTCAAACATTACTGATGAATAGTCCGTCACCATTTCATCAGCCACTAAGTAAAGCTCGCTTATATCCGCCTCAGCACCAAAAGGGTAGACAAACCCCTCAAATCCCGACCAGTCTATCTTATTTCCAATTAAATAATGATATTTTACAATGACAACATAATCTTTATTAAGCCTCTCTCTTAAAAGAGCAAAATCAAGTTTTGGCTTAAACTCATAATTGCCACCTGCATCGTACTCATTATCACGCCAGGTTGGGGCATAGAGCAGAATTTTTTTTTCTAATGGTAATCCGAATTTTTGCTTAATTTTTAAAATATCATCATAATTATTTTTCTTGAATAATACATCATTCCTTGGATAGCCAATCCTCAGAAATGTTTTACTAAATGCAAAACAGCTTTTAAATATCTCTTCTGAGAAATCATTTTGTACTACCAAATAATCCCAAATAGATGTATTTTCCCTAAAACTCCTCTTGTACTCTACTAAATCCTTATTGTCCTGCATATTTACAGATGTTAAATCAAGAGCGAGTTTCTTCAACGGAGTACCATGCCAAATTTGAATATAATGCTGGTCTTTTCTCTTTCTGATAAATTCTGCCTGTCTTGCATCAAATATCCATATTTTAGCCCTAAGCATAGTCCATAAATAGCTGATACTTCCATATTTTATAATCTTCGCCTTGCCGGAAAGAGGTTCTTTAGGAATTTTCCCTTTTTTAAAAAACCACACAATCTTATACTCATTATCAAGCCCAAGCTCTACCATGCGTTCATAAATTGCCTTAGGACTTCCGGTATAATTTGCACCTGTACTACTGTCAAAAACTATCAGTCTTTCATCAGTGGCAATCTCTGATAGTTGAATATGGTATATTCCTACAACCAGCTTCTTAATTAATTTTCTTACTATCTTCTTTATTTGTTCCATTCCATTATCGTCTTACCGCCCGGTTTTTGTATATCAAGTTCGAATGCCCTGTTCATATCTGATATATCTTTAACCGGCACAATATTATTTATTATATTACTAAGGTAATTAACCATCCAAGGATTTTCATTAAGCATATTTACTGTCATATTAAAATCTGTTAGACCACTTCTACTACTTCCAAAGAACCGTAGTCCCTTTTCAAGCACCATTCTGGTATTAATAGGTACAGGGTATTCAGATACTCCAAGTAGCGAAATACTTCCCTCAGGATTAATAAAGTCAATAATCTGCTCTATTGCCTGACCACTGGCTGCATTACCCACACATTCAAAAGCATGGTCAAAACTAATTCCCTTAAGTTCTCCTGCCACATTATAAGTATGGTCGGCAAAAGAAAAACTTGCGAGTTTATCCTCACTTACTCCAAAAATTGAAAGTTTAGACTCAGGCAGTATAGATTTTAAGAATATTCCTGTAATAAAACCTAAGTTTCCATCACCAAAAATAGCAATATTATCTCTTCTTCCATGTGCTATGCTCTTAAATCTGAGAATTGCATGAACACTGACACTCATAAGTTCTATAAAGGCTGCAACATGATTATCTATACCATCAGGTAACTTAACTACTCTGTCAGCATCAAGTGCTATTAAGTCCTGCATAAATCCGTCAAATCCACTCGCCCGAAACTTTGAAGTCCTAAGATAATTTTCTGCTATGAACTCATCTTTTTCTATCGGAGTATTAGGTATCATAACAACTCTGTCGCCTACCTTAACATGGTCAGAGCAAGATCTCACAACTACTCCTATTCCTTCATGTATAAGAGCCATTGGCAGTTTTTTTGCAAGTATAGCTGCCGGTCGAAGTCCTTGATAATATCTTTGATCTGCGTGACATATAGAGAGAAACTGAGGTCTAACTATAACCTGATTATCCTTAAACAAATCAATATCAGAAAATGCTACCTCAAATCTTCTAGGTGCAACCAGCCTATATACCGTATTTAGCATATTTTACTCCCTATCTGTATTAATCAATGTTTCAGCTACGGTAAGATCATAAGGATAGGTTATTTTAATATTAAATACCTCTCCCCTTACTAAATGTACAGCCTCACCCTTTAAAAGATAAATCTTAGCTGCATCTGTAAGTATAGCCTTCTCTTCATCAGTTAAAGATAAATATAACTCCTTAAGTTTCTTAGCCTTAAAACTCTGTGGAGTCTGCCCCTGATAAACTTTTGACCTATCAGGTATACTGCTAATTTTCTTCCCATCCAAACTTTCTACTATTGTATCTGTTGCAGGAATAACAGTATCACAAGCCCCTACATTAACTGCAGCATCAATATTATCCATTATTATTCTATGAGTAACAAACGGTCTTACTGCATCATGCGTAACTATGATAGTATCATCATCAAGGGTAAAATTGTCTTCAATATACTTGATAGAATTCATAATGGTTGAATTTCTGTCAGCTCCCCCTGCCAATACTTCAACCTTTTCAATCCCCTTAAGATATTTATTAATAATGTCCCTTGTATAGCTTATCCAACTTTCAGGTACAAGCACAATAACCTTTTCAAAGCTTTCATTTACAACAAATTTTTCAATCGTATGTAAAATAATAGGTTTCCCACCAACATTAAGATACTGCTTTGGTTTTTCGGCATTTCCCATTCTACTTCCTATACCACCTGCACAAATAACTGCAAATACCATATTAAACCTCCTATTTATCTAATAAACTAAGTATTAAATTCGCCACTCTTTGTCCTGCTTTACCATCTAATTCATCAAAGAACTTATGTTTGAATGCATATATCTTTTCACTCTCAAAGTCTTGATTTTCAATCGACTCTATGAGTGCATCCATGTTAAACACTATCTTTCCCGGTACAAAGGAATCGTATTCATAATAAAAGCCTCTTGTTGAAATATAATTCTGCAAGTCAAAAGAATAGAAAAGCATTGGAATATCAAGAAGACTCGCCTCAAATACAACTGATGAATAATCCGTAATCAGAACATCTGTAACAAACAGCAGATCATTAAGCTCTTCATTTTCAGACATATCAATTATCTTGCCTTCATATTCATATGGAATCTCCACTCTATTATTCACAAACGGATGATGCTTTATAATAATAACATATTCTCCGTTAAAATGCTCATATAACTTTACAAAATCAAAACGATTTTCCGGATAAAATCCTGATTTTTTACCATTTCCCCTAAATGTAGGTGCAAATAAAATGATTTTCTTTTCTTTTAATGCAGGATATTTACCATAAAATTCATCTCTAGCCTTATTCTTGTACTCTTCACTAAAGAACATATCTGTTCTAGGTACTCCTGTTGGGATAACTTTCTCCATAGAAAGGCCAAATCCCTCAGCATAATATTTACAAATCTCAGAAGAACTAACTGTACAAAAATCATAATTTCTATGTGCAGTACTCTTTTGTTTCTGTCCTCCGGGTCTTCCAAGCCTGCTAAATCCAAAGGTTTTAAATGCTCCACAGGCATGCCATACCTGTATAAGAAAGTTATCCTCTCTTCTTGGAACTTTGTAAATAAGTTCTATATAATCATCTACTAACAAAACCTTCGCAGTCGCCATATAGTAACCATACTTAAAACAGGTGAGATAACCTTCATTAACATCAAAAACAGTACGAATATCTAAAGCCTTATTATCAATTAACTTATCATAAATATATTCATAATTTCCACTTACATTGTCTCTTCTGTTTGAAATAAAGACTATCCTATTTTTCTTCACCTTACATAGCTTGAATAAATTGAATCCCAACTTTGCCAAATTTAATTTCAAATATCCAAAACTTAGGTTCTTCCTTACTATACCACTAATACGCCATTTTATATGAAATAATATTCTCATTATACCTGTTTTATTATTTCTAGGGGCTGATTTCACACAATATATAAAATTTAATATAGCTTCCACCATAAAAATAGGAAATAAGAAAATTGATGTCACAATCAATACAATATTCCATAAGAAACTAAGGCTAAACCGAAATATTCTAAATATAATATTTTTTATCCCAATTTCTTGGTCTGTAACTAAAGGCTTAACCTTTATGCTTTCATGCTTTTTACCAAACTCGACATCATAAAACTCTGATCCATAAACCAGCAAATCACTAGATTCATTCATTATCGGTTTAATAAATACATCATCTCCATAAACTATTTCTAAACTCATTGTAATAGGTTCAGCACCATAGTCTTTAAAGAAAACCTGATTTAAATTATAAGAATAACCGGCAAAAAAATCAAAAGTTTTTAAATCCTCACTAGGATAATATGCCTGAATCGGCATCGGTATTCTACGATTTTCTTTTCCATTGTCAAAAATAACGGTTACCATAGGCTTTCTTACTCTTGAATCATAGTTTCCTCTAACTCTTATACCTATTTTAAGACTTGAATTATCAATATATAATTCAAATACCTTAACACTTATGTCCACAAATATTCTCCTCTTTTCTTAATACTTCTAAATAAAGTCCTATATGCAAGCCTAATATATTACAGACTTACAATCACTTCCTTCATCCCCCTTAAAGCCTTCCCCCTATGACTTATCTTATTCTTTTCGTCACTTGAAAGCTCTGCAGAAGTCTTACCGTACTTAGGTAAATAAAAAATCGGATCATAACCAAAGCCGTTTTCACCCTTTATTTCATAGCCAATCTGTCCTTCCATTACCCCCTTTTTTACAAATTCCCTTCCATCAGGCAAGACTAAAGAAATAACACAAACAAATCTCGCTGTTCTCTCAGTTACTTTAGCCTCTTTCAGCCTATTAATAATATAATTATTCTTATATTCATAATCTGTATCATATCCCAAATACCTCGCAGAATATATACCCGGCTCACCATTTAAGTAATCTACTTCAAGTCCTGAATCATCTGCTAAAGCCGGCAAACCTGTAAGCTTTGATATAGCCCTTGCTTTAATAAGTGAATTTTCTTCAAATGTAGTACCATTTTCTTCTACATCTGTAGAAATATTCATTTCCTTCATCGAAACTACTTCTACCGAAAAATCTGCAAGTATCTCTTTAATTTCCTTTATTTTTCCTTCATTTCCTGTTGCAAAAACAATTTTATCTATCATCTCTCATTTTCCTTAAATGCCTGCAAGACTGCTGTATATACAGCCTCTGCACATTTTTTCATTTTTTCATCATTCTTAATTATGGCCAAATCTTCTTTGTTAGTGAGAAATCCAATTTCTACAAGAGCTGAAGGCATATTTGTATGTCCTAAAACATAGAGTTCACTACCTTTTACAGCTCCTCTCTTTCTAGTATTTATCACTCTGCAAATATTATCCAAAACCAGAGTTGCAAATCTTTCTGAGCTCACCTTAGTATCTTTAATTTTTTCATTATAATGAATTTCAGTCCCTCTAACCTTATTAAAATCAATTGGAGTTCCTAACACTGTATAATTATTATTATGTATACTTAAGAAAAAATCTGCTTCTAACGCATTTGCCAAATCTGCTCTCGGCCTTCTATATAAATACACATCATTAAGTCTTGTGTAATATACTTTAATATCATCCTGTCTGTCAAAACAGTCTTTTAGTTTAAGTCCAAAATCAAGAACTGTATCTTTTTCTAAGACCTTGCTATCTCCACTGAAGGTTCCTACATCTCTTCCTCCATGCCCTATGTCTACAACAAATATTTTCTTATATACATCTTTAGGTCTTCGAAGTGAAATATAATAATTTATATCATCTTCAAAAAGTTCAGGTACATATAACCGGTCAAATGTGATGGCGAACCTAATAACAGGCTGTACCCCATCTAACTTAATAAGCCTGAGGCTAACAATAGGATCATCATTCTTTTTCTGTTTCTTTTTACCGGTTTCTATTGATTCATACGCTTCCATATCACCTTCACTGGCATCACTTTTGCCGGCAATAAACGCTTCAAGATAAGGTGGTAACACTAAATCTTCGGGTTCTCCGACAATTTTCTTGTCTTTAGCATATCTTGTGATAGAAGAAATATCATAAAAACTATCATTTTTATTAGTAATATCTATATATATTGTTCTATAAACATATTCATCAGTCAAAGTTGCAAGTCCGTTCTCACTATCCTGTTTCGGTATTACAATATAATTATCAGACATTTTGTTTCTGTCAAAGACAAAACCTGATTGAACCTTTTCAGGAATTTCAACAGCTAAAGGAATAGGATCACTTACTGCATCTACAATAGTTTCCTGATGAACTTCTACCGATTTAGCCCAAAGTATATTCCGTTCAACCTTATTCTCTGAACAAAAAGAAGAAACTAATAGGGCAACTGTCATAAAAGAAATACTTACTCCTGTAATCTTCTTAAGTTCTGCTCTTTTCTCCTTAGAGTTCATTATTAAACTCCCCCACTATAGTTTGGTTTCTGTTTTGGAGGCCTTGCTCCTTGATATGTATAAAAATAAGTTTTCATCATTCCATTATATATTTTCCTGTTTTTATCAGGTTTTCTGCCAAGATACTTAGGTGCATCTTCAAAGCCTGTAATTATATAATATGACCACTCCTCAAGCCTTCCAAATGCCTCGCCCATCTCCTTATAAAGCTGTGGCATTGCAGCTTTTTCTTCAAGTCTCTCTCCATAAGGAGGATTAGTTATAATAAACCCATATTTTTTAGCACTGCTTATATCCCTCATGTCCCTCTGTTGAAAATGAATATTTCCCTCGAGTCCTGCAAGAGTAAGATTGCCTCTGGCAGCATCAAGGGCATATGGGTCTAAATCATAGCCCTGTATAGACAATTTAGCTCCTCTGTCTACCATATCTTCAGCCTCTTTCTTAGCCTCAGTAAACAGTCGCTTTGGCATAATATTATCCCAAGTCATAGCCTGAAAATCCCTTCTCATACCGGGTGCAATATTAAGCCCAATCATTGCAGCTTCTATAGGAATAGTGCCACTTCCACAAAACGGATCAATTAAAATCCTGTCTTTTTTCCAAGGGGTAAGGCTGATAAGGGCAGCAGCCAAAGTTTCTGTAATTGGGGCTTTAACAGTAAGTTTCCTATAGCCTCTTTTGTGAAGTGACTCTCCGGAAGTATCCAGTGCAACAGTGACCTCATCTTTTAAAATAGTAATTCTTATAGGATATTCACTTCCATCCTCAGGAAATCTAAGCACATTATATTTGACTGAAAGCCTATCAACTATTGCTTTTTTTACAATTCTCTGAATATCTGAAGGCGAAAAAAGCTTACTTTTTATTGATGAGGCCTTTTTCACCCAAAATCTTCCATCCTTAGGAATAAATCTTTCCCAAGGCAAAGCCTTAGTTTTTTCAAAAAGTTCGTCAAAGGTAACAGCTTTAAAACTTCCGACCTTTAACATAACCCTTTCAGTTGTCCGTAAAAACACGTTACATCTTGCAATTGCAGTTTCATCTCCTTTAAAAGACACACGTCCATCTGCAACCTCAGTTATTTCATAACCAAGATCCATAACCTCTCTTTTTAAAACTGACTCAAGTCCAAAATGACAAGGTGTAAACAATTCATATTCGTTTATCAAGTAAACCTCCAGATTTAATTATTAATTTTAGGTTTTCCTGCCAGGGTCACATCAACATCCCTTTTTATATATTTGCCATTCTCATATCTGTAAAAAGTAACCTTAACTTTTTCACCCTTACGCTTACTTAGAATTATAGAGTTAATTGCATCAGATTTCAAGGTCTCATTCCCATTTAATGCTATAATTATATCACCTTTTAATATTCCTGCATTTTTAGCTCCCCCATTATCAGCAACTTCCGATACATAAAGTCCATAAGGCAAATTAAAGGCCTCATGAGAAGAATCATCTACTTCTCGATAAAATATACCTAAATAGCCCCTCTGCCTGTCCGTAAGCTGTTTAGACGATTTAAGTTCTTTAATTAAAGGCTTAACAACTGATATTGGTATTGCATAACCCATTCCCTCAACTGCTCTGCCGGAAAATTTAGCAGAATTTATGCCAACTATCTCACCATCCAAATTCAAAAGTGCTCCACCTGAATTTCCTTGATTTATTGCTGCATCAGTCTGAATAAGTTTCATTGTAATATCATTTACAGTCACTATCCTATCTTTTGCACTCACATATCCTACGGTTAGTGACTGACCATATCCCAGTGCATTTCCTATTGCCATTACCATTTGGCCAACCTTTATACTACCTGAATCTCCCATTTTGACAACTTTTATCTTATCAATAACATCTTTATTAAGTTCCGAAAGTTTTACTTCTATAAGTGCAAGGTCTGTATATGCAGCTCTTCCCCTTACATCTCCTAATGCATTACTGCCATCCACAAAGGATACCATCAGCTTTTTTGCACCATCTATAACATGATTGTTGGTAATTATAAAAAGGCTCTTATCATCCTTATCAATTATTACTCCTGAACCCATATCCTTTGATTTCCTTATTTGTCTGCCAAACCATCCATCTACACTCTTTTCTGATTCTATGGTAATTGCCACAAGTGAAGGCATAGTTTCCGATACAACATCAGACAAGTCTGCAACTCTTTCATTTGCAAGTTTAGAATCCGTAGCTGTAGACGGAAGTTTTACAACCTCTTTTTTTTCATATAAATCCTCTTTTGAACCGGTTTCGCCTTTTAAATCTCCGATTGCAGTAGTTTTACCCACAGTTGTAACTGTTGTATTCTTCATGTTTATAAAGGCTGTAATGTTAAATCCAATCATTCCTGCTATCACCATAAAGAAAATTATTATAAGTATCAATAAGGCCTTGGCTGTACCACTCCCGTACTTTTCTTCCATGTCAATTTCTTCCATGTCAATTTTCCTTTCTTAATAAAATATATTAAGCAATTTTACCATATTTTTGTGAACTCTTTGTGTCTTTAATTGTGGAAAAATCTTTTTAATTGTATTATAATG
>NZ_JBQMXS010000047.1:0-13174 GCF_052173895.1 Catonella sp. | reverse complement strand
CTCTTTAACCATAGCTGCTGTAATTGCTGCCATTTTTTTCGTCCTCCTATTTGCTTTTATCTATATCTAAACTAATTATTCTTCTGTTACAACTTCTTCTGTTGTTTCTACAAACTGCTCACCCTGATTAGCCTCGATAACAGCATCTGCCATCTTAGCAACTATAAGTCTTACAGCTCTTATTGCATCATCATTACCAGGAATTACATATGTAAGTTCATCAGGATCACAGTTAGTATCTGCAATACCGAAAAGTGGAATATTAAGCGCATGTGCTTCCTGAATACAGATTCTTTCCTTCTTAGGATCTACTACAAAAATAGCATCTGGAAGTTTCTTCATTTCCTTAATACCACCAAGGTTCTTCTCAAGCTTATCCCAAGCCTTCTTTATCTGAATAACTTCTTTCTTAGGAAGTACATCAAATGTTCCATCCTCGCTCATCTTCTCATACTCTTTAAGCTTTGCAATACGGCTCTTAATTGTCTTGAAGTTGGTAAGCATACCACCAAGCCATCTCTCATTTACAAAGTACATACCTGAACGGATAGCCTCTTCCTTAACTGCCTCCTGAGCCTGCTTCTTTGTTCCTACAAAAAGAACAGTTCCACCATTAGCCACAATATTCTTCAAAGCCTCGTAAGCAGAGTCAACCATACCTACAGACTTCTGTAAGTCGATGATGTGGATACCATTTCTCTCGGTATAGATATAAGGAGCCATCTTAGGGTTCCATCTTCTTGTCTGATGTCCAAAGTGTACACCTGCCTCAAGTAACTGCTTCATTGAAATAACGCTCATTTTTCTACCTCCATGGTTTTTCTTCTGCCTGTTTCAGCGTTTAACTGCCATACCCATCGGGCACCATCAGTATAAAACAGGCATGATTTAATTGTTCTTGCATAAATGCCATTGCATTTTTACGCAAAGTATATTTTAACATATAATAATTATTATTGCAAGTTAAAATATAAGAAATAGTGGAAAACCTGTTGGTACAAGGGTTACTCCCCATTTCATCTTGTACCACTATTTTCTGTCTTAATTAGTAGTCTCATTTTGGGAATCCCCTAGTTTATTTATCAATTCTTCCAGTTCTCCTATTTCATTGTTTTTTATTTCCTGTTCTTTGTGCTCAACTAAGTATGTTTTTAATGCTATTAATTCTTTCTCAATTTCACATTCTTTACAAAATTTAATAAAAGCTTTATCAAATTCACCTTTGTCATCTTCATTTAGATTTTTCTTTGTTAATATTCTATAACTTCTCTTCATTATAGCTTTTGATGCTCGGTAAAAATAAAGATTCCATATTTCTTCTATTGCTTTTTTACCTTTTTCTTCTTTTAATTTATTTCTCAGATCTTCTAATGTATCTAGATCAAGAAATTTAATTGCCTCAAAACTACCATTATTTTTGAAAACAAAATCTTGTAAGTAATGATTATCAACAAAATTTCTTATCCATTCTTTTCTTTCATTTTGTCCATGTGTTTCACGTTTTTCCTTTTCATCTTCATTTTCATCTCCTATTTGTTCATTACCCACAAACTTTATCCATTCATACAAACCTAAACACTTTGGAAATTTATACTGAACTATGTCAAGACCTCCATTAGGATTAAAACCATTAAGCCAAGGCATAACATTTCCAACGGTTGTCGTTAAATGAAAGTACATTTTCGCCAAATTGGATATTTGTATTTTTTGCGAACATTCGTTACTACTATTACCTATTTTGCGTGTAAACATATGTACTTCAATTTCATTTTTTACTCCAGAATATTTTTGTTCTGTTTTATCCCAATCAATATAATACTCAGACTCTTTTACTTCTCCTTCTATTGTTTTAATACTGTTAATATATTTTCTAAATAATTGATTAAATGCATTTAAAACCTCACCTTTTAAACATATTACTTTATCCTTGGCATCTAAAAATATAATATGTTCACTTTTTTCCTTATAATTATTATACTCTTTATAACTTAAGATTGCTTTTTTACTTTTATCTAATTTCCCTTTATTTTTCTTATTAAGTAGCCACTTTAATGAATCAATATTCTCATCATACAAGCTCTCAGTAAGTTTATATAATTCTTTTGCATTCAACTCATTCTCTCCCATCTCTCTACACCTCCAAATTATATTTTCTACTTCTCAATCCTACCATATAACCCTCAAAATATAAATAATAATTTATTTCTTGCTCTCCTCAAAATTTAATTAAGCTATCTTTAACTCCAATTCACCCTCTTTTTCATTTGCAAAAAGTCTGAAAAAGCGAATGCCGGAATTTGCGTTCGCTTAAAAAGCTTACATTCAATATTATCACTTCAAAATACTTTAAATACATTACTCTAGTGGTATGGAATTAAGTATCAGTCTGCCTTTTTTATACTCACTCCATACTACCTTTCCATTGTAAATAATTGGAGCTTCATCTGCTATTTTCATATCTTCCAAAGTTTTTATTTCAGAAAGCTTATTTCCGTTTTCATCAACAATCAGATATTGTAATACACTTTTATAAGTGTTAAAATTTAGCTTATTCCAAATCAGCATGATTCTTGTTTCATCAAGTTTCACCATCTTAGGAGCAGTATAAGTAGTATTCTTGTCTAAAGTATAATCCGTATATTTATTTTCAATTACTTCTAAGGTATTTTTATCCAGAGAATAAAGTATCACATCTCTTTTATCTACATCTTTACCTGTAATATTAAAGCTATCAAAGCCTGTTGCTTTTGAATAGTCAATCCTATTCACTCCGACAAGTACTTTATTCGCTGTATGTAAGGCAGAACCGATAGAAACTCCGGTTTGGTTTGCTCCGATTTCTCCCGGAATATTAAGTATTTCTTTCTCCTTTGAAGGTGAGAACAACCCTCTTTTTCTTGTATTATACCAATCTCTTTCTCCTGTGTACATACTTTCCGTCCTAAGCCAGCTAACCTTTATACTTCTTGGATATGCATCACCATGGTCTACCACTATAAATTCATTTCCGTCAGCCATGGCAAACTGATTAAAATCATGACTTACATGATTTCGCTGAAACGCACCTAAATCATCTGCATTAAGAAGTGACATTGTATCTTCATTAAAAGCTATTGTAAGCTGACTTTGATGTTCGTCATATCTTTTTTTTGCAGTATGTATGAGTATTTTTTCTCCTATCTCTGCACATCTTAAAGAACCAGAAGCAAAAGGATATACCGTGTAAGCTCCATTTACGGAAAGAGTCCCAAGTTCATTAAATTCCCTGTCATATTTAACTATCCTTACGACCTCTTTACTGTCACTTTTTTCCTTATTATTATTTCCGAAAATAAGGTAATTGTACTCTTCACCCTTGTAAAAGCCACCAAATTCTTCGCCTTGAAAAGGGATTTCTTTGGATTCTATATTTTTTCCTAAAGCATCATACCAATTTATACTTATTACTCTTATTATTTTATCCTCTTCATCATTATATTCATCTATTGCTTCAAACCTTACAAGATTTCCAGCTTCTTCATATAAACAATTTTGAATTGGACTTGCCATTCTTCCATTTATATCATAATCTCCAATGGCTGTAGTTCTATAATGAACCATTCTTCCATTTATATCATAACCTCCAATGGCTGTAGTTCTATAATGAACATAACCTTCAATAGGTGGCTTATCTGATTTTAATTCCACTACATTCTCAGGCAGTTTTGTGTACAGCAAGTATTTTTTCTTTGCCATGTCCTTAGCATAAACTAAATCAAGCTTTTCTGCCAATTCGTCAAAGTCTGCATATAATACCTTATCCTTTGACCAGTAAGAGTCAGACTTTACAACATATCCTTTAACTTCTATCTTATCTCCATCTATATCTAACTCTATATTTTCAGGCTTTCCATAAATACTTTTAGGTAAATAAATATGGTTGGATTTATCCTTATATTTTTTCCCTAGATTTACCTTTACTATTTTTTTCTTTGTATTTACACTTATTTTTGCTTCTTTGGCTGTTCCTTTTAAATTACTGAAAAAATCTTCTACTGAAATATATATTTTATTATTCTTACTATCTGTGTAGAAGTCAGTTCCATACTCGCTCTCTCCTTCCACTACAGCCTCGAAATACTTTAATACTTTTTTATCTTTCTTTACTTTCTTTTTAGCCGGTTTAACCGCTTTCTTTTTTGCATATACCTTGATTACACTACCGTCTAAAGCTCCTGTTTCTAAGGCTGAAACGCTAAGTCCTAAAGCAAGAATTGATGATAATAAGGCTGTTTTAACATATTTTTTTAATTTCATTTTATATTTTCTCCTCGTATAATGTCTTTTAGATACACAACTACATATATCTTGGTTAATAAGTTACTAAATAAATATTATTCAACATACTTCTCTATTATTTCATCATAGGTTGATTGTGGCATTTTTCTATACTCTTAAGAGCCTCATTAAGAAGATTGCAGTCTGTTTCAAGAAAACTGAGATAGACTTTTTTACCGGGAGGATATATGTTACAAATAAAAAATTTAACTATTACACATAAAAAGGATTTGCGTTCATATCTTTTCTCCGAGTCCTCCATTTATTTAGGTGTCCGGCCATTTTGCTAATTCGGTATTTAATTGTCAATGTGTAGGTTTGTTATTTATACTATTATTATAACATTAAAAGAGAGTATAATTAACCCTCTTTTAGCTTTTTTATATTTGTCTATTTTATTCAATTACAACTTTATACATTGCCGACCTATTTTCAAGACTTTTTTTGGGTGTTCCTTTTTTAGTCATTACCTGCCTTACCTTACTATATTCTCCTTCACCTTTCTCCACCAGCTTAAAAAACTTTTTGCCAAGCCTTGCCCTTAGTGTCCTAGGCTCTCCTGCATAAGTCATGTATATATTATGAAATGTAGGCGATATTTCGCTTAGTTCAAACTCTTTTTCCACATTAGCAGGGTCATTTATATATTCTGATATTTCCTTAAATACTATGTCTTCTATATCAGCTTCTGATATTTTGCCTTCTTTTTCATCACTAAGGTTATAATAAGCATTTAAAATGTCTGTGACTATTACACTTACCTTCACTCCTTTTTTTTCACTATCTTTTCTAAGTGCTGCATTAAGCTCATCACTTGGATAAAACTGTATTCTTTCCATAACTAAATTCCTTTCTTTATAATATTATTTTCTATGCCAAAAATCTAATTTCATATACTTTTCGGTAATCGCTTAAGAATGGATAGAGAATTTGGGGCAGGGATTTGTGCCTAGGTAGAAGTTTCATTTTTCTTTTATGCCTTGCTCCTTATAGTTGTTCTATCAATGCTTTCATTTCTTCCAGTTCATTTTTTATTTCTTTTATTTTATTATTAAAGTATTTTGTTAAATTGTTTACATCTTCCTCTACTTCATATTTCTTGCAAAATTTACTAAATTCTATATCAAATTTAGATTTACCATCTTTATTGGGATCTTCCTTAGTTAAGATTCTATAACTTCTTTTCATTATTGCTTTTGATGCTCGGTAAAAATACAGATTCCACCTTATATTTGAATCTGTTATTGTTTCATCATAAAATATAAGTGCTTCTGTTTCATTCTCATTGACAAAGTCCTGTAAATAATGGACATTAACCAAACTTTTTTTCCACAACTCTATTTCTTTATACTGCCTTTTATCTATATTTCCTTTATCAATAACTATTTCAACCCACTTAGAATTTTCTTTTTGTTTATCCTTATCATGTAAATTCCAATAATTGCTTTTACCAGAATCGCTAAATTTGTATTGAAATATATCAAGCCTACCTCCAGTACGAGGATTAAATCCAATAGGCCATGGCATAATATTACCTACTGTTGTTACTAAATGAAAAAACATTTTAGACAGTTCAGAAAATTTCTTCTTATCGCCATTGTCACCAATATCTGTTTTATATTTTGTAAGTATATAGGTAGAGTTATTCAAAACTTCTCCAGATAGCTTTATATCTTCATTTTCAAGACGAAATTTTGCACTTCTCCCTGCAAATACTGTAAAATCATTATACCCATCATTACCATTCTTTCTTATTATAAATGAGGCGTCTTTATATATTTTATATTCTTTATAGCTAGATACAGCACAAAAGCATTTATCCAAAAGATTGCTATTTTTTTTATCTTCTAAATAATAAAACACATTATCTTTTCCTTGTGCATCATCACAGGCTTCTATAAATAAATTTTCGGTTAATTGTTCATACAAACTTTTTGCACAAAACTTTTTCCATGTATCTTCTGTACTTCCCATCTTTCTCCTCCATCTTTTTTCACTTCCCCTCCATCATACCACAAAGTGAAAGAGAAAACGAGTACAAATTCTCCGTTTTCTCTCCACTCTGTTCATCAGGTAAATTTACTCAAGATTTCTTCTTTTTCTCCCAGAAACAAATCTCCTTCTTGGCTTTGGTTCAATTCTGTTATCATTTACTGATAAATCATAATGGCAAATATTTCTATTTAAAAGCTCACTTCCATCTCCTTCATAAGCATCTGATATGATGTGCACACAGGATAAAGTATAATACAACCTTGTATCCATCTCATCTCCTCCCTCTTCTACTTCTTTCAGATAAAGTTTCTCCTTCAACTGTATCAGTTCCACAAGACTTTTAAGTGACGGTACTTTTGAGCCTGCAAGATAGAAGTGGTCTAGCCTTACAAGGTCTTTAAGAAAGTCTAAATCTTTTACATTTTTGCCTTTATAAATGTAGAGCTGTGTCAGATTTTTCATCTTGCTTATAAAATCATAGCTTTCTAAGTCACAGTTAATTACCAGCGTCTGCACTTCTTCTGGATTTTCTATCTCTGTTTCGCTTAAAACTCTTTTTTCAGGTGCCTTGAAGTTAAAGCAGTCCCCATCATATACCCAGGGCAGACCATACGCCATGTGCAAATTATCTTCTGTATCAATTAGTAAACGCATATAAGCCTCCTTTAAATATTTATCATCATCTTCACTTATTTACTTAACTTCTAAAACTAACATTGCATGGTCTGGAGTTCCTTTGCATTCACTCTTCCAGTCTTCAGGCTTTTTATCAATCCTGTCCAGATAATCCCAAGAATAGTGGGTATCTTTTACATATACATTTTTGCAAATTGCAAAATCTATTGCAACCCTGCTTTTATTATGATGAACAAAGCTCCATTTACACAAAGCATTTTCATTAAACTGAGGCGACTTAATGCTATATCCTTCTGCAATCGGATACTCTGTCTCATTTTCTTTTACATAATTTCCCGTAAAATTAAAATCCCCTACTACTATAACATTTTCATCATCAGGTAATTCCTGTAAATATTTATTCAAGTTTTCAAACTGCTTTTTCTTAAACTCTGCATTTGCTGTCTTATCTTCTTTGTAACCATCGACTAAAATTCTGCTTCTATATCCAATAATCGTATACTCTTTACCGCAACATACCACTTTTATCTGTAAAAAGTCTCCCATTCCATCATCAAATATTTCCTTCTTTTCAATAAAGCTATAATCTCTTTTCATTGCAATAAGAATTTCATTTCCATGCTCCTCTTCAATGCTATTATTAAATATGTAATACCATGATAACTTACTCAGTTTTTCTTTCCACTTTTCAGTCCTTTTAAATTCAGTAAGTACAATTATATCTGCTTCTGTCTTTTTAATCTCCTCAATCACCCAATCTTTTATTTCAGTTTCTTTACTAGCTCTTTGATTTATATTCCATTCGATTATTTTCATATTGGTCTCCCTTCAATCTGTTTGTAGCAAAGCAAAAGAGAAAACAAGTATGTTTACCCATTTTCTCTTTACTCTGCTCATTTTTAATTTGTTATATTTTTAACATTAGGTTTTACCTAAGCACAGAACCCTATAAGCTTTCTTGTCTCAGTTTCTTCTTCTTTCGGCTCTGTTATGTCCTCCGCTTCAATCACTGTAAGCATTTCCTCAGTAATCTCATCAGGAGTCAGTCCATACAGCCTCTCAGCTATATTCATCTGCGATTCTTCAAGGATTTTTCTTATGAACCTGCCATTGCCGTAGCCCTCTTTAGTCCTTGCTTTTTTGCAGATATTTCTAAGCTTTTCCATAGCTTTTTCTGTAATAGTTATACCATTTTTTGAGGCCATAAGCTTTGCTATATCAAGAAGTTCATCCTCAGTGTAGTCATCAAATTTCACCTTAAAAGCTATTCTGGAACTCATACCGGGATTCCTCTCAAGGAATTTCTCCATCGGCTTATCGTAGCCTGCAAAAATCACAACCAGTTTTTCACGCTTATTCTCCATCTCTTGTACTATGGTGTTTATAGCCTCATCGCCAAAGCCATTCTTTGCATTCTCTACAAGGCTATATGCCTCATCTATGAAAAGGACTCCACCCTCAGCCTGCCTAAACTTGTCTTTGACTATCTTTGCCGTAGAGCCTACCACAGTACCTACCAGGTCTGCCCTGCCACATTCTATAAACTTCCCCGAAGGCAAGACTTTCTCATCTTTTAATATCTCAGCTAAAAGCCTTGCAACTGTTGTTTTCGCTGTACCGGGGCTGCCTGTAAATGTAAGATGAAGAGCAGGCCTTGGCTGTTTTATTCCTCTTTCCCTGTAAAGTTTTCTAAGCTTAAGCCCTGCAACCGCCTTTTTTATTACAGCTTTAGCTGATTCAAGCCCTACCATAGCTTCAAGTTCCTTCAGCGCAGTACCGGGTACTCTTTCCTTTTTTAGATTCTCACCCGGCATAAATATATCCACTTTTTCAAGGATAAAAAGGTCATCTTTCCCTATGTTTTCTATATTTCCCTTTTCTTTTAGCAGCCTCACTGACTGGTTCTTTATGCTGCTTTCAAAAAGATTGCGAACAAAGCGTCCATTGCCGAAGTTTTCTGTATATCTTACTTTATCAAAAATATAAGATGCTTCTTTAACAGCCTCCTCTGCCGCTGTAAAGTCCCTTTCCTTCAGCATCAGCTCAAATATCTCTGTAAGCTCCTCTGTCGAATAGTTTGGAAAATCCACCCAATATGGGATACGGCTCTTTAGACCTTCATTCTGTTCTAAAAACCCTTTCATTCTGCCGCTATAACCGGCTAGTATCACTATTACCTCCTCTCTTCTATTTTCAATTTCCTGCAGCAAGGTTGTAGTAGCCGTCTCACTTGTAAGAGCATATGCTTCATCAATGAAAAGTACACCACCTTTAGCCGCTTCAAAAGCCTCTCTTATACCAAATTCACATCCCAGCCCGGTTAATTTTACTCCACTGGTCTCCACAAAAATTCCGCTCTTTATTACACCTTTTTCTTTAGCAATGCCTGCTATGCACCTAGCTACCACAGACTTGCCTGTACCCGGATCGCCTCCAAAAATCATGTGCATTGAAGATGACTTAAAGTTAATGCCTCTGCACTTTTTTCGTTCTGCTTCCACACAGTAAGCTGCTATTATGCTATCTATCTGCTCTTTTACTGTTTTAAGTCCTATAAGGCTCTGAAGTTTTTCATAAGCAGATTCTGCATTCTCATCTCTGTCAAGCATAAACTCCTCTTTGCCAAAGGTATATGCTTTAATTATGTTCTTATTAAGGCACCATGCTTCAAAGCGGTCATAAGCCCTTATTATATCCGTCTGCGTAAATTTGTCGCCAGGATAATTCTCCAAATATTCTCCTGCCTGATAAGCATATTTTTTGTACTCAGAGTCTTTAATAAGGCTTTCCAGGTATTTGATTCCACCTTTCCTGTCGGCAGTTCCTTCTCTCAGGTTTACAGACATTATATATTGGGCTAAGTTAGGGAGAAGATAATATGAAAAACCGGGATTATCTATATTGTAGGTGAATACAAAAAGAATATCTTTCCTATACTTTTTTACAAGCCCTTCTATATATTTGCATACTTGTGCATACTCTGTAGGGCTGTTTCCAAACCTCTCAGAAAGGTCAAAAACTATGCTGCCGCCTTTGTTAGTCTCTATTATTGTATCAAGATGGTTGTTGCGCTTCCATGCATTAGGACTTATTTCAGTTATAACAGAAACTCTCCTGTTCGTTATCCTTTTTGCCTTTAACAGGCTTTCCAAGAGCTTTTCAGTAATGCTAAAAGCCGCTTCATTGCTTCTGGCTGCAACAAAATAATGGGCTATATTTCCCTGATGATCAGAAACATTGCTATGGAACTCTATATTCTCCAGCTCTTCTTTAAGTTTTTTATCATAGATAAAGTCTTCTTGTTCATTATTTATACGAACCAATCTTTCCTCATATCCATAATAAAATTTTTCATTTTGTGTAAGTGAACCATCAGTGTAGCTCCTTAACAGTTCGTAGATTTCATCCTGCATCTTAATGATTGTCCTGTATACATAGCCTCTTCTATCTCCTTCGTTATAAAATCCAAAGTAATCTGTCATTGTAATTTCGGATGGTGCTTCTGCTATCTCGCTTATGCCATACTCCTTTAACCGGTTCACTATATGGCTATAAGCTTTATCATAAGATAATTTGTTATTATCATACGAAAATGTAGCCAAAACTTTCTCTGCATTTTTTTCTTCGTTATATCTATATATAAAGAAAAAAATGTCATTTTCCATATTTTTATATAGCATACGGTTCAATTCATATAAAATATTATCCCTTTCGCCATAATAGGCATCTACATCGTTTTCTTTGGCAAATTTTTTGATTTTTTCCGAACTAGTCTCTAGTGTGATCGTAAAGTATTTCATATACTTCTCCTTTCAAGGCACTTGACAAAATACAGATATATGCTATACTCTATGTAAGTTAATTTAAAATAAAGTTTAGCATATGTGTCCTTTTTCCGAGTCCTCCGCATATTTAGGTGTCCAGCCGTTTTACTGACTTGGTATTTAGTTGTCAATGTGCAGTCTTGTTGCAGTTTTTTGTTTCTCACAGTATTATTATAGCATAATTATGAACGAATATCAACCACTCTATGATAATTTTTTGATATTTTTTATATTTCGTGAATACGCCTAATTGTTTTCTAATTTTCTAAATAACTAGGCTATATTTGTTTATTTTATTCAATTTACGACTGTTTTTACAATCTCTATTATTTAATCACAAATATTCTCTTTTAATATCCACTTCCACATAGGTATTACCTTAACTTTTATCCCCTCATATTCAAACTCTGCCTCTTCACTGTTAGTAATTACAATATAAATCCTTAGTTTCCCCCTTTGCAGTCAAATATTCCTTAAATGAATAAGGAAAACTCCTTTCTTGTGAATAAGACAATTTTGATTCGTTTTTGTATTGTCTACAATACATTATATTTCCTCTTATTTTCTTGCACCTGTTCTTTTTCTCTGTTATATTATTACTATCAATTCAAAGGAGATCTTTATGACAAAATACAGTTTTCCCCCACTTATCAACTCATCTTCAAAAATCCTGATTCTTGGCTCTCTTCCGGGTGAAGAATCTCTAAAACAGGTTCAATATTATGCACATCCACGCAATGTCTTCTGGAAAATTATGTTTACTGTTTTTAACGAAACTTATAGCGAGGACTATTCTATAAAATGTGAACTCCTTCTTAAAAACCATATAGCTCTCTGGGATATGGTACATAGTGGTAATCGCAAAGGTTCTCTTGACTCAGATATTAAGAATGAAATTCCAAACAATATTGAGGGATTGTTAAAAGAATATCAAGGTATTTCTAAAATCCTTTTAAACGGAAAAAAGGCAGAGGCGATGTACAAAAGATATTTTAAACAAATACCCGTAAATACTATCACTCTGCCTTCTACAAGTCCTGCAAATGCAAGACTAAATTTTGAAGATAAGCTTAATTTTTGGAAAGAGGCATTATCTTTCTAAATACTCTATTATTAAATTCCATACTCCTTGTAAAGTTCATGTCTCTTTTCTTCATTTTCTAAAGCATCTTTAACAGCATCATTCTTGCCTTCTGACAGTAAAAGGCTGATTAACTTTGCCAGACAATTCTCTCCTTTTTCTACACCTCTTGCTTCTGCTCTTTCAAACATAGGTTCAAAAAATTTCTCCATGGATTTCCCTCCTTCTTCACTTTCCTCTGGTATAGTTACAATTTCACCTGTAAGCTTCAAAATAAGTTCACATATTTCTTCAGGATGATTTAATTCTGTACTTTCCGAAGTATGATTACTTCCATTCGCCAAATAGTCTGCCAAGAGTCTAAAGTCCTTCTTAAACTTATTTATATCATCTTCAGTCATCTTTTTCAAGTCTATCAAGTTAACCTTATAATCACTTACATACCTTGTTATTGTTCCTTCCAATTTAAGCCTTTCATACAATGTAATTTTATGCTTCCATTCTTCTTCACCATAATATATAACAAAGGTTATTACAGGAAAAATATCTGATTTTTCTTCCATAATTTCTATATTTTTAGCACTCTCAAAATTTCTTCTTTTCCTGCTGGCTTTTTTGGCTAATTGAGTTCTATAAGATGCTCCATCATACGAAAGTATCCTAAATACCATGTCTTCATCAGGTATATCCTGATTTTCAATTCCAATCAAGGAAATAACTATTTCCTGCTTTTTCCAAAGTTTTACTACATCCCTGTCCTGAAACCTGTATCTGCTGTCATCCCCTTTATATTGGCTCCAACTTGGTATGTCAAGCAATTCATCTTCTTTAACCACCTGCTCACCATCAAACATAACTCCATTAACAAAGGTAGCAAAGACATCATTAAACATTAATAGTTTCTTTTCTAAAATATCCTTCTCTCCCAATTGCTCTCCTTTCCTTTTAAAACACCAACTAAATAAAACCATTTTTTTGGATTTAACAGTTTGAAAATAATAATTTTGAAATAACAAATAATTCTTAGACTGGTATAGATCAAAATCTTCAGGGAATATTATAATATATTTTTTTGAAATTGTAATCAGCAAATTAAACAAACTTTTTATAATTAACTATACATAATAAACAAAATTTTAAAAGGCAGAGGCGATGTACAAAAGATATTTTAAGCAAATACCCGTAAATACTATCACTCTGCCTTCTACAAGTCCTGCAAATGCAAGACTAAATTTTGAAGATAAGCTTAATTTTTGGAAAGAGGCAATCAATCCCCTGAATCAAGCTTAAGCACACTCATAAATGCACTCTGAGGTATCTC
>NZ_JBQMXS010000046.1:0-13359 GCF_052173895.1 Catonella sp. | reverse complement strand
TGTTGCCTATATGAAAGTTCACTTTCAATATAGGCAAATACAGCTAACAATTAAGATAATATGAAAGACAGGCAGAGCGAATGAAGATAATAGATATCAAGAATCTTGTATTTGAATATATAAGGCGTGATGAGGAAGGTAATACAGAGGAGATAGAAAGAGCCATAGATGGAGTGGAACTTGAAGTAAATGAGGGAGACTTTATAGCTGTATTAGGGCATAACGGCTCAGGTAAATCTACTTTGGCAAAGCATCTCAATGCTCTATTAGTACCTACAGAGGGAACAGTGTGGATAAATGGTTTTGACACTAGGGATGTAGCTAGTTTGTTAAAAATAAGACAGAGTGCAGGAATGGTATTTCAAAACCCTGACAATCAAATAATTGCGTCAGTTGTGGAAGAAGATGTGGGATTTGGTCCTGAAAATATGGGAGTGCCTACAGAAGAGATACTGGAGAGAGTTAAGGAAAGTCTGGAAGCGGTAGGAATGTCGGGGTATGCCAAGCATTCACCTAATAAACTCTCAGGAGGACAAAAACAAAGAGTAGCCATTGCTGGAATTATGGCGATGAAACCTAAGTGCATAGTGCTAGATGAGCCAACAGCAATGCTTGACCCAATAGGTAGGAGAGAAGTGCTTAAGACTGTACATACGCTTAATAAAAATGAAGGAATAACCATAATTTTGATTACACACTATATGGATGAAGTTATAGATGCAGACAAGGTCTTTGTAATGGAAGGTGGAAAAATTGTTTTACAGGGAACTCCGAGGGAAGTATTTGCAAAGGTTGATGAACTAGAAAATTATAGGCTTGATGTACCACAGGTTACAAAACTTGCGTACGAGCTGAAAAAGAGTGGTATTCCAATAGAAGATACTGTACTTACGGTTGATGAATTGAAGGAGGCTATTAGAAAATGTTGCTCATAGCAGATCATATAAATTATGTGTATAGCCAAGGTACAGCCTATGAAAAAAAGGCTCTTAACGATGTGAGTCTTACAATAAATAAAGGTGAATTTGTAGCTATTATAGGACATACAGGCTCAGGAAAATCTACTCTTATTCAGCATTTTAACGGACTTGAGAAGGCAACAAATGGAACAATATATTTTAACGGACAGGATATTTATGATAAAGACTTTGATATGAAGAGCCTTAGAAGTAAGGTAGGATTGGTGTTTCAATATCCTGAGCATCAGCTTTTTGAAACCACTGTACTGGAAGATGTTAAGTTTGGACCTAAAAATCTGGGCTTAGATAAACTTGAAGTAGATATGAGGGCTTTTGAAGCTATCAGGCAGGTAGGGCTGTCTGAAAAGTGCTATGATGCATCCCCTTTTGAGCTTTCAGGGGGACAAAAGAGAAGGGTGGCTATTGCAGGAGTGCTTGCAATGAAACCTGAAATCCTTATTTTAGATGAGCCTACGGCAGGACTTGACCCAAGAGGTAGGGACGAAATTTTAGACCAAATAGCAAAACTTCATAAGGAAGGTTTAACAGTAATCCTTGTATCACACAGTATGGAAGATGTGGCTAAGTATGCAGATAGGATAATTGCAATGAATGTAGGGAAGGTTGCCTTTGATGGTACTCCTAAGGAAGTGTTCAGACACTATGATGAACTTGAAAAAATGGGGTTGTCCGCACCTCAGGTAACATATGTCATGCAGGAAATGAAAACACTTGGTTTGTCAGTAAATACTGATGTAGCGACTGTGGATGAGGCAAAAACAGAGATATTAAAGGCTTTAAGTTTGTGAATGTTTTAACATAGATAGGATGTGAAATGGTTAGAGATATAACAATAGGACAGTATTATCCGGAGAACTCAGTGATACATAAGCTGGATCCGAGAGTGAAACTTGCAGGAACTCTGATTTTTATAGTATCGCTGTTTTTGTTTAGTAGTTTTATGGGATATGTGGCAGTTATTTTATTTTTAGGAATAGTAATCAAACTGTCAAAAGTACCATTTAAGTTTATAATCAAGGGACTTCGTGCAATATTTATTTTGTTATTATTTACAGTTGTTTTCAATATGTTTCTCACACCGGGAAGGGAACTCGTCCATATTTTTGGGAGTGTGAGGATAACTGAAGAGGGACTTAGAATTGCAATATTTATGGGAATAAGGCTTATTTTACTCATCATAGGCTCATCAGTGCTTACCCTTACAACAAGTCCGAACCAACTTACAGATGGAATGGAAAAAGGACTTTCCATATTTAAAAGGATAGGACTTCCTGTACATGAAATAGCTATGATGATGTCGATTGCACTTAGGTTTATTCCTATTTTACTTGAAGAAACTGATAAAATAATGAAGGCACAGTCAGCTAGAGGAGCAGACTTTGAAACCGGAGGATTCATAAACAAAGCAAAGGCGCTTATACCTATACTGGTACCATTATTTGTTTCTGCTTTCAGAAGGGCAATAGACCTTGCTATGGCTATGGAAGCAAGGTGTTATCATGGAGGTGAGGGCAGGACAAAGATGAAACCTCTTCAATACAAGAGTAGAGATAGGGTGGCTTATATAACTTGCTTTGCATATGTTTTCATATTAATAGTCATCAATATTGTAGCTAATAAATTTATCGGAGTTTAAATATATGAAGAGATTTAAATTAATAGTTGCTTATGACGGGCTGGCTTATTGTGGGTATCAGTATCAGCCTGAACTCCCTACGGTTGAAGGGTTATTAAATGATGTACTTTCAGAACTTTTAGGAGAAAAAATAGTAACTATTGGAGCGAGCAGGACAGATACCGGAGTTCATGCCTATGGAAATGTGGCGGTATTTGACTCTGATACGAAGATTCCGGCAGAAAAGTTAGCTTTTGCAATAAATGCCAATATAATAAAAAGCATAAGGATAATGGAGAGTTCAGAGGTAGCAGCAGATTTTCACCCAAGAAGAAATGTACTCGACAAGACTTATGAATATCATATCAACATGGCAAAAATTATATTTCCAACAGATAGGCTGTACAGGCATAATGTAAATCATGCTCTGGATATTCTGGCTATGAGGGAGGCTGCAAAGCATATAGAGGGAAGGCATGATTTTACATCCTTTTGTTCAGCAAAAACTGATAAAGAAGACAAGGTAAGGACTGTATTTCAGATTGATATAGAGGAGGCACCTAGAAATGGACTTGTTATTAGGGTTAGAGGAGACGGTTTCCTCTACAACATGGTTAGAATAATAGCAGGGACTTTAGTAAAAGTAGGAGAAGGTAAGATAAGACCTGAAGAGATTCCTGATATTATTGAGAAAAAAGATAGGAAACATCTTGGAACTACTTTACCTGCGAACGGATTATTTTTGATGGGAATAAGGTATAAAGAGGATAATGTTTGAAAGGGGAACGAAATGGAAAATAAAATTTATTTAGGAATAGACATAGGGGGAACAGCAGCAAAGATTGGTCTTGTAAATGCTGAGGGTAGCATGGTCAGTGAAGTCTTTGAGTATTCTGTAAAGTTTGATGATTACGAAACTCCTATTATAGAAACTGTAGTCAAGGCTGCTAAAGACTTCATGGAAAAGAATAGTAAAGAATTTTCTGTACTTGAGGGAATAGGAGTGTCTGCTACAGGAGGAATTAATTCTAAGCTTGGCATAGTTGAAGGTTCTGCAGGGCATATCAAGAACTGGAAAGGTACCAATATAAAAGAGAAACTTGAACAAGAGTTCGGTGTTAGAACAGCTGTTTTAAATGATGCCAATGCAGCAGCCCTTGGAGAGATGTGGAAAGGTGCAGCAAAAGGCAAAGAAAATGTAGTAGTAATGACTGTCGGTACAGGAGTAGGTGGGGGAATTATAGTTGACTCAAGAATTTTGCTAGGTAGGAAAGGCTTTGCAGGAGAGATAGGGCATATACCGGTAAATGTAGAGGGAGAAGGATGCTCCTGTGGAAATGCCGGCTGCATAGAACACTATGGCTCTACAAGTGCACTTGTAAGAAATGTAAAAAAAGCAGCTGTTTCCGGAGAAATTACAGGAATAAAGGAAGAAGAGGTAGATGGAAGGCTTATATTTAAGGAAGTGGCAGCAGGAAATAAGGCTGTTATAAAATATGTAGATGAATGGATAAATTATATTTCAGCTGCACTTGTAGGACTTGTTCATACATTCAATCCTGAAATGGTTATCTTAGGTGGTGGAGTATCTAAGCAGAAAGAATTTTTTGTGGATAAGGTTCGTGCGAAAGTGCTTAACGGTGTAATGGATAATTTTGCACAGGACTTAAGAGTAGAGGCTGCACACCTTGGAAATGATGCAGGAATCATAGGTGCAGTAAAATTTGTAATTGATGCTTGACATTTATCTTAAAATTTAGTAGAATATTCGAGGTTACTCATAAGAGTAATCTTGTTGCTGGCGTGGCTCAGGTGGTAGAGCGTCGCATTGGTAGTGCGGAGGTCACGGGTCCGACTCCCGTCGCCAGCTTGTACAAATTGGGATAGAAAGACCGGTCAAATTTTGACGGGTCTTTTTTACATTAATGCTTGACAATCTTTCATAACTATGATATAAATAATATCGTTCGTTAAGAACAGCTGCCGAAGACAGCAGGTACATCTGAGAAGATGTGTAAGTGAGAACGCCTGCCGAGGGATGTAATTATTTTTAAGAATATTACGGTCTGAACTCTAGCAGTTTCAGGCCTTTTTTTATCGTAATTCATCTGACTTCAAGCAGTAAGGGGATATTACTAGAAACACTCTATCCCAATCAGTTAGCTGATTAAAGGTGTTTCGGAATGGAGGAAGATTATGCCTAAAGTTGAAATCAAACAGCCAATAGTTGACGAAATCAAGGGACATGTTGAAAAGGCGAGTTCTGCAGTTTTAGTTGACTATCGTGGTCTCACTGTTGAGCAGGACACAAAACTCCGTAAGGAGTTAAGAGAGGCAGGAGTAGTATACAAAGTATACAAGAACACTCTCTTAAAGCGTGCATTTGAAGGAACTGATTTTTCACAGTTAGATGTAGATTTAGAAGGACCTTCAGCAATTGCCTTCTCTTATGAGGATGCTACTGCTGCTGCAAGAATTATTGCTAATTTTGCAAAGCAGGCTAAAGCGCTTGAGATTAAGTCAGGTGTTGTAGAGGGAACTTACTACGATGCTAAGGGAATGAGCGTTATCGCAACAATTCCTTCAAGAGAGGAGCTTATTTCCAAACTCCTTGGAAGTTTACAGTCACCTATTACCAACTTTGCTCGTGTACTTAAGCAGATTGCAGAGAAACAGGGTAGTGGAGCTGAAGCGTAAAGATGTTATCTGACGGTCAACTAAGTTTGACACAAATATTATTTAATGATTAATGGAGGTATTTAAAATGACAACTCAGGAATTTATTGATGTTATTAAGGGCATGAGCGTGCTTGAATTAAACGATCTTGTAAAGGCTTGCGAGGAGGAATTTGGTGTATCTGCAGCAGCAGGTGTTGTAGTTGCAGCAGCAGGTGCAGGCGCAGCAGCAGCTGAAGAGAAGACAGAATTTGATGTAGAGCTTACAGATATCGGTGCTGAGAAGATTAAGGTTATTAAAGTTGTTCGTGAGCTTACAGGTCTTGGTCTTAAGGAAGCTAAGGAAGCAGTTGAGTCTGCTCCAAAGGTAATCAAGGAAGCTACAACTAAAGAAGATGCTGAGTCTATTAAGGCTAAGCTTGAAGAAGTTGGTGCTAAGGTTACACTTAAATAATATATCAACGGATTTACTAAAGCAGATATTGCATATTGTAATATCTGCTTTTTTAATATTTGAAACTTTTTTCAAATTAACATACAAATAGAACAAAAAATGGGCGAGTAATATGAATGGAATATATGATTATTGCAAAAATGTGAAAATACTTTCATTTTAATTTATTATGTTGAAAATAATTTTATGTGAAGTATAATTAGAATAAACTATATTTAAATAAATATATTTAGGAGGAAGTGAGAGAGAAAGCATGAAAAAAAGTATTAAGAATTCGCTTTATTTTTTGCTTGTAGTTGCTCTATTTATGAATATTGTAGGATGTGATAAAAATTATATTGATATTGTGACTAACTCAGTAAACTCAAGTGGTGAATCGATTTCACAAGAGTATGAATATAGTGATTCATCATTATTGCAAGAATCAGGAAAGGTAATTCATTCTAATGGAGGGCCTGAAGAATTTTTTGAAACGCCTTGGTTAAATCCGGGTACGTGTATATATAATAAGGCCTTGTATAGTCATTTGATTGTGGCTGATGACAAGCTGAAGCCTATACCTAATCATCCCGATGCTCTTGCAACATATAAGGTAAGCAGTAATGGGAAAAAGATTATTTTTACACTGAAGGATAATATATTTTGGCATAATGGGGTGCCGATTACTCCTGAGGATATTAAGTGGAGTATAGAATTTGTAGCAAGGACTACAATAGCAAATACTATCTTTGCCTCAACTTTTAAATCTATAAAAGGTAGTATGAAAAATAAAAACGAATTTAATAAAACATTTAGTGGTATTACTATAGATGGTAATGATATTATTATAAAATTTAATAAGATAGCTCCTGATGCTCTTCTTGCATTCACGCAGTTTGCACCGGTTCCTAAGAGTGAATTTGAAGGTGTTAATCCACGTCAAGTGCA
Source organism: Catonella sp. (assembly GCF_052173895.1). GTDB lineage: Bacteria > Bacillota > Clostridia > Lachnospirales > Lachnospiraceae > Catonella. The sequence goes on along the minus strand of NZ_JBQMXS010000046.1, from coordinate 6,707 downwards.
ACAGGCTCCTTTTTTTCAGCACCCAATAGGCTCAGGACCATTTAAAGTACAAGAAATTAATATGAAGAATTATACTGTGTTGGCTCCTTTTAACAAGTATTATAACGGAGTGCCTGATTTTAAGATTCAGCTACTTCCTAGTTCCGGTGATACAGATTCAAGGTTTGTCACAAGGGTAAAATCAGGTAATCTGGACTATGGATATACTAAGTCAATATCTGATTTGCAGGAGATTGAAGGGACACCGGGAATTACAGTGACTTCTATCGATGGACGTTACACAAGATTATTTTATTTGAATAAATTTGCAAGAAAAGATGGTTCGCCTTCACCTCTATTTAAAAAGAAGGTTCGTCAGGCTTTGCGCTATGCAGTTGATATGAAAACTATTTGTGACAATATTATGAATGGTTATGTGATTCCGGCAGATGTTCTTATACAGGAAACAAATGCTAAAGCGTCTGGTCTTAATAAGTATGAATATAATCCTGAATTAGCTAAAAAACTTTTGGCTGAGGCAAAATGGAATTCAGATACGGTAATTAAAGTTGTTTATTACTATAAAGACAAATCTACAGTTGATTTTATGAAGGCTATACAGGGATATTTTGCAGCCGTTGGAGTCAAGATGGAGTACCAACTTATAGAAGGCGATTTGGCTAAATTACTTTGGACAGCTCCTCATGATAGGGTTAATGGACCTAGGGCTGTTGACTGGGATCTTTGTTATGGGGCTAACGCAGCATCGTCCTTGCATGAATATTATGATCGATATCATTCGAATTCATCAGTAAATTCTCATACTCCGGCAGATTCTAAATTGGATGAGCTGATTGATGCAACTAACGTTTCAGTAGATGTAAATAAACAGCTTAAAGCTTTTAGAAAATTGACGGAATATGAGAATGAAAATGTGTTTACCTGGGCTCTTTATTATCAACCTATGTATTTGATAACGAGTGACAAGATGCTCTCTATCCGTAAGGGTGCTCCTCAATATTGTATAAATTGGGACATTCAAGATTGGAAGGTTAGGTAGGGAAGGTTGCTCGTTATAAAGAGGTGATAATTTGTGTTGCTATTAATCATAAAAATAGTTATAATAAATATACAAATATTAACTTTTGGCGAGGAAAAGATATGTTGTTGAAGAGATGTGGGGAATTGCAGCCTGGAATGGTGATAGCTAAAGATGTACATACAAAGGCAGGTTTACTGCTTATTAATTCTGGTGAAGAAGTTACTGCAGATAGTATAGAAAAACTTAAGAATAACAGTGTTTCCTTTGTATTTATTAAAGCAAAAAAGGATTTTGAAAAAGAAGAGAAACCAGTTGTTTCTTACTCAGATGAGAGATATTCCTATTATGAGAGGGTTCAACAAAGTCCTGATTATAAGCTTTTCAGGGGAAAATTCTCTTCAGGGGTAGTTAAGTTAAGGGGAGCGTTGAATCGTATTGTGGACGGTAATCCGGAAGCTGATTTGGAAACTACAGCTATGAAGATAATGGGGGATTTAATTATGCCGGAAGGCAGTATTCCGACATTTGACTTGTTGTCTAATTTGCGTCGTTTTGATGATGTATGTTTTGTGCATAGCTTGAATGTGGCAATGCTTGCAGGTCTTCTTGCTCAGTGGATTGGATGTTCTCCTAAAGAAATTGCTATTGCTCAGGAATGTGGATTATACCATGATATTGGAAAATTGACTATTCCTAGTGAGATAGTTACAAAGCCGAGTAAGTATACTGATGAAGAATTTGAGGTGATGAAGAATCATCCGATTGCAGGTTATGAGATTCTTAAAGAAATGAAGGCGAATCCACATGTGCTTAATTCGGCACTTCAGCATCATCAGAAGTTGGATGGAAGTGGATATCCTAGACCGTTTGACCCTAAGAGGATAGATCCTTATGCAAGAATAATAATGCTTGTAGATATTTATGACGCAATTACATCAGCTAGAGCTTATAGAGGGATGGTGTGTCCATTTAAAGTTATTAAGATGTTTGAAGATGATGGAATACAAAAGTATGATGCTGGTATGTATACTGTGTTTTTAGAGCATATAGCAGATAACTTTATTGGAACTAGAGTGATGCTGAGTGATGGAAGGGAAGCTAAGGTGCTTATGACTAATAAAGCATATTTGTCAAGGCCGATGGTAGTTTCAGGTAGCGAATTTATAGATCTTTCAAAGAGGAAGGATTTATACATTGATGAAGTAATTTGATATTTGAAATTTGAAGAGATTAAAGCATTTTACAGAGATGTAAGATGCTTTTTGTTTATTAATAGAATCTATACAGAAAAAGCATACGGTCTTCATATGAAATTCATACGACTGTGATAATATGTGTACATAAGAAAGAGGAGATAAGAAATGGCAGAAATATTGTTTTTAGAAGATGAAGTTACTATAAGAGAGGTAATTACTGAATATATGAATGTAGCCGGACATAAGGTAACTGAATGTGATAATGGAGATGAGGCTATTGAGAGATTTAGAGAAAAGAAATTTGATTTGGCGGTTTTAGATATAAGAGTACCGGGAAGGAGTGGACTTAAGGTACTTGAGTATATAAGAAAGGAGCTTAGACTGGATATAGGGGTAATAATGCTGACTGCTTATGAAGATGTAAATACTCAAGTGGAGGCTTTTAATTTCTTTGCAGATGATTATATAACTAAGCCTGTATCTCCGATAATTTTGCTTAAGAGGATAGAAGTTTTACTCAGGAGAATAAATACAGAGGAAAGTCAAAGAGACAGTTCTCTAGTGATAGATGATAAGGCTTATAAGGTATATTTTGAAGGAAAGGATATAAATCTTACAGTCAGTGAATTTCTTCTATTAAAAACACTGCACGACTCACCTAATCAGGTATTGTCAAGAGAACAGCTGATATTACATATTTTTAATGAAGACTATATAGGAAATGACAGGATAATAGATGCACATATAAAAAATCTTAGAAAAAAACTTCCTGTCAATGTTATTGATACGGTTATAGGAGTAGGATACAGGTGGAAGGAGGAGTAAATGAAACTTGCTAATAAAAATTTGTTATACAGCATAATCTTAGCCGGTGTTGTAGGGGCATTTATAATAGGATATTTGCTGTTGATGTTACCGTCACTATATACATCATATAGACAAGAGGTTGACTTTAATGACTTCAAAACTTCTTTTGTCAAATTTATTGAAAGTAAGGGAGAAAATGCTGACAGTATTCCTGCAAAAAGTATTGGAGTAAAAATTCCGTTTGATGGATATAAAATAGAAATTGCCAATACAACAATGACAGGAAATATAGAAATTAAGGATAAGGCATTAAAGGAAGTATTTGATTTACTTAGAGATGCTATTAAAAATGAGAAGGTATCGGAAAAAAACAAAAAAGAATTGCAGGATTATTCAAAGAAATTTGAGAAGATAGCTGAGGAGATACAGACTAAGTTTAAGGAGAATAAATTTGCAGAAAATCCACTTCTGTTGGTAGACATTAAAGCAAAGGAAAATTTTACAGGGTTTTCTGAGGATAGTACAAAATTTTATAGCCTTGGTGAAAAATCATTCATACTGGAAATGAGTGTAAGTGATGTTGTAAATAATATTGATTACACAACATTTATTGGGCTTAGTAGGGGAGAAGACGGTTATCTGCTTGAGATAGCAGGTGTGGTTGCACCTTCTGTAAAAGATATTATACCGGTTATACTAAATATCTTACCGGTTATAATTCCTGTTATTATCATCCTAATCTTTATCACATCGGGATTTTATTCCAAAAACATAGTTAAGCCTATAACCTTGCTTTTAAGGGATGCAGACAATAGGAGGGGAGGTAACGGGTATACCGAGCCGATTGTGGTTAAGGGAAATGATGAAATTGCGGGACTTGCAGAATCTTTAAATCTATTGTACAAAGCTAACGAAGAAGCATATGGCAAACTGAATAAAGAAAGTGAAAGAAAAGAAGTTTTTATGAGGGCATTCTCACATCAGCTGAAGACACCGGTAGCAGCAGCAATCCTACTAACGGACGGTATGATTTCCAATATAGGCAAGTTTGCAGATAAGGATAAGTATTTGCCTGAAGTAAAAAAACAGTTGTTAAGTATAAAACAGATGACGGATGAAATATTGAGAATAAATCATATAACGGACAGTATCAATCCTATCAATGTAGAAGTTAGAAAATTAGTTGAATATGCACTGAGTTCATATAGAATAACAGCAGAGGCTAAAAATTTGACAATTACAGGTGAGGGAAATGCAGAATGGTTCTGTGACCCGGCTGTGCTGGAGCAGATTTTACTGAATCTTGTCGGCAATGCCGTTAAGTATACAGGAGACGGGGGTAAAGTTAAGATTATTATTTCAAATGAGGAGATAGCTATAACCAATTATCCGGCTCATATAGATGAAAATATAAAAGACTCTCTTTTTGAGGCATTTGTGACAGGCGGTAATGGAGAGGGACATGGATTGGGGCTTTATGTGACAAAATATTTTGCAGAGCTTTTAGAATTTGAAATAAGATGCGAGAATAAGGAAGATGAAGTGACATTTATATTGTTGAAAGAAAGGATGGACTGATATGTTAGTGTTGGATAGGGTAAAGGTTACATTTAAGGACAAGGTTGCTCTTGATTTGGGTAGGAGTGTTGAAATAGCAGACAATGACAGGGTAGGAGTCATAGGCAGCAATGGGGCGGGAAAAACAACTCTTATAAGAAGTATACTCGGAATGGTTAATTATCAGGGGAATATTAAAAGAGGCGTGTCGATAGATAAAATAGCTGTTCATATGCAACAGAATGATTATATTGACACAGTTCCGATAAGGGTAATCCTTGAAATGCTGATAGGAGGTTCTATAAAGGATAATAAACAGGTTCGGGAGATGATAGAGTTTTTTGAGTTTGAACCTTGTTTGAAAAAACGCTGGAAACACCTTTCAGGAGGACAAAAACAAAGGCTTACACTGATACTTGTAATGTGTGCTGAAAGCCCGCTGACTCTTTTAGATGAAGTAACTTCGGGGCTTGATTTTGAAACTAGACAGAAGCTGATGAAAAAATTGGTTGAATGGTATAAAGAAAGGAATACAACCTTGCTTGTAACCTCACATTACTATGAAGAACTTGAGCATTTAGTTAATAAAATTCTTTATCTTGATAATGGGCGGGTAATTGATTTTGGAAATAAGGATGAGCTTTTTGAGAAGTATTGCGGAAAGGCGGTAATTCTCTGTGAAGAAAATAATGCTACTAAAGAAGTGGCTAAGAATCATAAGCAGATAATAGCTCCTGACGGGATGATAGCAATGCGTTGTGACAGACCTGAGGATGAGGCGACCATATCCGGTAATCTTAGTAAGATTAATATAAATTATAGAAGAAGTAACAACGATATAGAGCTTATGACAATAAATGCGAAAGCAGCATACTATAAAGGAGTAAAGTAATGAAGAAATCAATGTTTTATCTTGTAAAATATGAGGTATTGAATAATTTATACAATGGATATTCATTCTTTTTTGGAGCGGTATTTCCTGTATTTCTTATGATAATGATATCAAAGGGAGCTTTGAATGATGTTCCTGAAACGGCAAAGCTGGAAGCTACGGCAAGTATTTTGATAGGTATGTCTATGATAATTCCGCTTTCAACTATGTTTTTAGGTTATGCGGCATCTTTTTCAAATGAACTTGAAAAAGATGTACCTACGAGGATAAGTCTTTTTGGGATTTCAGGAACAAGACTCTTTGTAGGTAAACTGATTGCAAATTTTATTTTCCTGACTTTTTGCTTTGCACTATATCTTGTAGGAACACTCAGCTTTGTAGAAGTTGCCAAGCCTAAGGCTATGGCGGCGGTTATATGGGTCTTCTCACTGTATCTGATTTCAGCTTTATGTCTTGCTCTTGCACATGGCATAGCCAATATGATTAGAAGATTTGGAATTACTTACGGTATAGTTATGGCAATATATTTCACTATAATGGCACTTGGAGGTATGATGGGAGTAAGGCTTAAAGACCTCCCGATGGGGCTTCAAACAGTAGGTAAATTGTTACCGTTTACACACTTTGGAAATGGTTATGTAGATTTCTGGATGGGTAAGTCTTATAATTTTGCTCCATTTGTACAATCTCTGATTTTCTTTGGTGCGATAAGTGTTGGAATTATGATGATTTCATTTCGTGTAAGAGGGAGGAAATCATAGTTTGTGGAAAAATAATATGTAAATATATAGTTACAATAAATAAGGATATTTATAATATAAATACTATAAATAAAAAAATTTAAAATATCTGTTGACAATCCTATATGGATATGGTAAACTGACTGAGCTGTCGCAGGTTAGGACAGTCACTGGAGAGGTGTCTGAGTGGTTTAAAGAGCCGGTCTTGAAAACCGGTGATCCTGAAAGGGACCGTGGGTTCGAATCCCACCTTCTCCGTTTGATATGGTTTACGTGTAAGCCTTGGAGAAATACCCAAGAGGCTGAAGGGGCTCCCCTGGAAAGGGAGTAGGTCGGTAGTACCGGCGCCAGGGTTCAAATCCCTGTTTCTCCGTTAGTTTTGCTAAAATAAAACTTAAAAAACTTCTTGACAAAAGCAAAACTGTATGATAGAATATCAAAGCTGAATTGCTGAGAGGCAATAAAGCAAAGAGAGAACCTTGATAATTAAATAG
>NZ_JBQMXS010000045.1:0-14020 GCF_052173895.1 Catonella sp. | reverse complement strand
AAACTTATTAACCAAGTAGTCTTGATTGACTACATCATTATTATACTAGGAGGAAAGAGTATGGAGAAATTTTTTGAACCGATGTTTGCAAGAGCAGAAGCGAGAGGAGAAGCGAGAGGACAGGCAATAGGAGAGGCGAGAGGAGAAGCGAGAGGACAGGCGAGAGGAGAAGCAATAGGAGAGAATTTCCTTGCTAGGTTAATAAGTATATTACTGTCAGAGGGTAAAAATGGTATGGTGAATACAGTATTAGAAGATGAAGAGATGAGACATAGGCTATATGAAGAGTATGGTATAAAGTAAAGTAAAAAGACTCTAAACCCTTTTATAATTAGGTTTAGAGCCTTTTTTATACACAAAATTGTAGCTATTTTTTTCTTTTTCATAGTAGTAATTTTTTTCTTAACAAAAACTTTACATCGTTTATGTTATAATCCATATTGTCAATAAGACAAGCGAGAAGAATAAGGAGGTATATGGATGGATAAGATAACATTCAAGTCTACCAAGCAAAAGCTTACGGTACAAGTAATATTACTTGCCATATCAGTTGCTTTCATAGGTTTTGGGGCATATCGTGGAGAGGCTAAAACCGTATTTACTAAAGCGATGAACTTATGCTTAGAGTGTGTAGGAATAGGATAAACTGAAAGGGTGAATACAGTGGAAAAGAAGGTAGTAAAGAAAAAGAAAAAAGGTTCATTTAAGGATTTTCTAAAAAGCAGGACTATGGTACAGATGATAGCAACGCTATTAACTAATGTTCATCTTCCAAACTTTTTTAAGGGAACCTTATATCAGGGAAAAGGCAAAATTGCCTGTGTGCCGGGACTTAACTGTTATTCCTGCCCCGGAGCAACCGGAGCCTGTCCGATAGGTTCTTTTCAGGCGGTAGTTGGTTCAAGGGATTTCGCTCTTACCTACTATATTACAGGTATAATAATATTTTTTGGTGTAGTATTTGCAAGATTTATTTGTGGTTTCCTCTGCCCATTTGGATGGTTTCAGGATATGCTCCACAAGATTCCAAGCAAGAAATTTAGAACTACAAAACTTAAATTTCTAACATATACGAAGTATATAATTTTGGTAGTTGCAGTTATTATCTTGCCGACATTTATGAATAATAAAGCAGGACTTGCCTCACCATATTTTTGTAAGTACATCTGTCCACAGGGAATTTTAGAAGGAGGCATACCTCTTTCAATAGCAAATCCGGCTATAAGAGCAACACTTGGCAAGTTATTTACTTGGAAACTTATGATTCTTATAAGTATTATAGTGCTTAGTATAATGGTTTATCGTCCGTTTTGTAAATGGATATGTCCTTTGGGAGCTTTGTATGCTCTGTTTAACAAGGTTTCCTTCCTTCATTACAAGGTTGATGAAAATACCTGTATTTCTTGTGGAAAATGTGCAAGAACCTGTAAGATGGAAGTGGACATTACTAAAAATACTGCACATATGGAATGTATTCGCTGTGGAGAGTGTGTGAAGGTCTGTCCTACCAAGTCAATCAGTGTAAACTGGGGACCTGAAAAAATGCAACTGCTTGAAAAGGCTCGTGAGCTTAACAAGAATAAAACAACAAAAAGTGTAAATTAAGGAGAAAAGAACAATGAAAACAAAGATGACAATTAAGAGAATTTTACCTGTATTTATCGTAACAGCTATGCTTGCTGCATCAATAACAGCTTGTGGAAACAGTGGAAATAGCGGAAGTAATACAGGTAGTAAGGCAATGACAAGCAGCAATAAGGCGGCAAGTGAGAAATTCCCAGGCTTTAAGGGTAAGGATTTTGACGGAAATGATGTTGATGAAAGCTTATTTAGCAAAAATGAGGCAACACTTGTAAATTTCTGGTTCAACGGCTGCTCAGCTTGTGTAAATGAAATGCCTGCACTTGAGGAGTTCAATAAGAAACTTAAGGAAAAGGGAGCAGAACTTATAGGTATAAATGCAGGAACAGCAAGTGATGAAAAAGGATTTGCAGAGGCAAAAGAAATCCTTTCAAAGCAGGGGGCAACTTATAGAAACTTAATTCTTCCAAATGACCATGAATATGTTAGAAAAATATTTAGTTTCCCTACAACAGTTATAGTTGATAAGAATGGAAATATTGTTGGAGATCCGATAGTAGGTGCTATTGAAGATGAGGATAAGCAGGCAAAAATTCTTAAGATTATTGATGAGATAAAGGCAGGAAATGGTGTAACTTCTTCAGTAACTTCAGAACAGTCAGCTGCATCAGATAATCCAACAGCACCACTTTATGAGGAGGAAAATAAGATTTTTGCAGAGAATCAGGATACATGGAATAAATTATTCTCAAAAATCAAGAAGGATCAGGTAGAAACAAATGTTGAAAAACCTTATGCTGAGTTCTTAAAAGAGCAGTTAGAGGCATCAAAGGCTGATTTTACAGAGGACGAGATTAAGACTATTAACGAAGGTCTTGCTAAGATTGATGAAATTGAGAAGAAAATTGCAGAATTAAAGAAAAAATAATTTAGAGGCAGAACATGACTAAAAATAATGCAAATTTATTGTATAAACTTTGGTTTATAATTTTACCGATAGTTTCAATCATAGCATATTATTTTCTGTCAAGGACTTTGAATATGCTGACATTTGAACTGTTTTTAGGAATTTTGAAGATACCGATGCAGCAGTTCATAGAGTTTATGTATCTTTCAGACATTCTTATAGCCTTAATACAGCTGATTATATTCTTTGTAATATATAAGTTAGTAGTAAGAAGGGATGAGGATGAGCTTAAGACAAAGTTTAATTCGAAAGATACAGGATTAAGCCTTGTAGCAGGCATCGGAGTTTCAGGAATTTCATTTATCTGGCTTATAATTGCAGGAAAGCTGCCTATGTTTCAGGCACAGCTTGCTGCAATGAAAGAAGGAAATGGAATGATTGGTGGAGGGAGTTTGCATGGAGTTTTTCTAAGTGCAGTAATTGCAGCTCCTATTGTAGAGGAAGTTATATTTAGAGGAGTTGTACTTGGCTCTTTTAGAAAAGTATTTCCGGCTTGGATATCAATACTTGTTTCAGCAATAATCTTCGGTGCATATCATATGAACCCTGTTGCCATTGTATATGCAAGCCTTATGGGAATTGTGGCAGGCATAGTTTATGAAAAGAAAAGAAATTTACTTTTTACGATAATGTTGCATATGGCAAATAATTTTATGGGATTATTAGAAGATTTTGTTCCGAAAGGAATAGGAGTTACTATAGTAAACGGTGTTTCGCTGGTGATGATACTTCCTATGTGCTATGTGGTTTATAAGATGATTAAGAGTGATACACGCAAAACGGTATATGCTTAAAATTTTTTCATATTTGAAGTGACTTATTAAAATAATAAGGACTAAGTAAAAGTTATCTGATGAAAGTCAGAGGCTTTGACTTAGTCCTTTTATATAAGAAAAGTAATATTTTGACATGATTATAATAATAGAGTATAATAAAAGTACGAAAAATAATACGGTTTTTATAATGAAACGAGGTGTTGGTGATGCTAGCAGTAAAAAGTATGGATGTAAGGGAGAATTTTAAATCATTTTGCGATAAGGTTTTTGATGGGGAAACTTTAATTGTTTCAAGACCGAAAAATCAGAATGTAGTAATGATGTCAGAAGCACAATATAATGATATAATGAAAGCTAAGAGAAATGCCGAGTATCTGACTATGTTAGACAAATCGATGTCAGAGGCTGAGTCGGGCAAATTTGTTTTAAAATCCATGGATGAGTTAGGAGAATATGAATAATGAATATTGTATTCACACCAACGGCATGGCAGCAATATTTAGAATGGCAAAAAGAAGACAAAAAAATCGTGAAGCGAATTAATGAACTGATAAAGAGCATTGATAGGGAAGGGATTTTGCAAGGAATTGGTAAACCTGAAATTCTTAAGTACAGAAAAGTTTGCAGCAGAAGAATAACAGACGAACATAGGCTTGTATATAATTTGGACATTAATAATAACTTAATTATATATACCTGTAAATATCATTATGAGGAGTAGGTATATAAATAATTTAGATTTGAGGAAAATATGATTTGTGAAGATTTTGAAGTAATAGTAGTGGGAGCCGGTCATGCAGGCTGTGAGGCTGCACTTGCTGCGGCAAGGCTAGGTAAGAAGGTTCTCGTATTTACAGTAAGTGTGGACAGCATAGCCCTTATGCCTTGTAATCCGAATATAGGAGGCACTTCAAAGGGGCATCTTGTAAGAGAAATAGATGCACTTGGCGGAGAAATGGGAAAAAATATAGACAAGACCTATATTCAATCCAAAATGTTGAATAAGTCAAAAGGGCCTGCGGTACATAGTTTAAGAGCTCAGGCTGATAAACAGGCTTATTCTTTAGAAATGCGCAAGGTACTTGAAAATACGGAGAATCTTACCATTAAGCAGGCAGAAGTTGCAGAAATTTTAGTAGAAGCCGGTAAGGTGACAGGAGTTAAGACTTACTCTGGTGCAGTATATACAGCTAAGGCTGTAATACTTTGTACAGGTACCTATCTTAAGGCAAGATGTATTTATGGAGATGTAAGTGAGTATACAGGTCCTAACGGGCTTTCAGCCTCTGTTCATTTAACGGATTCTCTTATCAATATTGGAATTAAATTAAGAAGGTTTAAGACAGGTACTCCAGCTCGTATTGATAAAAGGACGGTAGATTTTTCTAAAATGGAAGTACAAAATGGAGATGAAAAAGTAGTTCCATTTTCATTTTTAAATGAGGATAAAGACATAGGAAGAGAGCAGATACCTTGTTATTTAACTTATACAAATGAAGAAACACATAGGATAATCAGAGAAAATATTGATCGTTCACCACTTTATGGTGGAGTTATAGAGGGGGTAGGTCCAAGATATTGTCCGTCAATAGAAGATAAGGTGATGAGGTTTGCAGATAAAGACCGTCATCAGATATTTGTAGAGCCTGAGGGTGAATATACGAATGAATTGTATGTTGACGGAATGAGCTCTTCCATGCCTGAGGATGTACAGGTGGCTATGTATAGGACAATTCCGGGACTTGAAAATGTACATATAGTAAGAAATGCCTATGCCATAGAGTATGACTGTATAGATGCTACTACACTTAAGGAAAGCCTTGAATTTAAGGTAGTTTCAGGATTGTTTGCAGCAGGTCAGTTTAATGGAAGTTCAGGCTATGAAGAGGCGGCAGCCCAAGGGCTTATAGCAGGTATCAATGCGGTGAGGCTTATTGATAATAAAGAACCTCTTATATTAAAGCGTTCAGATGCTTATATAGGTGTGCTGATAGATGACCTTGTAACCAAGCATACTAAAGAGCCTTATAGGATGATGACTTCAAGAGCAGAGTATAGGCTGCTGTTAAGGCAGGATAATGCAGATATAAGACTTACGAAAATAGGTTATGAGATAGGGCTTATTTCAAAGGAAAGATATAACAATCTGCTAAAAAAAGAGGAAGAAATTGATACTGAGGTAAAAAGGCTTAAAGGAAAGACAATAGGTGGCAAGAAAGAAGTGAATGACTTTCTTACCAAAAATGGAAGTACAGCCTTGCTTGGAGCAGTGACTCTTGCAGATTTGATAAAGAGACCTGAACTTAATTATGAACTGCTTGCAACGATAGATGAGGATAGGAATATGTTTTCTACAGCTGTAGGTGAGCAGGTAAACATCAATATCAAATACGAAGGCTATATTGAGCGTGAATACAGACAGGTGGAACAGTTTAAAAAAATGGAGAACCGCCTAATACCTGAAGATATAGATTATGAGAGTATAGATAATATAAGGAAAGAGGCAAGGCAGAAGTTATCGGACATAAGGCCTCTTTCAGTAGGACAGGCAAGTCGTATATCGGGGGTATCACCGTCAGATATAGCTGTACTTTTAGTCTATATAGAACAATTTTTAAGGAGCAGAAATGGGAATAACTGAGGCAGATATCAAAAGAATAAATGAACTTTATCACAAGTCTAAGGCAGTGGGACTTACAGATGAAGAAAAGGTGGAGCAGAAGAAACTGAGAGAAGATTATGTTGCAGCAATAAGAGGCAATATAAGAAGTCAGCTTGAGAATGTAAGAGTAGTTGATGAAGATGGAAATGAGGTACCACTTAAGAGGAGGAAGAATGTATAAATATTTAATGTTTGATTTAGATGGAACTCTTGTTGAATCGGGAGAAGGTATTGTAGCCTCAGCAAAGTACGCACTAGATAAAATGGGATGGAAGATGCTCTCTGATGATGAGTTTATGAAATTCATAGGGCCTCCACTTTTTGATTCGTTTAGAGATTTATGTGGAATGAATCCTGAGGAGGCTGACAGGGCTATTGATATTTATAGGGAGCATTATGAGTCTGCCGGTTACTTACTTGCTCCAATGTATGATGGGGTTGAAAAAATGCTTGAAAGCCTTAAAGATAAGGGGCATATACTGATGGTTGTTACCTCAAAGCCTGCTCCGATAGCTGAGAGAATTATAGAAAAGCATGGAATAGATAAGTATTTTGTAAATCTTACAGGGCCAACTCATGCAGAAAAGACTATACATAAGGATGTTATGATTAAGCGTGCTTTTGAAAAGAATGGGATTACAGATCCGAGGAGTGCAGTTATGATAGGCGATAGAAAGTTTGATATTGAGGCGGCTAACAAGCATGGAGTGGATTCTATCGCTGTAATGTATGGCTACGGCAACAGAGAAGAATTTGAGAAATATGGAGCTACGCATATAGCTGAGAAATGTGAGGATATAATAGGACTGGTTAGATAAGTGATAGTATTAAAACTATAATAAAAATTAATTTGAATAAGTATCATTAGAAAAAGATATAATAAAGGGGGTGGAATCCCCCTTTTTATTATGATATAGTATAGTCTGTCTTAATTTTTGGATATGGTGTCTGTTTTAATTGCCAAACTACCAGCCCATATTCGTATTAAACAAAACAAGGAGGCTATGATGGAACAGTTTTTTAAAATGAAAGAAAGAGGTACAAATGTAAAGGTTGAAACTATGGCAGGTGTTACAACCTTTATGACAATGGCATATATTCTTGCCGTAAACCCAAGTATACTTGGACAGACAGGGATGGATCAGGGAGCTGTATTTACAGCTACAGCACTTGCATCAGCGATTGCATCATTTTGTATGGCATTGTTTGCCAACCTTCCTTTCGTTCTTTCAGCAGGAATGGGATTGAATGCATATTTTGCATTTTCAGTAGTATTGGGTATGGGATATACTTGGCAGCAGGCTTTAACAGCGGTATTTGTAGAAGGCTTGGTGTTTATAGTACTTTCTGTAACAAATGTTCGTGAGGCTATATTTAATGCGATACCAAACACCTTGAAGGTAGCTGTGTCGGTGGGTATCGGTTTGTTTATATGTTTTATAGGACTTCAGAATTCTAAGATAGTAGTTGATGGTGCTACTCTTGTAACTCTTTTTTCGTTCAAGGGTTCAATAGAGAATGGTACATTTAACTCAGCAGGAATTTCAGTAATACTTGCACTTTGTGGAATCTTGCTTATGACTTATCTTTTATTTAAGAATGTAAAAGGTTCTATACTTATTGGAATGATAGTGCTTTGGGTAGCAGGTATGATTCTTCAGGCAGTAGGTCTCTATGTTCCTAATCCTGATGCAAAATACTATAGTTTGTTTCCGACTAAGATATTTGATACACCTGCGTCACTTGCTCCTACTCTTGGACAGCTTGATTTTTCATTTATAAAGACGGCAGATTTTTTTGTGGTTATGTTTGCCTTCCTTTTTGTGGATGTATTCGATACACTTGGAACGCTTATAGGATGTGCATCCAAGGCAAATATGCTTGATGAAAAAGGCGAACTTAAGGGTATAAAGGGAGCATTGCTTGCAGATTCAGTAGGAACAATAGTTGGTGCTTTTCTTGGAACATCAACTATTACTACTTTTGTAGAATCTTCATCGGGTATCTCTGAGGGTGGAAGAACAGGTTTTACTTCTATAGTGTCAGGACTTCTCTTCCTTGTAGCACTCTTCTTTGCACCTGTATTTCTTGCAATCCCTGCATTTGCAACAGCACCTGCTCTTATAGTGGTAGGTTTTCTTATGCTCCAGCAGGTAACTAAGATTGACTGGAATTCAGACCTTTTGGAGGCAGTTCCGGCATACATTTGTATCTTTGCAATGCCTTTTACCTACTCTATTTCAGAAGGTATCGCTTTTGGTGTTATCTCTTATGTAGTACTTCATCTTCTTGGTGGAAGAGGCAAAAAAACAACACCACTTATGTATGTACTTGCAGTGTTATTTATTGCTAAGTATGTGTTGTTGTAAATAGGTTGATTTGAATAAAATATAAGAACCTTTGAAATACTATGTTTTAGTTTTCAAAGGTTCTTTTTGAATAAAATACTTATAATATTATCAATTTGCAAAAAAATTAATAAAACAAGTGTTTTATAGAGCAGCAACAGCTACCTCGGAAAGCCCTGTAATTTCTGCAATTAGATTAGTCGTAAAGCCTCTTTTTTTCAAATCACCGGCTATCTTGAACTTTTCATTTTCAGCACCTCTTTTCTCACCTCTTTTCTCACCTCTTTTCTCGCTTTCACGCATCCACTTCTGTAGGGTTTCGTCCATCTTAATAACACCTCCTTTATCTAATTTAAATCTGGCTTTTATTTCACTTGTTACAGGGAATTCCTCTGCATTATAAGTATCATTTTCAGTAAAAACTCTCATTAGTTTGGAAAACTTAGAGCCGTTGTCAATTACTGCATTTGCATATATTTCGGTAAGTCCGTCTTCGACAACCTGCCCTGTTTCTATAACTACTTTTTTTACATGATAAAGAGGTAATCCGTACTCGAATATGTCAAAGGTTGATATGAATATTATGAAAACATCAGGAATAGACTCAAATTTTGTCCCTGTTTTTGTTATATTTGTAGTTAATACAGCACCATTATATCTGACTCTCCTAAGATGGTCATCGTTGTCGGCTTTTTGAACTTCGATATTTATATGTCTTCCATCTTCGGTTATGCATTTTGCATCCATGATTATGGAACGACCATGTAGATTTCCGAGCTTACATTGGGGGATGTTTTCGGTAACTATGAGTTTGTCATCATCCAAGATAACCCTTAATATTTCCTCGCAAAACTCCCTATTTTCTGCCATCTTTGCAAACATCAAATCATCAATGGGGTTAAGTCCTTTGGCGTACTCTTCAAATTCTTTCTTGGTTGGCATTGTAATCCATTGTAGTCCTTTCTTTGTTAGGATTTGCTATAATGCCCCTAAGGTAATTATAGCAGATATTTTGAAAAATAAAAACTTAGAAATTTTTATTATGTAGATAGAAGAAACATAGTTTAGAATTAATAGACATGAGCCACAATAGCCAAGAAGAACTTAATATTTGATTGATGATATTGAAGAATATAAAATTGATAATTGAATTATGCTATTGTGACTCATATTTACAAAAAATATTATAATATAAAATAAATAATTAGCCAACGGCAAAGTGTACAAAAATTATAGGATTGATTATACAAAATGTACAAAATTTCATTTATAAGATAGAAGTTTTCGAAAATTTCTTATTACATAAAAAGGAAGTTCTCTGAGTAAGAGAACTTCCTTTTTAGAGGCGACAACCGGATTTGAACCGGTGATCAGGGTGTTGCAGACCCACGCCTTACCGCTTGGCTATGTCGCCGTATTTAATTAAAATGTTGTTTTAATAAAAACTCCCCAAGTAGGGCTCGAACCTACAACATCACGGTTAACAGCCGTGCGCTCTACCATTGAGCTATTGAGGATTATCGACTGCCATAATATTATAGCACTGAAGAGAATAATTTTCAAGTAGAAATTATATTTTTATATATTTTAGGACAATTTAAATACAATATTTATAATTATCAGATAAATATTCTTCCTTTACATCTCTGATTTGACATCGGTTAGTCTTAGAACTCTACGGTAAATGGAAATAGCTGACAAACCCGTAATGAGCAATATGGTATACAAAATAATTAAATTTGATATACTTCGTTGCAGAAAAGTATGTAATGCTAAAGCAAAAATCGGAAATGAATACAGCATAATTGCAACAAGGCGACCTATTTTGTCAAAAAATAAAGCCTTGTTTATATTTAATTTTTTATTGATGAGGTAAGAAGTAAAACAAAACTCGGCAAATTTAACAGCTATCAATATAATAAGACCTATTGGAAGTAGGCTTTGGATATATAAAAGACAGCTTGCACTAAAGATGAAGAAGAAGTCTGTGCTTATGTCAAGTACGGCACCGAAACTGCTTGTAACGTTATAATATCTGGCAAGTTTTCCATCAAAAAAATCTGTCAGTGCAATTATTAGGAATAGTAAGCTGCAAATGAAAAGTTTATTTTTACCATAAAATAAACTAAAGTTAAATATTATTGTAATAGGTATCCTTGATAATGTTAGTCCGTTTATTAAAAGTTTTTTAAATACAAAAAAATGATTGTACACGATATATCCTTTCTGGAGTTATGCAAAGCTAACTATATTTTACCTAATTTATTTATATTTGCATAGTATTTTTTTAAATAACATGATATAATCAAGCACAATTTCAACATATAAGTTATTTGGAAAGGATTTTTAATAGATTATGAATAAGAGAGCCAGAGAACTAAAGGATTATTACTTAACTAAAGAATTTGAAGATAAATATAATTATGTGGGTGAACTGGGAGTAAGTTTAAGTGCAGGAGGAACTGTATTTAAGCTTTGGTCACCTATTGCAGAAAAAGTAGATTTAAGACTTTTTGAAAATGGAACTAATGGTGAGCCTGCGATTGTATTTTCTATGGAGAAAAAAGCTAAGGGAGTATGGGAATATAAGACAGATAAAAACTTAAATGGAAAATACTATGACTACCTGCTTATTATAGAAGGAAAAGAAAGTATATCTTCAGATCCTTATGCAAAGGCCTGTGGAATTAATGGTGTAAGGAGCATGGTAGTTGATTTAACTCAGACTAATCCAAAAGGTTGGAAAAATGATAAGTCACCTTGTAAAACTGTTGAGGATATAATATATGAGATGCATATAAAGGAGTTTTCGTGGGATGAGGCAGGAGGCTTTCCGAAGGAGGTTAGGGGCAAGTATACGGCATTTTTAGCAGACAATACAACTTTAAACAATGAGGGAAACTTACCGACAGGACTAAATCACATAAAAGAACTTGGAGTCACACACATTCAGCTTTTGCCTGTTTATGACTATGCATCTGTTGATGAAGAGGGAGATGATTGCCTGTTTAACTGGGGCTATGATCCACTTAATTACAATATTCCTGAAGGTTCATATGCAACAGATGCGACTAAGGGAGAAGTCAGGATTAGGGAATTTAAAGAGATGGTAATGGCTCTTCATAAAAAAGGTTTTAGGGTAATTATGGATGTGGTGTACAATCATACCTTTGATTTAAATACAAGTCTTCAAAAAACAATGCCTTATTACCATTACAGGCTTGATAAAAAGGGAAAACTCTCAGATGGCTCAGCTTGTGGGAATGATATAGCCTCTGAAATGCCTATGACAGAAAAGTATATTATTGATTCAGTACTTTATTGGGCTGAAGAGTACCATATAGACGGTTTCCGCTTTGATTTGATGGGACTTCTTACGGTAGATGTGATGAATAAGGTTCAGCTTACTCTTGACGAAAAATATGGAGTAGGGGAGAAGATTATTTATGGTGAGCCTTGGTCTGCTAGAGAGTCTTATATGGAAAAAGGAGCAATAGGAGCATATAAGAAGAATGTTTCTAAGTTAAATGAACGAGTTGGAATTTTTTCAGATGACATAAGAGATGCTGTAAAGGGGCATGTGTTTTACGAAAATGAGGCAGGATTTGTAAATGGTGAACCCGATTTTGTAGATAATATAGAAAAAGGACTTACATCATTCGGATTATCTCCTAAACATATAATAAGCTATGTTTCTTGCCACGATAACCACACGCTTTGGGATAAGCTTAGCATTACAACTGAGGATGTAACAAAGAGACTTAAACAGTATAAGCTGGCAGCAGCTATTTACATGAGTTGTCAGGGAAGAATATTTATTTATTCAGGCGAGGAGTTTTTAAGAACCAAAAATGGAGAGCATAACACCTTTAATATGCCGATAGAATTAAATAGGATTGACTGGAAACTTGCAGAAGAAAACAAGGTTATGGTAGAGTATTACAAGGCTCTGATTAAACTTCGTAAAGAGCTTACCGGACTTTGTGATAAAGATGCTGATGCCGGCAAAAATATAGAAACTTTTATAAAGAATAAAGGTTTGTTAGGAGTTAAGGTTGTTAATAAGACAGTAGGTGACATAAAACCTTTATATAAAGAAACTCTAATTATATTTAATGCAAATGATGAAGATGTTAAGATTAAACTTCCTGAAGGAGAATATAAGGTATTACTTGATTCAGATAGCTTTGGGAAGGAAGTATCTGATAAATTTTTAACAGGTGAGATTGAGGTTAGAGGAAGTAGTGCTGTGTTTTTGGGGAAGAAGTAAGAAAGAGTTGGAAGTAGGTATAGAGAGTCTAATTTGTTTTAGCGTCATGTGACTAATTGAAGATATTGAATAATTTGATTGAATGGCATATAATATAAGTAGGGAATTCCCTACTTATATTATAAAAAAGGAGATAATGATAATGATAACTAATACATTTATAGATAATGCAAAGGTTATGTCTAAGGGACAAGTTACAATTCCGAAAGATATTAGAGAAGTACTTGGTGTATCCTGTGGAGATAGAATAACCTTTGTTGTAGAAAATGGAAATGTAAGACTTATTAATTCTGCCGTATATGCTATGCAGATACTACAGATGCAAATGAAAGGAGAAGCCGAAAAGGCAAATCTTACTTCTGACGCCGCAGTTATGGATATGGTGAAAGAAATCCGTACAGAAAGTGTGGATTGATGAAAGTTCTTATTGATACCAATATATTAATTTCAGCGGCGCTTAGTAATGCCGGTATTCCATATAAAGCATTTGTGAAGGCGGTCAGTTATCCAAACCATGGAATGGTTTGTGAACAGAATATTGATGAAATGCGTCGTATTTTTAATAGAAAATTTCAAAGCAAGATACAGGCATTAGAAAGTTTCTTATCTTTAGCGTTATTGACACTTGAGGTAGTAAATATTCCAAATGAAAGATATGATATTGAAGTAAAAATACGAGATATGAATGACCGTCCGATTCTTAGGGCTGCTATTAGTGCCGGAGCAGATATATTACTGACAGGAGATAAAGATTTTATTGAATCAGGAATTTTAAAGCCTAGAATTATGACGGCAACGGAGTTTGTTACTGAGAGTTTGAAGTTATAGGGGGAAATTTATGGAAATAAGATACATTAATTCATCTGATGATAAAAATAAAATAAGC
The DNA here is from genome assembly GCF_052173895.1 of Catonella sp. Taxonomy (GTDB): domain Bacteria; phylum Bacillota; class Clostridia; order Lachnospirales; family Lachnospiraceae; genus Catonella. The sequence continues at coordinate 530 of NZ_JBQMXS010000045.1, read as the reverse complement.
AAGATATATGAAGATAGTTGGAGGTATGCTTATAGTGGTATTATTCCACAAAACTACTTAGATGCTATTCAGAAAGGACAATGGAGTAATCGTTTGGAAATTCCCGGATGGAACACTATGGTTTGTGTTCAAGATGGTGAATATATAGGAACAAGTACCTTTGGCAAATCACGAATTGAAAAATATAAGGACTCAGGTGAAGTGATCTCGATATATTTATTACCGGAATATATTGGTAAAGGATATGGCAAAAAAATAATGGATACTGTAATGAGTGAGTTAAGAAAAGAAGGATTTAGGGAAGTATTTCTATGGGTGCTTGAGGAAAATAGAAGAGCCAGACATTTTTATGAAAACTACGGATTTGAATTTTGTGATGATTATATGGAAGAAAAAATCGGTGGCAAATCACTAATGGCTGTAAGATATGTTTTTCGGTTTGAATAGAAAATGGATAAATCCGGACTTGTTAATTAAAAAAATTAGATATTGGTTAAATTAAGAAACGATAAGTAGTAAAATGCTAATCG
>NZ_JBQMXS010000044.1:0-14252 GCF_052173895.1 Catonella sp. | reverse complement strand
AAGTTTTAAAGTATCCAAAATGGAAGTTTTGTGATATAATACTAAAAAATGAAAGGAGGAAGAAAGGTTGATATGAGAGGAGTGAGTATAGTAACAGAAAATCTGACATTGTCGTACTAAAATATATAATAAATTAGATAGGAGAAAAGTTATGCCGTCAAATCAGTTAAAAACAAATAGGAGTCTTTTAAAGTATATTTTAATTTCTATGATTACTTTTGGAATCTATGGAATAGTAGTTGATTCAGCAGTGAGTAGTGATATCAATATAATAGCATCAAAGTATGATGGTAAAAATACTATACATTTTTGCTTAATGTATTTTGTGTTTACGCCATTGACAGTTGGAATATATAGTTTTATTTGGTATCATAAAATTTCTAATAGAATAGGTAATGAACTTGCAAGAAGAGGAATAAATTATAGTCTTAGTGCAAAAGATTTTTGGTTATGGGGAATTTTAGGTTCGCTTATTATTGTTGGACCTCTTATTTACAAACATAAGATGTTGACTGGTATGAATATGTTAGCAGAAGATTATAATATTAAAGGTTAATTCCATTAAACTGTGGAATGGATATAAGAATGAAATCTATGCCAGACACGGGCGTATGTTCAAAGATCAAGCCCTACAGAACTATTTTAATTCTAAAAGCTGGTACATACCTTCTGTAAGACCTGAAGATTTTAATGAACAATGGCTTAATGAATATGAAAAGGCAAATGCTAAATTTATAAAAAGCTTTGAATAAAATTTACAAAATCGTATTATGCAAAAACATATTATTGCATAATACGATTTTTCATTGTATAATATCCATACTAGGAGGTGATACAATGCGTTTTATAGGCAGGGAGTATGAATTAAAGGAATTAAATGAAGAATATAACAAAGGAAACTTTGCCTTATTAGTAATTTATGGAAGAAGACGAGTAGGTAAAACATTTTTAATAAAGGAATTTCTAAAAGACAAAAAAGGTTATTATTTTGTAGCTTTAGAGTCAAACGCACTGATTAATTTAAATCTATTATCTATGGCTGTGTATGAAACTTGTGGTAATTTGAAAGGTTTACCGGATTTTTTGAATTTTGAATCAGCATTTAGATACTTGTTTGAATACGCAAAAGAAAATAGAATAGTCTTTGTGATTGATGAATATCCATATTTAGCACAAACCACAGAGTATATATCTTCTTTATTACAAAAACTAATTGATGAATATCGGGATAGTAGTAAGCTTTTTCTTATATTATGTGGTTCATCTATGAGTTTTATGGAGAATCAGGTATTAGCTTATAAAAGTCCGCTTTATGGAAGAAGGACAAGTCAGTTAAAGATTAATCCGTTTAATTATCTGGATGCAGCAAAATTCGTGGAGAATTATAGCTATAAAGAAAAAGCGATAGTGTATGGACTTACAGGTGGAATAGCTGAATATTTAACATTCTTTGATGATAAGATGGAACTAAAAACTAATATTATCAACAATTTTCTTAAAACTAGTGGCAGGTTGTTTGAAGAACCGACTAACTTATTAAAACAGGAATTAAGACAGCCTAAGACTTACAATGATATACTTTTTGCTATTGCAGGTGGAGCCAGTAAATTAAATGAGATTGCAACCAAATTAAATATGCAAACAGGTGGACTCACACATTATATAAATTCTTTGGTAGAACTTGGAATTATTGAGAAGAAAACTCCGGTTCTTGATAGAAAAACTAAAAGACCTATATATGTGATAAAAGATACTATGCTTAGATTTTGGTATTATTTTGTTCAAAAAAACATGAACCTGATCAATATGGGACTTGGTGAAATAGTTTATGACAAACAGGTTGAGGCAAGATTGAATGATTATATGGGAGGTGTATTTGAAAAAATAACCATAGAATACTTTGAAAAAAGACTTCGTAAAGGTAAACTAAATTTTATACCGTATGATTATGGAAACTGGTGGGGAAATGATAAACTAAGGAAGAAAGAATCTGAAATTGATTTGCTGGCTTACGACGAAAATAATAATTTTTTATTTGCTGAGGTAAAATGGAAAAATCAAAAAACTGATGAAACTGTATTAAAAGACTTAATAGAAAAGTCTATGAATTTCGGATGCTTAAATAAATGTTATTGGTTTATAAGTTTGTCCGATTTTGAAAAATTTACTAAATCGGATAAGGTAGAATTGATTGATATTAATGCAATTTATGAAGTATAAAATTTAAATTCAATGCTAAAAACTTAAAATTACACTTGTACTTTTATAATTATAAGTTTATAATTATAATTGGCAATAAGTTGGATGTTTAGATACAATTCAGTTTATTCTGGATAAAACCAAACTTAAGTTTAATGGAGGGCTAAGAATGGGTAGTACAGCAGTGCTGTCAGCAAGAGATAGAATACTTTCTCTGCTTGACGAAAACAGTTTTGTTGAAATTGGTGCTTTAGTAACAAAAAGAAGTACAGATTTCAACCTTAATGAAAAAGAAGTTCCTGGTGATGGCGTAATTACAGGCTATGGTCTTATAGACGGTAGTCTCGTTTATGTTTATAGTCAGGATAAAGATGCTCTTGGCGGATCTATGGGCGAGATGCATGCAAGACAGATAGTTAATGTTTATGACCTTGCTACTAAGGTTGGAGTTCCTGTAATTGGAATTACAGACTGTGCAGGTATGCGTCTTGAAGAATCAACAGATGCGCTTGATGCCTTTGGTAAGGTGTATGCAAGACAGGTACTTGCAAGTGGAGTTATCCCTACAATTACAGTTGTTCTTGGTAACTGTGGAGGCGGTTCTGCTATTTCAGCAGCTATCAGTGATTTTGTAATAATGACGAAGGAAAATGCTAAACTTTTTGTAAATTCACCAAACGCAGTAGACAATAATTATACTGCTAAATGTAATACAGCAGGTGCGGCATTTCAGGCAGAATCAGGCAATGTAGACATAGTTGCGGCAGATGATGCGGAAGCTCTTACTAAAGCTAGAGAACTTGTTTCTATTCTTCCTTCAAATAATGAAGATACAGGTGTATTCAGTGAGTGTGAGGATGACTTAAACAGGGCAACGGCAGGGCTTGGCTCACATATAAAAGATGCGGCAGTAACTCTTCGTGAAATTTCAGATAATAACTGGTTCTTAGAGCTTAAGGCTGATTGTGCTAAAGAGATGGTAATCGGTTTCATTCGCTTAAACGGAGCAGTTGTAGGAGCAGTGGCAAACCGTAGTGAATTATTAGGTGAAGACGGTAAGGTAGCAAAGAAGTTTGATACAGTACTTACTATGGCAGGTGCTTATAAGGCAGCACACTTTGTAGAGTTCTGTGATTCTTTCTCAATTCCTGTACTTACACTTACATCTGTAACAGGATTTGCATCTTCTATCGGTGAGGAGCGTTCTATTGCAAGAGCATTATCACAGCTTACAGCTGCGTTTGCTAATGCGACTGTACCTAAGGTAAATGTAATTGTGGGTAAGGCTTATGGAAGTGCTTATCTTACAATGAATTCAAAGCATATTGGAGCAGATCTTGTATTTGCATATAATGATGCTGAAATTGGTATGATGGATGCTAAACTTGCAGCTGAGATTATTTATGATGGTAAAGATGCGGCTACAATTAATGAGAAGGCAAGTGAATATGCTGCACTTCAGAACAGTCCTGTAGCGGCTGCAAAAAGAGGCTTTGTTGACAGTATAATTGAGCCTGCAGCTACAAGAAAACAGCTGGTATATGCTTTTGAAATGTTATATACAAAGAGAGAACATCGTCCAAATAAAAAACACAGCACAATTTAATATAGAGAGGAAGTAAATATGCAGAAAAGACTAATGTTATTAGTGCTTAGCGTTTTCTCCTGCTTTATGCTGCTTAGTGGCTGTGCAAGTGCTTCTAAGACAGGCAGTGAAACCTTGGCTTATCACAAAGATACTGTAATGCAGTCGGGAAATTTTTTTGCTAGGTCTTGGGCAGAAGGCGGACTTGCAGATCTTGTTAAAGAAAGACTTGATAACAAATCTAAGAAACTTATTTTACCTATGGTAGAAAATCTGGATAATGTTAAGGAAGAGGTAGGTAGTTTTAAGTCAGTTGATGAAGCTAGTGCTAATATTGTAGAAGGCAAAGATTTTGTTAAATTTGAAGAGATGATAGAGTTTGAAGGTGGCTTAGTCAAGTTTGTAGCTACTTTTGATGAGAACAGTGTTGACAGTGGATATCTCCCTTCAAGCCTTTCTGCTGAGAGAAAGGTGACAATGGCACAAAAACTTGAAAAGGCAGGTATTAATACCATCTTTGGTATGGCTTTTATTTTCATCGTACTTGTTTTTATAAGTTTTGTAATTAGGGCATTGAGTCTTGTACCGAAGTTCCTTGCTAAAAAGGAAAAGGCTGAAGGACAGGCTGAACAGATTCAAACAGTTGCAGAGCCTATAACGGGAGTTCAGACAGAGGATATAAGCGGTGCAGAACTTACAGCGGTTATGATGGCAGCTATCATGGCCTATACAGCAGACAATGCAGAAGTACCTTCTGACGGACTTGTAGTTCGTTCAATAAGAAGAAAAGGAAATGGTTCTTGGAAGAACGCTTAGTATATACAATTTTATATTTTAATCATTTTGAAAGGATAATTTATTATGAAAACATATACAATTACAGTTAATGGAACAGCTTATGAAGTAACTGTTGAAGAGGGTGCAAGTGCAGGTACTGCTCCTGTAGTTAAAAGCGCAGCTCCTGTAGCACCTGTAAAGCCTGTAGCAGCTCCTGCAGCAAGTGGTGCTGCCGGTGCAGTTAAGGTTAATGCTCCAATGCCAGGTAAGATTTTAGCAGTTAAGGCAAGTGCAGGTCAGGCTGTTAAAAAAGGAGATGTAATCATCGTACTTGAGGCTATGAAGATGGAAAATGATATAGTTGCTCCTCAGGATGGAACTATAGCTTCTGTTTCCTGTGCAGTTGGTGATGCGGTTGAGGCAGGTGCTTTGCTTGCATCTCTTAACTAAAACAATAACTGTACAATAAATGGAGGTAATAATCTATGAGCTATGTTACAAATATGCTCGAGAACTTGGCAGGGCAGACAGCATTTGTCAACCTGTCATGGGGCAATGTTCTTATGATATTTATTGCCCTTGTGTTCTTGTATCTGGCCATAGCAAAGGGATATGAACCACTTCTTCTCGTTCCTATTTCCTTTGGTATGTTGCTTGTAAATATCTATCCGGATATTATGAAAGAAGGCGGACTTCTCCATTTCTTCTTCTTACTTGATGAATGGAGTATTCTCCCTTGTCTTATATTCTTAGGTGTAGGTGCGATGACAGACTTTGGTCCGCTGATTGCTAACCCTATAAGCTTTATTATGGGTGCAGCTGCTCAGTTTGGTATTTTCGGTGCTTACTTCTTCGCCATCTTACTTGGTTTTAATGACAAGGCTGCTGCTGCTATCTCAATTATTGGTGGTGCAGACGGTCCTACCTCTATCTTCCTTGCAGGAAAGCTTGGGCAGACTGAGTATATGGGACCTATTGCAGTTGCGGCATATTCATATATGTCCTTGGTTCCTATCATTCAGCCACCTATAATGAAACTTTTCACAACTGAAAAAGAAAGAAAAATCAAGATGGAGCAGCTCAGGCCTGTAAGCAAACTTGAGAAAATTTTCTTTCCAATAGTAGTTACGATAGTTGTTACACTTATCCTTCCAACAACAGCTCCTCTTGTAGGTATGCTTATGCTTGGTAATCTTTTTAAAGAAAGTGGAGTAGTTAAACAGCTTCAGGAAACTGCCAGTAATGCACTTATGTACATAGTAGTTATTTTACTTGGAACTTCGGTAGGTGCTACAACTTCAGCTGAGGCATTCTTAAAGATTGATACACTTAAGATAGTGGCCCTTGGTCTTGTTGCATTTGGAATTGCAACAGCTACAGGTGTACTTTTTGGTAAGTTGCTTTGCCACTTAACCGGTGGTAAGATAAATCCGCTTATCGGTTCAGCAGGAGTATCAGCAGTACCTATGGCAGCCAGAGTATCACAGAAGGTAGGAGCAGAGGCAGACCCTTCAAACTTCCTTCTTATGCATGCTATGGGACCTAATGTGGCCGGTGTTATCGGTACTGCAGTTGCAGCTGGTGTATTTATGGCGATTTTCGGAGTTAAATAAGAAAAATTATAACACCCCAATTATTCACACCATAGGTCACATACCTCTTATTACCAAACATCTGTGAAACATATAATTCTTAATTATGTGATTACTTGATGTTTGGTGAATAATTTGGGATAAATTATTAAAAGGAGATTAACATATGTCAGAACAGGGTAATAAGGCAGTTAAGATAGTGGATACTGTCCTTCGTGATGCACATCAGTCCCTTATCGCAACAAGAATGACGACTGAAGAGATGCTTCCTATAATTGGCAAAATGGATGAAATTGGCTATCACGCAGTTGAATGCTGGGGTGGTGCTACATTTGATGCCTGCCTTCGTTTCTTAAAAGAAGATCCATGGGAAAGACTTCGTAAGCTTAAGGCAGGATTTAAGAAAACAAAGCTTCAGATGCTTTTCAGAGGTCAGAATATCCTTGGGTACAACCATTATTCAGATGATGTAGTTGAGTACTTTGTACAGAAGTCACTTGCAAACGGTATTGATATAATCAGAATTTTTGACTGTTTCAATGACCTTCGTAATCTTCAGACTGCAGTTACAGCATCTAAAAAGGAAGGTGGACATGCTCAGGTAGCCCTTTCCTATACCTTAGGAGAGGCTTATACCCTTGATTATTGGAAGGCTAAAGCTAAAGCTATTGAAGAAATGGGTGCTGATTCTCTTTGTATTAAGGATATGGCAGGTCTTCTTGTACCAGCTGAGGCTACAAAGCTTGTTACAGCACTTCGTGAAGGAACTAAGCTTCCTATAGAAATGCATACTCACTACACATCAGGTGTTGCAGCTATGACTTATATGAAGTCTGTTGAGGCAGGTGCTAATATCATAGATACAGCTATGAGTCCACTTGCTATGGGAACCAGCCAGCCAGCTACAGAGGTTATGGTTGAGGCATTTAGAGGAACTGAGTACGATACAGGTCTTGACCAGAATAAGCTTGCTGAAATAGCAGATTATTTCCGTCCACTTCGTGAGAAATATCTTGCAAGTGGTCTTATGAATACAAAGGTGCTTGGTGTAGATATAAAGACTTTGCTTTATCAGGTACCGGGTGGTATGCTTTCAAACCTTGTATCACAGCTTAAAGAGGCTCATGCAGAAGATAAGTATGAGGAAGTGCTTAAGGAGATTCCAAGAGTTAGAGCTGACTTTGGTGAGCCACCTCTTGTTACACCTTCTTCACAGATAGTAGGTACTCAGGCAGTTCTGAATGTACTTCAGGGTGAGCGTTATAAGATGATAACCAAAGAGTCTAAGAAGATTCTTTCAGGTGAGTTTGGTGAGACAGTTAAGCCTTTCAATCCTGAGGTTGTTAAAAAGGCTATTGGAGACCAAAAACCAATTACTTGTAGACCTGCAGATCTTATTGAGCCACAGCTTGCTAAGTTTGAAGAAGAAGTAAAAGAGTGGAAACAGCAGGATGAGGATGTGCTTTCATATGCACTTTTCCCACAGGTTGCTACTGAATTCTTCAAATATAGAAAGGCTCAGCAGACCAAGGTAGATAGTACTGTTGCAGATACAACAAACGGAGCTTATCCGGTATAAAAATAAAATTTGTATTTAAAAAGAATGATATAAAACAGGCAGTTACAGAGGATTGTAAAATCTTAGGTAACTGTCTGTTTCTTTATAGTTAAGAGTAAATTAAATAGACTTTCACTTAAAGTAGTATTGTGGTAAAATAAAAAGTGTATGGATATTTAATAAATATTTGAAGTAAGGAGAAAGATATGAAAAAGATATTAAGTATTTTAGTTGTTTTATCAATGTTTATGGCATTGTCTACAAATAATCTGCATATAGTTAATGCATCAAAAACCGATAAAAAAATAATCTGCATAGATGCAGGACATCAGACCAAGGCTAATCTTGAAAAAGAACCGATAGGACCGGGGGCAAAAACTACTAAGTTTAAAGTAACGGGTGGCACTCAAGGGCTTTGGACTAAGCAACCTGAGTATAAGCTTACACTTAAAGTAGCTAAAAATTTACAAAAAATTTTGAAAAAGCGTGGATATAAAGTTATTATGTGTCGTACAAAAAATGATGTAAATATAAGCAATTCTGAAAGAGCAGAAATGGCAAATAAGGCTAATGCAGATGTGTTTATCAGAATTCACGCAAATGGTGCATCCAATAAGTCTGTAAATGGTGCAATGACTATCTGTCAGACTAAAAAGAATCCTTATAATTCCAAGTTATATAAAAAAAGTAAGTTATTGTCTGAAAAGGTGCTTGATGGTGTTGTAGCAAAATCAGCCTGCAAAAAGCAGTATGTTTGGGAAACCGATACTATGAGCGGAATAAACTGGGCTAAAGTTCCTGTAACCATTATAGAAATGGGATATATGACAAATGAGACAGAAGACAGGGCATTAAATACCTCTTCTTATCAGAAGAAGATGGCTGAAGGTATGGCAGATGGGATTGATGCTTATTTTGAAGAATCGGGGAAATAGTAGAAGAATGTTATAAGTTTTTATAGACTTATAACATTCATAAAATATTACTGCACTATTATAAAAACATATCTATCTTTAGTATTATATTAATGCTATAATGAGAATGAAATTCAATAAAAGGAGAATATTTATGATAAATTTTAGAAAAGCAGTTATGGTAGGTTGTGGTTTTGTAGGTTCAGCATCAGTTTTTGCACTTATGCAGAGTGGACTTTTTTCAGAAATAGCAATGATAGATGCCGATATGGATAAAGCAGAGGGGGAGGCTATGGATATAAGCCATGGCATACCTTTTGCAAAGCATATGCGTGTGTATGCCGGAAACTATGATGATGTAAGGGATGCAGGTATAGTTATAGTGACAGCCGGTGCCAATCAGAAACCTGATGAAACAAGACTTGACCTTGTACACAAAAATGTAGGAATATTTAAAAGTATAATACCTGAGATAGCAAGCAGAGATTTTAAGGGAATTCTTCTTATAGTTGCTAATCCGGTAGACATTCTTACGGCAGTTGCACAGAAACTCTCAGGACTTCCTGAGAATAGAGTAATCGGTTCGGGGACTGTACTTGATACAGGAAGGCTTAAAACAAGGCTTAGCGATCATCTTGGAGTCGATTCAAGAAGTATCCATGCATTCATAGTAGGAGAGCATGGAGATAGTGAAATAGCTGCATTTAGTTCAGCAAATGTTTCGGGTATACCTCTCAATGATTTCTGCGAAATGAGAGGTCATTATAGCCATGATGAATCTGAAAAGAATATAGCTGAAGAAGTAAAAAATGCAGCCTACGAGATTATTCAGAGAAAGAGGGCTACTTATTTCGGTGTAGCTATGGCAGTTAAGAGAATTTGTGAGTGCATAGTAAGAGATGAGAAGTCCATTCTTCCTGTATCTACTATGATGCATGGCGAGCAGGGGATAGATGGTGTTGTTCTTAGTATGCCTTGTATAGTAGGAAGTGACGGAATAGAAAAGCAGGTACCTATTAAGCTTGATGAGGATGAACTTAAAAGACTTAGGGAATCAGCCGAGATGCTTAAGGGAATTATATCTGAATTGAATATTTAGGATTATTATATTATATCAAATAAATATTACAGGAAAATAAATACTGTAGAAAATTTACAGATACGCAGAAAATTAGTTGACATCTATATTTTAGTATGATAAACTATAAATTGTGCCGCACTGTGTGGGTAGAAGTTTGCCTAAAACGGTAACACCTAAGCAGGCGAGAATTATAATAGGAGGAGCCATATGTACGCAATTATTGCAACAGGTGGTAAGCAGTATAAGGTAGCTGAAGGTGATGTTATTCAGGTTGAGAAACTTGGTGTAGCAGCTGGAGAGACTTATACCTTTGATCAGGTTCTTGCAATCGGTGGTGACAAGTTTGTTCTTGGAAACCCTGTAGTAGCAGGTGCTACTGTAACCGCTACAGTTGAAAAAGAAGGCAAGGGACCTAAGATTGTTGTTTACAAGTATAAACGCAAGAGTGGATACCACAAGAAGAATGGTCATAGACAGCTTTATACCAAGCTCAAAATCGAAAAGATTAATGCTTAATCATGATTAAAGTGCTTGTGTCTATTGACAAAGAATGCGATTATAAGAGTATTGAGTTTTCAGGTCATGCATTATTTGCTAATTATGGCAATGATATAGTGTGTGCTGCAGTTTCAATACTTGCTATTAATACGCTAAATTCTATTGAGGTTTTTTGTAGAGATAAGGTTGAGGTAATAGATGATGCCCAAAAGGGATATCTAAAACTCATATTTAAGTCTAAATTGAGCGATAACGCTAATTTACTTATAAAATCTCTTATGTTAGGTCTTGATGGAATATCACATGAATACGGTAAAAAGTTCATTACAATAATAAGGCAGGAGGTGTAATGCGATGTTAAGATTGAACCTTCAGTTTTTTGCTCATAAGAAGGGTGTTGGTTCTACAAAGAACGGCAGAGATTCTGAGTCCAAAAGACTTGGTGCTAAAAGAGCAGATGGTCAGTTCGTATTAGCTGGAAATATTCTTTATAGACAGCGTGGAACTCATATTCATCCTGGTACAAATGTTGGAATCGGCAAAGACGATACATTATTTGCAACAGTTGATGGAAAAGTTAAATTTGAGAGATTAGGCAGAGACAGAAAGCAGGTTTCTGTTTATCCGGTAGCTGTAGCTGAATAATAACTGATAATTAGCTCCAAATCTTTGTGTAGCATAGATTTGGAGCATTTTTAATATAAAAAAGGAAAAGAAAAATGTTTGCAGATAGTGCAAAAATATATGTAAAATCGGGAAATGGTGGAAACGGCCATGTAAGTTTCAGAAGAGAGCTTTTTGTAGCCGCAGGAGGTCCTGACGGTGGAGATGGTGGAGACGGCGGAGATGTAATTTTTGTTGTAGATAAAAATATAAATACACTTAATGAATTTAGATATGTAAGAAAATACTATGCTAAAGATGGTGATGAAGGTGGAAAAAAACGCTGTCATGGGAAAGATGGCGATGATATAATAATAAGAGTTCCTGAAGGTACTGTAGTTAAAGATGCAGACTCAGGCAAGGTAATAGTCGATATGTCAGGTAACAATCAACGAGAGGTTATCCTAAAAGGTGGCAGAGGTGGAAAAGGTAATATGAATTTTGCAACACCTACAATGCAAGTTCCTACTTATGCTCAACCTGGAAAAAAGGGTATTGAACTTACTCTTATTTTAGAGCTTAAGCTCATTGCCGATGTAGGACTTGTAGGTTATCCTAATGTTGGAAAATCTACTATACTTTCACGCTGTACTAATGCCAAGCCTAAGATTGCAAATTATCACTTTACTACTTTACATCCAAATCTTGGTGTAGTCGACCTTGGTGGTGGAAGTGGTTTTGTAATTGCAGATATTCCGGGACTCATAGATGGTGCATCTGAAGGAATAGGCTTAGGACATCAGTTTTTAAGACATATTGAAAGAACCAGAGTAATTGTTCATGTAGTGGATATTTCAGGCTCAGAGGGAAGAGATCCAATCCAAGATATAAAAAGTATTAATAAAGAGTTAGAAAGTTATAATCCTGAATTATTAAAAATACCACAGATTATCGCCGCTAATAAGATGGACTTGTTTTATGGTGATGAGGCTGATGAAAAATTAAAAGAATTTCATAAAGCCTTTGATGAAGAAAATATTGCTATTTATCCTATTTCAGCAGTATCCGGAAAAGGTATAAAAGAGCTTTTATATGCTGTAAATGATATACTTAAGACTCTTGACCGAACTCCTGTGGTTTTCCATAAAGAGTTTGATGTTTCTGAGCTTACTATAGAAGAAAGCCCTCTTGAAATTATAAAAGTAAAAGAGGGGGAATATCTTGTTAAAGGAGCAAAGATTGATAAAATGCTTGGCTATACCAATTTGGATGATGAAAAGGGTTTTGCATTCTTCCAAAAATTTTTGCGTGATCAAGGGGTAATAACTAGATTAGAGGAACTTGGTATTGAAGAAGGAGACCTTGTAAATCTTGGAGATATTAGTTTCGATTATTATAAATAAATTTTAATCAACAAAGTAGGAGATAACATGACAAGTAAACAGAGAGCATATCTTAAAGGTCTAGCAATGAATTTAGATCCGATATTCAATGTAGGAAAATCCAGTATTACACCTGAATTTACTATTGCAATTTCAGAAGTGTTGGAGTCAAGGGAGTTAATTAAGATAGCAGTACTTAAAAACTGTATGGATGAGCCGAGGGAAATAGCTGAGGTTCTTGCAGAACGTACTCATTCACACATAGTTCAGGTAATTGGGAAAAAAATTGTACTGTATAAAGAATCCAAAAACCATAAAAAAATTGAACTTCCTAAGAAATAGAGTAAAATATGAAGAAAATAGGAATTTTAGGAGGAACATTTAACCCGATTCATAATACCCATATTAATATGGCTAAGGCAGCATTATTTTACCAAGATTTATCAGAAGTATGGGTAATGCCGGCTAAAATTCCTCCTAATAAACTAGGAATTACAATAACTGAGGATTTTCATAGATACAATATGGTAAAACTTGCAGTTGAAGATGAAAAGAATATCTTGCCTTCAGATTTTGAACTATTAAGAGAGGGAATAAGCTATACTTCAGATACCCTAACTGCTTTAAGAAAATATTATACTAATACAGACTTTTATCTTATAATAGGTGGAGATTCCGTATTGTATCTTGAAGATTGGCATAAACCACAGGAAATATTTGATAATGCTGTTATATTATATATATCAAGGGTTGGAGATGCCTCTGATAAGTGTAAGCAGCATATTCAAAATGTATTAAAAACTGAGTTTGAGAATGTCAGGATGAAGGAAATTCCTTTTGAAACAAACTCGGTTTCTTCAACTGAAATAAGAAGGCTTATAGCAGATGGAATAAAGGATGGTAAACAACTAAACATCAATGAGCAAGTTATGGATTATATCTTAAAAAATGGACTGTATAAGGAGAGTTGATATGTATGGGGCAACATATTTTTTAGATTTACATAATAGATTGAGAGAGATTTTACCTGAGTACAGATTTCATCATACACTGGGAGTGTCTTATACAGCAGCCAGCCTTGCAATGAAACATGGAGCAGATATTTATAAGGCTCAGATTGCTGGACTCTTACATGACTGTGCTAAATATCTTAAAAGTTCTGAAATGATAGCTGAATGTGAAAAATATGGAATTGAAATCACCGAGATAGAAAGGAAGTCCCCAGGACTTTTACATACAAAACTTGGTGCGCATTTTGCTAAAGAAGTTTATGGTGTTGATGATGAAGAAGTTTTATCTGCTATTTTATATCATACTACAGGAAGACCTAATATGAGTCTTTTGGAAGAAATAATATATGTTGCAGATTATATAGAGCCAAATAGACCTGAACTTCCATACATAAATGAAATGAGAGTCTGTGCCTTTGATAATCTGCATAAGGCTACTCTGTATGAACTTGAATCTGTAATGGATAAAGTAAATAAAAGTGATGGTCTTATGGACAAAAGAACAGAAGAAACATTTGAGTTTTATAAAAGAATAGTGGAGGGATGATGGAAAATATTTTAGATGCAGTAAGAATAGTCTGTAAATCTTTAGATGAGCATTTGGCAAATGATATTAAGGTAATTGATATTGCACATTTAACAACTATTTCTGAGTATTTTATAATTGCTGATGCCAAAAATGAAAATCAGATGAAGGCTCTGCAAGATGCAGTAGAAGAAAGTCTTGGAAAAGCAGGAATCAATCCTGAAAGAATTGAAGGAGGTAGATCAGAACACTGGATTCTTATGGATTTTGGTGAATTTGTAGTTCATATTTTCTCAAAAGAGGATAGAGAATTTTATAACATAGAGAGAATCTGGTCTGACGGAAAGATGCTTGATACAGATATGCTTATCAGATAAACTAAAACTGCCATAATTATAATATATTTATGGCAGTTTTATGATTTAAAATTATAAATTTATGATTTTAATACATTCTAATTAAGCCTATAACCTTGCCGAGAATTTCTACCTGCTCAGTAATAATAGGTTCCATAGAATCATTTTCAG
>NZ_JBQMXS010000043.1:0-14517 GCF_052173895.1 Catonella sp. | reverse complement strand
AGGACTGGCTGTAGTAGAGAAGGACGGCAAGAGAGGGTTTATCAATAAAAAAGGGCAAGAGGTAGTAAAGGTTGGAAAGTATGATGAAGTAGGAGATTTCAGAGAAGGACTGGCTGTAGTAGAGAAGGACGGCAAGAGAGGGTTTATCAATAAAAAAGGGGAAGAGGTAGTAAAGCCTAAGTATGATGAAGTAGGTGCTTTCAGTGAAGGACTGGCTGTGGTAAGTAAGGACGGTAAGCGTGGTTATGTCAATAAAAAAGGGCAAGAGGTAGTAAAGCCTAAGTATGGTTGGGTAGGTGATTTCAGTGAAGGACTGGCTTGGGTAGAGAAGGACGACAAGTATGGTTATATCAATAAAAAAGGCAAAGAGGTAATAAAGCCTAAGTATGATGATGCAAGTTCTTTCGACGAAGGAAT
The DNA here is from genome assembly GCF_052173895.1 of Catonella sp. GTDB lineage: Bacteria > Bacillota > Clostridia > Lachnospirales > Lachnospiraceae > Catonella. Next base: position 14,100 of record NZ_JBQMXS010000043.1, on the reverse strand, counting down.
CGCCCCTGTAAGAGAGGGAGATAACTGGTATATCATAGATAAAAAAGGGAAAGTTTTAAGAAAAATTTAAGCTTAGTGTATCATAAAAAGATGCGTTAAAGTAGGGCTTGCCGAGGCAGCCCTATTTTAATGCCGATTTTATGGGAGATAAAGGAAAAATTTATAAACATTGGCATTTAGGCTTGCAATTTATAAAAAGAAGTAACTATTCAGCCATTCCCCCAATAATGACTAGTGAGTTTGCGAGTTTATTCGCAAAACGAGCTAGTTATTATTAGGGGAAATGAGCCACATAGTGGCTCGCCCCTCCCATACGAGCGTGACACGAAGTGTCTGCGAGTATGGGAGGGAAGGCTGAATAGTTACAAAAAAAAGATAAAATAAAAATTCTTATTGATTTAATGGTATAAAATGATATAATTAAAATGTTGAACAAAAAAAATGATAATTTATTAACGATTTTAAATGAAACAAGAGGAGAAACTATTTAGTTATTTATAAGGATAGTGAATCGTTATATAATTTGAACAAAAAGTGGGGGTAGATTTGAAAATTAAAGATAATCGCATAATAACAATTACTACAATAGGTATTATTATTTTAATTTGGGCATTGATTACCTCTCTTCACCTTGTTGAATCTCTCATTGTGCCATCACCGAAAACCGTACTTTCGGCTTTTTTGGAGATTTTAAGGAAAGGCTATAAAAGACAATCTTTATTGTTTCACCTAGGCTCAAGTTTATATCGTTTGCTTGCGGCCTTTGTATTTGCTACGATATTTGCAGTACCCTTAGGTTTGTGGGCAGGTTTTAGTAAAAAGGCAAGGGCAGTTTTTGAACCGATTGTTGATTTTGTAAAACCACTTCCGCCTCTTGCGTACTACACTCTTTTGGTGCTTTGGTTAGGGATTGGAAATGAGTCTAAAATAGCTCTTTTGTTTGTTGCCTGTTTTACCCCAATTTTTATTGCGAGTGCAGCAGGAGTGACAAGACTTCCCGAAAGATTTTTAAATTGTGCTTATAGCTTGGGTGCTTCTCATGGACAGGCTTTTCGCAAGGTGGTTTTTCCGGCGGCACTTCCTGCTATTTTAGTAGGTATGAGAACTGCACTTGGAGTCGGATACACCACATTGATTTCTTCTGAAATGGTGGCTGCTACTTCAGGAATTGGTTGGATGGTACTGGACGCCAGTCGTATTATGCGTTCCGATGTTATTTTTGTTGGAATTTTTTTAATGGGCTTTACGGGGGTTCTTATGGATATGGGGCTTAGAAAATTAGAGAAAAAATTAGTGCCTTGGAATGGGAAGGAGTAGTTCTTTTTGAAACAGTTATTTTTAGGTTTGATGTGTTTGTGGTGTATTTTTTTTCTATCAGGCTGTATGGAAAAAAGAGTTTCTAACGGTTATCCTACAAAAATTGTAATTGGAACACAACAACTTCCAAATGATGAAATGTTAGCTATTGTAAAAGGGTATTTTGAAGAAGAATTTAAGCTGCCTGTGGAAATTTTGGAATTTCAAGCAGGGGATATTCGCAATGCCATGGTATCAAAAGATATTGATTTTGCAATGCTTGGAAGTTCTTCAGCTATCCTTGGTTTTGCAAATGGAATGAAGGTGGAATGTATTTGGATTCATGATATTATTTCTACCGCTGAGCAGCTTATTGTAAGAAAAGATTCCGGTATAAAAGAGCTGAAGGACTTGAAAGGAAAAAAACTTGCGGCACCGTTTACTTCGACTGCTCATTACAGTATTTTGAAAAGCCTTGAAGTGGCTGAGATAAAAGAAGAAAATGTGACACTTTTTGATATGCAGATGCCCGAAATTTATAGTTCCTTTATTCAAAAAGAAATAGATGGAGCTTATGTTTGGGAGCCTACACTTTCAAAAATGGTAAAAGATGGAGGTTATTCCGTTATTACAAGTGAAGATCTTGCAAAAAGAGGAATGATTACAGCAAATGTTGAAATTGTAAGAAAAGACTTTGCAAATCGTTATCCGGAGCTTGTAGTGAGTTATTTAAAAGCATTGAATCGGGCAAAGATAGATATAAAAAATAATCATGAAAATGTTGTAGAGGTTCTGTCGGATTATTTGGGACAGACGAAGGCAGAGGTTGATATTCAGGTGAAAGGCTCAATTCATCTTGATGCAAAAGAGTTGATTCAGAAAAAGTATCTTGGAAATAGCAGGGAAAGAGGAGATTTTACTGATACAGTAATTGATACTGCGCACTTTTTGTATGAACAACAGTCTTTAACAGATAAGCCTAATATAGAAAGGCTTGAAACCTTTATTGAGCCTAAGTATGCGGAGATGTTAGTGGAGGAAATAAATGGAAGAAAGTAAACTTTTAAAACTTGATAAGGTGAATATGGAATTTTCAGATGGAAAAGATACCCTTCAAGTTTTAAATGATATTAGTATAGAGGTAAATAAAGGAGAGTTTATTACGATTTTAGGACCTTCCGGTTGTGGGAAGAGTACACTGTTAAATTTGATTGCAGGCTTTGAAAAGCCACTTTCCGGGGAAGTGTTGTTTTTGGGAGAGAAAGTGGAAGGACCGGATTTTAACAGAGGTTTTGTATTTCAGGATCCGACTCTTTATCCATGGCTTACGATAAAAGATAACATCGCTTTTGGCTTGAAGATGAGGAATGTTGAGAAGGAAACAATTGAAAGACTCTGTTCGGATTTTATTAAGGAGGTTGGGCTTGACGGTTTTCTTAATCGCTATCCTCATGAATTATCCGGAGGCATGAAACAGAGAGCAGCTCTTGCAAGGGTTCTTGTGAATAAACCTATGATGATGCTTATGGATGAGCCGCTTGGAGCTCTTGATGCAGTCACAAGAAAGAGTATGAGAGAGCTGATTAAATCCCTATGGAAACATACGGGATGCACCATTATTATGGTGACACATGATATTGAAGAAGCACTGGAGCTTGCTACAAGACTGATTGTCTTAAAATCAAGACCAAGTTATATTGTAAAAGAATATACTGATTTTTCTAATGAGGAAAAAATTACGGAAGAGATTTGGCAATGGTTAAAGTAGAAAAGTTCGTGTTTTCAAAAAGAAACTCTAAAAAATTATATAGGGAGGTAATACTATGAAACAAGAGTTTATGAAAAGCAAGGTAGAGCCTGTTATAGGCTGGCTGCTTTTAGCGGTACTGCTTTTCGCATCGACACAAATGAAGGTGGGGAGCAGACTTTTAGTGGGTCTGGGCTTCGGTTATGTACTTATGAGGGCTTATACGGGATTTGCCGGTTCTGTAAATCGTGCTTTTCGTGGTGGTTCTACAAAGCTTATGAGGTCTATGGCACTTATGTTTTTCGTTTCTGCTGTTCTTTTTGTGGCACTGATGTATTTTAATGGAGATCCGGAAAGTTATAAGCTTTCTGTAAAGGCTATTAATCTAGGTCTTGTACTCGGAGCATTATTGTTCGGTTTTGGTATGGCACTTTGTTCTTGCTGTGCTTCCGGAGCTTTAACAGACCTTGCAAACGGAACTCCCAGAGCGATTGTCACTCTGATTTTCTTCTTTCCGGGTGTATATCTCGGTTTCCGTTTTCAGCATACTCAGAGTTGGATTAAGGATAGTTTATTCAGCTCAAGTTCTTATCAGGGAAAGGGTGTATTTCTTCCGGATTTATTCCCGGGCGATCCTTTAAATGGTTATATCGGAGGTCTTGTTCTTACAGGAATTTTCTCTTTGGCTCTTGTAGGATATGCTTTTTGGTATGAGAAGATGAAAAGAGCTAAAAATGAGTTTTCAGGTATCGGCATGGAAACAGTACAGGAAACTCCTTTTGAACTTGATACAAAAAATGGAAAATTCTTTAGCAAAGATACTTATTACTATATTTTTGCCAGACCTTGGACGTTAAATCAGGGAGCTATCGGTCTTGCTGTTATGGCTACTGTTGTACTTGGTGTAACGAAAAAGAGCTGGGGTGTAACTACCGCTTTTGGTATTTGGTTTGGCAATTTCCTGCAGTTATTCGGTGTTAGTTCCGAAACACTTGCAGAATTTGCACAGATGCCTCCTGATGATTATGCCAAGCCTTTCTTAGAGTATGGCGGTGGTATACAGAATATAGGTATTTTCATTGGTGCTGTTATGTACCTTCTTATGGCGGGCAGATTTGTGTTCGAGTTTAAGGATGGAATTGCAGATTTCAAGGTTAAAGATATCTGGCTCTTCGCTCTTGGTGGATTCATCATGGGATTTGGAACAAGACTTGGTAACGGCTGTAATGCAGGAGCTCTTTTTGCACCAATATCCAATATGTCACTTTCAGGTTGGATTTATTTAGTATTCCTGTTTGTAGGCGGTTTTATAGGGAATAGGTTCTTTGTGAAGTGTAAAGTAAAATAAAACTAATTATAAAATTAAAGGAGGATAATTTGTTATGGGCAAGAGGATTTTAATTGTTGGTGGTGTAGCAGGTGGAGCATCTGTAGCTGCAAGAGTTCGTAGGTTAGATGAAAGTGCGGACATTACAGTTTTTGAGAGAGGACCTCATGTATCTTTTAGTAACTGTGCACTTCCTTACTTTCTTTCTAGAAAGATTGCAAAGAGTGATAACCTCATTCTTATGAATCCTACACAGTTCAAGAAACAGTATAATATTGATACTCGTGTAGAAAATGAAGTTATTTCTATTGATAGGGCAAATAAGAAAGTTAAAGTAAAAAATCACGCAGATGGAACAGAGTATGAAGAGTCTTATGATGAACTTATACTTTCTCCGGGTGGAGAAGCCATCCTTCCTGCAAGTATCGAAGGCATCGGTAATGAAAATGTCTTTGTTGTAAAAAATGTAGTGGATATCAGAAAACTTGATGATTATATTCAGGCTCATGGAGCAAAGAATATTGCTGTAATCGGCGGCGGTTTTATCGGCGTAGAGGTAGCTGAGAACCTTGTAGAAGCCGGATTTAAAGTTTCTCTTGTAGAGGCTATGGATCAGATTATGGCTCCTTATGATAAAGAATTGGTACATATTCTTCATAAGGAAGTGATTGATCATGGAGTAAACCTTATTCTTAGCGATGGAATCAAGGCTATAAAAGAGAAAAATATCGTGCTTGTTTCCGGAAAAGAAGTGGAAGCGGATGTTGTAGTAATGGCAATCGGTGTGAAGCCTGAAACAGCTCTTGCAAAAGCAGCCGGTCTTGAGATTGGAGAGCAGGGCGGAATTTTAGTGGATAGTCATTATCAGACAAATGATCCTCATATTTATGCAGTGGGAGATGCGATTGAAGTAACCGATTTCTTCTCAGGAAAGCAGACAAGACTTCCTCTTGCTTGGCCTGCACAGATGCAAGCTAGAGCAGTTGCAGATCATCTTTATAGAATCCCTTCTGTTAATAGAGGCTTTATGGCAAGCTCTACTGTACGTATCTTTGATATGTATGCGGCAAGCACCGGTATGAATGAAAAGACTCTGAAAAAAGAGGGAATTCCTTACGATTATGTATATGTAATTCCACAGGATAAGGTAGGTATCATGCCGGAGTCCTATCCACTTTTCTTGAAAGTTCTTTTTGATAAGACAAGTGGAAAGATTCTTGGAGCACAGTCTGTAGGTAGACATAATCCGGAAAGACGTATCAATATTATTGCAACAGCAATTGCTTTTGGCGGAAAAGTTCAGGATCTTGCACACATTGAGTTCTGCTATGCACCTGTAATGGGAACGGCAAAAGATGCTGTAAATATGGCAGGTCTTGTAGGTAGTAATATCCTTAACGGAGTATTCAAACAGGTTCCTGTTACTAAGGTACGTGAGCTTGTGGAAACAAATGCAATGATTATTGATGTTCGTGAAGTGGGAGAATATGAGGCAAGTCATATTAAGACAGCGGTTAATATTCCACTTAGTGAAATTCGTGACAGACTTTCAGAAATTCCAAAGGATAAGCCTGTATACCTCCATTGCCGTTCTTCACAGAGAAGTTATAATGCAATTATGATGCTCCAGAATAACGGTTATGAAAATGTATATAATATCTCAGGTTCTTTCCTTGCACTTTCATATAATACTTACGGCGAAGTGACATTTGAAGGAAAAGAAAATATTCTTACAGGATATAACTTTAACTAAGTAAGAGGGAATGTGCTTTGTGCTGTTTCTAAAAATCTTAGGTAGAGGAATTAAATAAGTAATGTTAGGAAAAGTCTTGGCTTTTTTCGTTGTGAGCATCAGCTCATAAAACGGAAAGTTAAGGCTTTTCTTTTTAGTATTTGAGTAAGAAATAGTACAAGACAACGTATTAGAAGTATTCTTGCCGAAACTTTTATAAATATCACGCTTTTATCATATTGAAATAGGGACAAAAGGCAAGTATAATAATTATTAGAAAGCGATGAGGAGGTTTTGTATGCAGAAGGAAAGAGCAAGCAGTGCTAAGGCAAATATTTTGGTAGTTTTGGTAGGGATTGCTTTTATTTTGGTCTTTGTTATAATAAAATTTTCCGGAAGAGTAATACCGAATACTGAAGGAGCAATCGGTAATACAGCCTGTAATTTATATAACGGAGGACTGTTCTGTGCTGATGATAATAAGATATATTTTAGCAATTTAAAAGATAGAGGCTCGCTTTATTCTATGTCAAAAGATTTGAGTGACTTTGAATATATGCAGGAGGATACGGCAGGTTATATAAATAATACAACTAACTATGTTGTTTATTCACGCTTAAACTATACAAGAAATGATACAGTTAAAAGAGTATTACAGTTTTCTTATTCAGGCATTTACAGAGTGGCAAAAAAGGGAAGTCATGCTATAGGAGGAATTTATGCTTATGATGTAGGTGTTGTAGGACTTATAGGAAATAAAGTATATTATCAAAGGCATGAAAAAGATGGTAATATGAATCTTTACTGTACCGGTTTGGATGGTAAGGAAGATGAACTTTTGTTAGAAGAAAAGGTTGTGCCGGGTACACTTACCAGTAGTAAAATCTACTATGGAGGAGCAGAGGAAGACCATTATATATACTCGTTTGACCCTTTAACTAAGCAGAGAGTTGTTATCTATAAAGGAAATTGCTATCAGCCTGCACTCGTTGGTGGAAATATTTATTTTATTTCATTATCACAAAAACATAATATAGCTAAAGTTGATGAATATGGTCAGAATCCGACTATTTTGGTAAAAGAAAAATGTTCATTTTATAATGTTACTCCAGATGAACAGTATGTAGTATATCAGGTTGATGATGGTAAAAATAATAGGCTTGAAATGATGAATTTATCGACATTTGATAAAACTGTTATAAAAACAGGAGATTATAATAGTATAAATATAATTGGTGATAGGGTATTTTTTAGAGAGTTTACAACGGATGAAGTATATTATTTTTCGTTATCTTCACCAAGTCAGGTAGATACATTTAATCCTCCGGATCTTTCGAAGGATAAAAAATAAATCAGAAGGGATGTTTTGATGGAAAATAAGAATGAAGAAAAAGAGTTGGAAGTAAAAAAACAGATAAAAAAACTTAGACAGATAGCCCTTGCTATAGTTATTATCCCAATGATTCTCTTTCTTATAATATTTGTCTTTTTAATTAAATCTAAAGCGATGGCCTATGATTATGATGAACGATATGGTGTATTTATAGGCATAGGTAGAAAGGATATAAAAAAACTTAATGCTTATCAGACTGTAGTTATTGATGCAGAGCATTTTACAAAGGATGATATTACACGTCTTAAAAAAGCCGGCAAAACAGTATATACATATTTAAATATAGGTTCGCTTGAGGATTTTAGAACGTATTATAAAAAGTATAAGCACTTAGCTATTTCTAAGTATGATGGCTGGGAAGGTGAGGAATGGGTAAATGTTGCAGATAAGTCATGGCAGAAATTTATGTTAAAGCGTGCAAAAGACTTTAAGAAAAAAGGTGTGGACGGCTTTTTTGTAGATAATTCGGATGTGTATTATGAGTATCCGAAAGCAGGGATATATAAGGGACTTGTTAAGATTTTAACAGATATTAGAAAACTGAACACTAAGGTGATTATAAATGGTGGAGATGTATTTGTAAGCAAGTATTTAAAAGAGAATAAAACTCTTAAGAAGATAGCTGATGGAGTTAATCAGGAAGGAGTGTTTACTACACTTGTTGAAGATAAAAAGAAGGGTGAAGAAATAACCAAGTATTATCTAAAATATCTCAAAAAACTATCTAGAAAAGGAGTACAGATTTATCTGACTGAATACATAGTTGAGGATAATAAAGATGATAAATTAGAGTATAAGATAGCAGATTATTGCCAAAAGTATGGCTGGGATTATTATATTTCGTATAATTATAACCTTGATTAGAAATCACATTTAGTTCAAAAGTACTTCACAAAGTCAACACAAATTAAATTTATCATAATGGCATAACAAATAAAGCAGATGTTTTATAGGTTATGCCATTACTAATAATTGAAAATTATATATTTTAAGGAGGCATATTATGGATAATTATAATGGATTTAATGAAAACGAAAACAATCAGGAAACTAATAGTGGATATTATGGAAATTATCCATTAAATGATGGAAATTTGAATAATAGCCAGCCGAGTGAGAATGTTTCTAAGAGAAAAAAGAATAAATCAAATTCGCTTGCATTTGTACTGGCGGCAGCACTTCTTATAGGAGGCTCAGCAGGAGGCGGTGTTTATCTTGGGAATATGCTTTCGGTGAGGCAAGAAACCGGTAATCAGGTATTAAATAAGACAGAAATCGCAGTTGAAAAAGAAACAAAAAATACGGTTACACTTGCAACTACAGCGGATAGTAAGGGAGTTACAGCTACAACCTCGGATGTGTCAGGTGTTGTTGAAAATGTAATGCCATCTATCGTTTCTATCAATAATGTATATGACACTGTTACAACAGATATATTTGGACAGTCTTATAAGAACCAAACCGGAGGAAGTGGTTCAGGTATTATTATAGGGCAGAATGACGCAGAGGTACTTATAGTAAGTAATAATCATGTGACTGCGGCAAACAGTAATGCAAAGAATCAGAAAATAACTGTTACTTTTAACGATGAAACTACAGCAGAGGCTACGATTAAGGGTGCTGATTCAGGGTCAGACCTTTCGGTACTCTCTGTAAAAATGTCGGACATAAAGAAGGACACACTGTCAAAGATAAAGGTTGCCACAGTTGGAGATTCCTCCAAAATGAAGGTAGGGCAGATGGTAATTGCCATTGGCAATGCATTAGGTTATGGTCAGTCAACTACAGTGGGCTATGTGAGTGCACTTAATAGGGAAATTGCAGATGAAGATTTTACAATGAAACTTATACAGACAGATGCAGCTATTAATCCTGGTAACTCAGGAGGAGCATTATTAAATGCGAAAGGTGAGGTAATAGGCATTAATTCAGTAAAGTATGCTGATGAAAAAGTAGAGGGAATGGGATTTTCGATTCCAATTTCTACAGCTCTTCCAATTATAAATGACCTTATGAACAGAGAAGAGATTGCTGAAAATGAGCAGTCCTATCTTGGAATTATGGGTAGGGATGTAACTAAAAACTATAATCAGATTTATGGAATTCCAATTGGTGTATATATTACAGATACTACAAAGAACAGTCCGGCAGACAAGGCAGGGCTTAAGATGGGCAATATAATTACAGAATTTAATGGAATTACTGTTAAGACGATGACTGAACTTCAGGCAAAGCTTGCTACAGTTAAGGCAGGAACAGCAGTTAAGCTTACTATTATGCAGTATGATAACGGTCAGTATGTGAAAAAAGAAGTTCAGGTAGTTTTGGGAAATAGGTCTGAATTAAAAGACGGAAGTGACAATAGTAAAAATAATTATAAGAATGAAGAGAATAATGTTTCTGAAGAAGATAATAGGATTCCATTTGGAGGAAGAGAAGGAAATTCAGAAGAAAGTCCGTTTGGATTTTTCTTTAATAGGTAAGTTTTATAATTGTAGAAAATATTCAAATAATTTATATTGTTTAGATAAATTGTCGAACTTATAAAAATAGTGAAAAATAGCTTGACGAAACTTATTTGATATGGTATACTCTTCCTTGCAAGTGAGACATAACAAATTACTTGCAGGGAAGATATTAGCGCGAGTGGCTCAGTTGGTGGAGCACAACCTTGCCAAGGTTGGGGTCGCGGGTTCGAGTCCCGTCTCGCGCTCTGTTGTGTTGTTGTGGTCGTATGACTCCTAAGAGACTGCTTTTGCAGTCTCTTTTTTTGATTTAAAAGGGAATTGATTTCTGCTGGCATAAACTTTTTATTTAATTATTTTAGGAGATGGAAATGCTTAAGAAAAAATCAGTAAAACTGAGAATATTTGAGATTATTCAAATTGGTAGCAGAGAAGATTTATCTAGCAGGGCAGGAGATTTTATAATAGTTACCGCTATTTTGTTGAATCTTTTAGTGCTATTTTTAGGAACTTTTGAAGAATTGGCAAAGTATGGTAGAATTTTTAAGGCAATAGAAACAGTAACTATTATTTTATTTTGTATAGAGTATATCCTTAGAATATGGACGGCAGAATATATTTATGAAGGAATAGGGAAATGGAAGGCTAGATTAAAATTTCTTATATCGGCTGAGGGTATAATAGATTTACTAACTATACTTCCATTCTTTTTCTTATATGGATTTGCGGCTTTTAGGATGCTTAGGGTGGTAAGAATATTTCATTTGTTCAGACTTAATACCACATACGACTCTTTTAATGTAATAACTTCGGTATTACTTGAGAAGAAAAATCAGATACTGTCTTCGATATTTATTATAGTAGTACTTATGTTGGCCTCTTCCCTCTGTATTTATGGGGCGGAGCATGATACACAGCCGGAGGCGTTTAGAAATGCTTTTTCGGGTATATGGTGGAGTATGTCTACAATATTTACTGTTGGCTATGGCGACATTTATCCGATAACTACTGTAGGAAAGTTAATGGGAGTGGTAATCACTTTTCTTGGGGTTGGAGCAGTGGCAATCCCTACTGGTATTATTTCGGCAGGGTTTGTAGAAAATTATACGGAAATGCAGAGAAAGCGTTTGAGTGATGTTAAAAATAAGGCTCCTAATAGTATAACTGTAAAGAAAAAGAGTGAAGATATCGGAAAGTTTGTTAATGAAATAGAGAAAAAATATGGGGTTGATATAGTTGTGGTGCTAAGAGATGGGGTTATGGTGCTGGCTGAAGATGATATAAGGGCTAAGGCCGGAGATATTTTAGTCTATAGGGAGATTGTTTAATAAATAATTTTAGGATTGGAGAAATATATGAAAATATTAAAGACTCTTAGGATGGCAAGAAAACTTAAAAGAAACTTTCTTGTGCTGATTTCGATTTGTGGAATTATTTTTGCAGGAAGTAAGACTGAAGAGTTTAATCTGTTAAAATATTTTGATGATGCGAAAAACTACATAAAAACAGAGGACGGTAGTACTGAGATAAATGAAGTACCTCAGTATTCGGGAAAACCTTTTGTTAAAATTAATAACAATGTTCCGTCTTTTTCGGTTAAGGATGAAAAAAGAATAGAGGAATATAGTGAATTAGATAAATATGGAAGATGTGGAATAGCTTTTGCAAAAGTAGGTAAAGAGCTTATGCCTAATAAAAAAAGGGAATCCATAGGACAGGTAAGACCGAGTGGATGGCATACTGTTAAATATGAGGGGATAATAAAAGATCGGTATCTTTATAATAGATGTCACCTTATAGGTTATCAGCTTGCAGGGGAAAATGCGAATGAAAAAAATCTTATTACCGGAACGAGATATTTGAATGTAGACGGCATGTTGCCGTTTGAAAATGAGATAGCGGAGTATGTAAAATCTACCGGTAATCATGTTTTGTATAGGGTGAGTCCTATATTTAAGGGAAAAGAGCTTGTGGCAAGAGGAGTACAGATGGAGGCGAAATCTTTAGAAGATGGGGGAAAAGGAGTTTCTTTCAATGTATATTGCTATAATGTGCAGCCGGGAATTATAATTGATTATGAGGATGGTAGTAGTTATGTGGATGTTAAAATTAAAAAAAGCCCACAAATGAAAAAAAGTTCAAAAACTAAAAAGAATAAGAAAAAATAAAGTGGACTAAAGTTGTAAACATCGAAAGAAAGATTGAAAAATGATAAAATTAAACTATTATTACTCTTGAATAAAATCTAAATATGGTATAGAATATACAAGATATTGTATCTTTATAATAAAAATACAACAACAAATTGTAAATGAAGGGATGCTATAATGAAGATTATCAAGAGAAGTGGGCAGGAGAATACATTTGACGGCAATAAGATTACTATAGCAGTAAAGAAGGCTAATGATGAAGTCTTAGCTGAGGATTTAAGGCTTTCTGCTGAAGAAGTAATTCGGGTTACTGAGAATGTGACTAAGGTATGTCAAAGTATGAACAGGGCTTTAAGTGTTGAGGAGATTCAGGATCTTGTAGAAAATGAGCTTATGAAGACAGGAAAGACTCATGTTGCAAGGAAGTACATCACTTACAGATATAAAAGAGCCTTAGTCCGTCAAGCAAATACCACTGATGATCAGATTTTAAGTCTTATTGAATGTGACAATGAAGAGGTTAAACAGGAAAATTCTAATAAAAATCCTACTGTAAATAGTGTGCAGAGAGATTATATGGCCGGTGAGGTAAGTAAGGATATTACGAGGAGGTTTTTACTTCCACAGGATATAGTAAGGGCACATGAGGAGGGGCTGATACATTTTCATGACAGCGACTATTTTGCACAGCATATGTATAACTGCTGCCTTGTAAATCTTGAAGATATGCTCCAGAATGGTACTGTTATTTCTGAGACTTTGATTGAACGTCCTAAGAGCTTTTCTACAGCTTGCAATATAGCAACTCAGGCAATAGCTCAAATAGCCAGCAACCAGTATGGAGGGCAAAGCATTACTTTAAGCCATCTTGTACCTTTTGTAGATATAAGTAGGCAGAAGTATCGCAAAGAGGTAGTTAAGGAATTTGAGGCTGCAGGAATAGAGATTGATACAGATAAAGTAAATAAGGTAGCAGAGCTGAGGGTACGTGAAGAAGTACGGAGAGGTGTACAGGTAATCCAGTATCAGGTAATTACCCTTATGACTACAAATGGACAGGCACCTTTTATTACGGTGTTTATGTATTTGAAAGAGGCTTTAGAAGGCCAGACAAGAGATGACCTTGCACTTGTTATAGAGGAGATGCTAAAGCAACGTATGCAAGGCGTTAAGAATGAAAAGGGAGTATGGATTACTCCTGCATTTCCAAAGTTAATCTATGTACTAGAAGACGATAATGTAGATAAGGACAGTAAGTATTATTATCTTACAGAACTTGCTGCAAGATGTACGGCAAAACGCCTTGTACCTGATTATATTTCTGAAAAGATAATGCTAAGGGAGAAGGGAGATGTTTATCCTTGTATGGGTTGCCGTTCTTTCCTTACACCGGACAGATTTACAGATGCAGGGGTAGGAAATATAGCCGGTGCTAAGAATTTTGATGAAAATAAGCATAAATACTATGGAAGATTTAATCAGGGGGTAGTTACCATCAACCTTGTGGATGTTGCCTGCTCATCAAAGAAAAGTGAAGAAGAGTTTTGGAGAATACTTGATGAAAGGCTTGAACTTTGTCATAGGGCATTAAGAGCCAGACATGATAGACTTCTTGGTACACTCTCTGATTCAGCTCCAATCCTTTGGCAGAATGGAGCTATTGCAAGGCTTGCAAAGGGAGAAAAGGTAGACAGACTTCTTTATGACGGATACTCTACTATTTCCTTAGGGTATGCAGGTATTTATGAAATGACAAAATATATGACAGGGGTCAGCCATACAGAGCCTTTAGGTAGGGAATTTGCATTGAGAGTTATGGAGAAGTTAAACGAGGCTTGCAATAGATGGAAAAAGAAAGAAAATATTGATTATTCAGTATATGGTACACCTCTAGAATCGACTACTTATAAGTTTTCAAAATGTTTGCAGAAACGTTTTGGTATAATAGAAGGAGTAACTGATAGAAATTATATAACTAACAGTTATCATGT
>NZ_JBQMXS010000042.1:0-14773 GCF_052173895.1 Catonella sp. | reverse complement strand
CAATTTAATTGAATCATTTGTATATATTTAAAAACATTTATCTTTATATTATTACTTGTTATAAATGATTAATCTTGATAAACTTGAAATAAGATTATATAATGCTTTATATATGGTCTAAGACGGAGATGATTTTATGGTTGAAGAGGTATTAAAGGAGCTTGATGTTTTACAAAACTTTATAAGACTGGGAATTGAAAATAGAACCGGTGAGCCTATAATGGAATATTTGCAGAGCGTCTTGAAATGTGATTTTATTTTCTATAATTATGTCTATGACAAGAAAATTGTTATGGGATGTAAGGAGGGGATAGGTAGTTCTGAAAAATTTGAACATTATATAAGAGTTAATGATGAACTACTGGGAAAGATTGAGTTAAAAATTTCTGAAAAGGAAGTTTCGGAATTTCAAAGGAAGGCCTTGAAATATGTTTCAGATATATTTATTCTTGTTAATAAGGAAAAGCTTTCAGTGGCAAGGGTAGAAAAGGATTTGAAACAGGAACTTGTACTTGATATTTTGACCGGAAATATAAAATCACGAGAGGAGCTTTCTATAAGAAGTAAGCTTAATGGCTGGAAGATACAAGATAATATTGTAGCTGTTATTTTTGATTTGGATGGTTATAAGAAGAAAACGGTAGATTTAAAAGAATCTAGTGGGGAAATAGAGACTGTTAAGGAAAAGATGTTTAGGGATCTGAGAAATAATTTTTTAGATGCAGGAATGGTTTTTTATAACTATCAAAATAGTGACAGCATTATCTTTTTATTTGAGACAGACACCAGCTACTATGAGAGTAAAGATAGACTTATGAAAAAAGTTATGAAAGACTCAATGGCAGAGTATGGTTTTACTTATACGGTGGGGATTGGGAATGAGGTGAACAGTATTTTTGATGTTCCAATATCCTACAAAGGTGCCAAAGAAGCAGTGAAGATAGGTAGGAGTATGCTTGGACTTGGAATGGTTCATGAGTATAAAGATTTGGAACTTTTTTCGTTTTTGAATAATGCTGTCAATAAGGATATACTTGCAGGAGAGCTTATGAGTCCTCTTAGAAAGCTGATTGAGTATGATAGGGATAATGAAACTGAATATTATGCTTTTTTGAAGGAACTTATAAATGCAAGCTGGAGCCTAACAAGAGCGTCCGAAACCAATTACATACATTATAATACTGCAAAGTACAGGCTGAAGAAAACAGAGGAAATTATGGACTTAGCCGTAGACACTGCTAATAGCAGATTTAAGCTGGAGCTTGCACTTAGGCTCTATGAATTAAAAAATATGGTATAGTCTTTAAAATATTGTATTTATGGAGAGAATAATGCAAATATATGAAAAATTAAAAGAAAAATCACGAGAAAAATTAGGGTTGAGTACAATTAATTCAAAAATTGTACTGGCAGGAATTATCATTTCAATTATTGTGGTCTTTTTTGTAAGTTTCGTTGTGTCAGGGACTATAACGAACCTTGAAGAGAGGCTTATAGGAAATAGGCTTGAGGCAGATATCAATTATGTCAAGGATTTGGTATCAGGAAATGATAATGAGGCGAAGTGGAATGTCAGGGGAGATACTATATACTTCGGTGATAATGCAATTGGAGACGGAACAGCTGAAAATGCAAATTTAACACCGTTTTTGGAGCATTATGCCAAAACAGGCACAATGGCATATATATTTATGAAAGTAAGCGATGACGATCCGAAGTTCAAGGCGGCACAGGAACAGAAACTAGGATATGAGGTAGGTCATTACTATAGGGTGGCAGGCAGTACCTTGAGCGATGGTGGAAAGTCCATTTTAGGAACTTTTATGACTAAGAACGTTGCTGATGAACTTGATAGAAAAGGTGTATATTCAGGAGAAGCTAATGTTGCAGGAGGTATGATATTCTGCCTTTACAGAGTGCTTGAAGATAAGGATGGCTTTGTGGTAGGTGCTGTTGTGGTTGGCAGGAGCATCAGGGAAATGAACCATGAAATTGGTAAGGCAGTTGTTAAGGTAGCTCTATTTACTCTTTTTATTATCGGAGTAATTATAGTTATTATATTTGTTATTATTTCTCAGTTTTTAAATACAATAAATAGTATAGTTTTTTATTTAAGACAGTTAGAAGTGGGAGTCATACCTAATACAAGGTTAAATATAAGATCTATAAGCGAGGTAAACCTTGTTGTAGAAAGTATTAATAACTTAGTAGGATATCTTAGGGAAAATCTTGTATTACAAAAGAAGTCGGAAATTGATGCTTTGACAGGTCTTCCAAATAGAATGTCTTATGACGAATATTCTGTAGAACTTGAAAAATATCTTCATGCTAATCAGAAGACGCTAGGAGTTGAAATTCTGGATATAGATTATTTTAAACAGTATAATGATAACTATGGACATCAAAATGGTGATGAATGTATTAAAATGATTGCAGGAGAGTTACAAAAACTAGTTCAGGATTGTCCTAAGATTTATGCTGCAAGATATGGAGGAGATGAATTTGTAATTATATATCCGGGACTGCTTTACAGTGAAGTAGAAGGCTTTGTTAAAATGCTTAAGAAAAATGTACAGGGCAATGCAATGGAGCATAAATTTTCCAAGGCAGCAGATGTAGTTACAGTCACACAGGGAGTTTGCTTTGATATATTTTCACAAGGAAAAACTATAGCGGATTTCCTTAAGAGAGCTGATGAAGCGCTGTATGAAGAAAAGAAGATTGGAAGAAACAGTTACAGGATAATACAGATGTAGGGCTTGACTTTAAGCTTATAAAATGCCCCAGCATTATGCAGGGGCTTTTTTGTTTAATAGGGAATTTTGGAGGAAAGAGATGAAAGAGAAATTAAGAGAGATTGTAAATTCTGCATTAAAGCAGATTGAAGAAGCTGTGGATGGAGATAAGCTTAATGAGGCAAGGGTAAGTTTTCTAGGGAAAAAGGGTGAACTTACTCAGGTACTAAAAAGCCTTAAAGATGTTGCACCTGAAGACAGGCCAAAGGTAGGTCAGCTTGTAAATGAGGCAAGAGAGACTCTTGAAAAAAGGCTTGAAGAACGTAAAAAAGAGTTTGAAAAAAAGATGTTGGACTTAAAACTGGCTACAGAAACAATAGATGTAACACTTCCTGCTAAAAAGCCTATGATAGGTCATAGACATCCTAATACTATAGCACTTGATGAGGTTAAAAAGATATTTATAGGAATGGGGTACCAGGTGGTGGATGGTCCTGAGATAGAGTATGATTATTATAATTTTGAAGCACTTAATATTCCTGCAAACCATCCTGCAAAGGATGAACAGGATACATTTTACATAAATGATAAACTTCTCCTCCGTACTCAGACATCATCAGTTCAGGTACATGTAATGGAAAAGGAAAAACCTCCTATCAGAATAATTGCTCCGGGAAGAGTATTCCGTTCAGATGAGGTGGATGCAACACATTCTCCGTCTTTTCACCAGGTAGAGGGGCTTGTAATAGATAAAAATGTGACCTTTGCAGATTTGAAGGGAACTCTCGCAGAGTTTGCAAAAAGAATTTTCGGTGAAGATACAAAGGTGAAGTTTAGACCTCACCATTTCCCTTTTACAGAGCCATCGGCAGAAATGGATGTTTCTTGCTTTAAATGTAGGGGAAAGGGCTGTCGTTTCTGTAAAAACGAAGGTTGGATTGAAATTTTAGGCTGTGGTATGGTTCATCCTAATGTACTTGAAATGCGTGGAATAGATCCGAAAGAATATCAGGGTTTTGCTTTTGGCTTAGGCTTGGAGAGAATTGCCTTACTTAAATATGAGGTAGATGATATGCGCCTACTTTATGAGAATGATGTGCGTTTCTTAAGGCAGTTCTAAATTATCAACTTAAATCTTATTGTAAAATTAGGGCATTTTATAATAAAAATGACTTAATTCTACATAAGTAGAAAATGGGTTTAGCTAATTAAGAGGAGATTAAAATGAATACACCTTTATCATGGATAAAAGAAATGGTACCGGGACTTGATTGTACACCGGATGAATATATGGATGCAATGACACTTAGTGGAACTAAGGCTGAAAGTGTGGAATATTTTGATAAGAATTTAGAGAAAATTATAGTAGGAAGAATAAATAAAATAGAAAAGCACCCTGATGCGGACAAACTTGTTATCTGTCAGGTACAGATAGATGAAATGGGAAAAGAGGTACAGATAGTTACAGGAGCAAAAAATGTATTTGAAGGAGCTGTTGTGCCTGTAGTGCTTGATGGAGGAAAAGTTGCCTCAGATCATTCGGGTAATAGAGCAGAAAAGGGCTTTGAGATAAAGGCAGGCTCACTTAGAGGAGTGGAGTCTTATGGAATGATGTGCTCTATTGATGAGCTAGGAAGAGATAAGAGCTATTATCCTGAGGCGGAAGAAGAGGGGCTTTATATATTTAATAAAATAGAGGGTGGAGCAAATCTTAAACTAGGTAGTGATGCCTTAGAAATACTGGGTCTTCGTGACTGTCTTGTTGAATATGAGGTAACTAGTAATAGGGTTGACTGTTTTGGCATAGAGGGTATAGCAAGAGAGGCTGCAGCAACATTTCGTAAGGAGTTTAAGCCTGCTGTTATAAAAGAGACCGGAAATACTGAAAAGGCAGAGGATTATATTTCAGTTGAAATTAAAGACAGTACACTTTGTAAAAGATATGTTGCAAGAGTGGTTAAAAATGTAAAAATAGCTCCATCTCCACTTTGGATGCAGCGTAGACTTTCATCAGTAGGGATACGCCCTATCAATAACATGGTAGATATTACAAATTATGTAATGACAGAGATGAGCCAGCCTATGCATGCTTATGACCTTTCTACTATTGAAGACAGAAAAATTGTTGTGGAGAGAGCGGCTAAGGGGGAGAAGTTTGTTACTCTTGATGGAGAAGAAAGGGAACTTGATGATACAGTACTTCTTATAAAGGACGGTAAGAAGGCCGTAGGCATAGCAGGAATTATGGGGGGAGAGAATTCTAAGATAAATGATGAACTTGATACTGTACTTCTTGAGGCTGCCTGCTTTGATGGAACTAATATCCGTCTTTCAAGCAAAAAGGTGGGACTTAGGACTGATGCCTCAGGAAAGTTTGAAAAGGGACTCCATCCAAATACGGCTCTTCTTGCAATGAATAGAGCCTGCCAGCTTATAGAAGAAATTGGAGCAGGAGAAGTTGTTGGAGGAGTAGTGGATGTGTATCCGATAGAAGAGGGTGACCGTATAGTTGAATTTGACCTTGATGCCTGCAATAAATTGTTAGGAACAAATATAGGAAGGGAAGAGGCTGAAGAATATTTTAAAAGGCTTGAAATAAAGATAAATGATGATTGGAAGTCTGTAATAGTGCCTTATTTTAGACAGGATTTGCTCCGTAATGCAGACCTTGCTGAGGAACTTGCAAGATTTTTTGGTTATGACAAGATACCTACAACTCTGCCTAGTGGAGAATCAACAGCGGGTGGAGAGACATTTCAGATGGAAATAGAAGGAAAAGCAAGGGCACTTGCCGAGCAGTTCGGTTTCTGCGAGGGCATGACATTCTCGTTTGAAAGTCCTAAGGTATTTGATAAACTTATGCTTGTGGAAGGCTCAAAAGAGAGGGAAACAATTAAGATTATGAATCCTCTTGGTGAGGATTATTCGATAATGCGTACTCAGATTATAAATGGAATGCTTACATCCCTAGGCACTAACTCTGCAAGAAGAAATAAAAATGTAAGACTTTATGAAATATCTAATATTTATCTTGCAAAATCACTCCCACTTCAGGACTATCCTGAGGAGAAGAAACAGTTTTGCTTGGGTATGTATGGAGAAGGCGACTTCTTTGTATTAAAAGGAGTAGTTGAGGAATTCTTATATAAAGTAGGAATGAAAAAAATTCCTTCATATAAAGCGAATGCAGGAAAGACATTTCTCCATCCGGGCAGACAGGCAGAGATAATTTATAAAGGAGAAGTTATAGGTTACCTTGGAGAGGTGCATCCACTTGTACAGGAATCATATGGAATTAATGAGAGAGCCTATGTTGCAAATATAGACTTGAGTAAGATTTGTGAACAGGCAGATTTTGGTGTAAAATATGAAGGTATCGCTAAGTTCCCTGCTGTTGTAAGAGATATAAGTCTTATTATGGACAAAAAACTTACAGCAGGTGAAATAGAGGTAGTAATAAGAAATAATGGTGGCTCTATTTTAGAAAACTTGGAACTTTTTGATATTTATGAAGGTGAGAGAATAGGAGCAGATAAGAAGTCCATGGCTTATTCAATCACATTCAGGAATAAAGAAAAGACCTTAGAAGAGGCTGAGATAAATACTGTAATGGAAAGTATATTAAAAGGACTTGAGCTTATAGGTGCTGTACTTAGAAGTTGATAGCTACAATATTTTAGTTGCAAATAATCATAAAATAGTGGATAATGGTATATAGAATGTATAGTGGGGAGAGGAGATAACATGAACAACGATTTTTATGCGTTGAAACCGTATTTAGATAAGGCTGAAGCAATAGATACTTCCATCCGACTATTTGAGTGGGATACAGAAACACTTGCCCCAAAGGGAGCAGTGGAGCAGACTGCTAAGATAGTAGGAGTTTTAGCAGGAGAAGCCTATAATGCTATTATGAATGATGAAGTTAAAACTATAGTTTATAAACTTTCAGAAGAAATAAAAGCAGGTAAGGCAGATAACCTCACTGATGTAGAAAAAGGGATAATAAAACAGCTTAAGAAGAATTATGAAATTTTAGAAAAAATACCTTCAGAGGAGTATCAGGCTTATTCTGAATTACAGGCTATGGGAGGCTCAATATGGGGAGAGGCTAAAAATGCTGATGATTTCGGTAAATTTATGCCAACTCTTAAATCTCTTATAGAATACAATAGAAAATTTGCAGGATATAGGGTTAAAGAGGGGCAGAAACCATACGATGTACTGCTTAATGATTTTGAAGAAGGCTTTAATCAGGAAATATTGGATAAGTTTTTTGGACGCCTGAAAGAAGTGATAGTTCCACTTCTAAGGAGGATTAGAGAGAAACCTCAGGTTGAATTTGATTTTATTTTTAAGAACTATCCAGTGGATAAGCAGAAAGAATTTTGCAAATTTGTAGCAGAATATATCGGTTTTGATATGGAGAGGGGGGTAATAGCAGAAAGTGAACATCCATTCACCAATAATCTTCATAACAAAGATGTGAGAATTACTAATCATTTTTATGAAAATAACTTAGAGAGTGCGATATTTTCTATAATTCATGAAGCAGGTCATGGAATTTACGAGATGAATATTCCGGATGAGCTTACCCAGACCCCTGTTGGAGGAGGTTCTTCGATGGGACTTCATGAGTCGCAGTCAAGATTTTGTGAAAATATTATCGGGAGAAGTAAAGCATTTTGGGAGCCGATATATGGAAGGCTTGTGGAAACCTTCCCTGAGCAGTTAAGAGATGTGGAGCTTGACAAATTTATAACAGCTATTAACCGTACTGAGGCGGGACTTATTCGTACAGAAGCTGATGAACTTACTTACAGTCTTCATGTACTTGTAAGATATGAGGTAGAAAAGAAGATTTTTAATGAAAACTATCCTGTGGAGAAACTTCCTGAACTTTGGAACGATTTGTATGAGGAATACCTCGGAGTTCGTCCGACAAGCTATAAGGATGGTATACTTCAGGATGTACACTGGGCAAGTGGCAGTTTTGGTTATTTTTCAAGCTATGCTCTCGGTAATGCGATTGGAGCTCAGTTATATCATCAAATGAAAAAGGAAATGGATTTTGATGATTTGCTGAGAAAGGGTGAAATATCTCGAATTATAGATTGGCTTAAGGATAAAGTACATAAATATGGAAGATTAAAAAATACAAACGAAATTCTCCTTTTAGCTACCGGTGAAGAACTGAATGCAGATTATTATGTAGAATATCTCACTGAAAAGTTTACGAGGGAGTATGGACTATAAGAATACACAATGAGAAAAGATATTGATAAGAATAAAAAGCCGGCTGTCGGTTTAGTATTTTTTGTTTACCTGATGGTTCTGGGCTATCACTTATTTTTAAGTGATAGCTTGGGAAGAAGGGAAGTTACAGAAGCGTATAGGTATAATTTTGTTTTATTCAAAGAAATAAGCAGATATATAACTAATATAGAGATAATTGGATTTAAGCTTGTTTTTTTTAATCTTGCAGGTAATGTACTTGCTTTTGTGCCGTTTGGAATATTTATAAATTATTTTTTAGATAATAGAAGATATAGCTTTTTTAAGAGCATTTTTTTAGGTTTGGTGCTAACAACAGTTATTGAGGGAGTTCAGTTAATAACTAGGGTAGGAAGTTGTGATGTGGATGACATTTTTTTGAACTTCATAGGAGTTGTGATAGGTGCAGGTTTTGCAAAAGTAATTCATAGAAGGAGGAATGAGATTGAATCTGAAACGAATTGAAATTGATTTAGATAAAAGAAAAGGTACCACCGAAGTGATACCAAATATGTATGTGACAAGATTCGAACTCGCGACCTTCTGATCCGTAGTCAGACGCTCTATCCAGCTGAGCTACACATACAAATTGTCGAACGAGTAATATTGTAACACATTATTTATAAAATGTAAAGTATAAAATTCAACATTTGAAAGGAAAGATAAGTATGCTAGCAACATTGATACCTTTATTTGATAGTAAAATGGAAGTATGTGCTTATTCAGTTTTTGCAAGGAGAGAGAATTTCTTGATGAATCCATCTCTCTTAGGTACAGGAAGTTTGGATGCGGCAGCAGGGCTTTTGGGCTTAGAAGTAGTTGAAAGTATGGGTATTGGTACTCTTGCAGGAGATAAGGAGGTATTTATAGAAGTAAATAATATTTCTTTATTTTCAGACATTGAAGAGCAGTGTAGTGCGCCACCAAGTAAGGTAGTATTGCTTATTGATTATAAGATAAATACAGAGCAGATGTATCTTGATAGGATAATAGAACTTAAGAGCAAAGGATATAAGTTTGCTATCAGAAAACTGAAAATAGAGCAGTTTGAGGAGTATAAGGCAGTGCTTAATTTAATGGACTATATTCTGCTTGATCATAAAAAGATAAAAATAGATAAGGCAAAAATTTATTTTGGACAGGTATATCCTGATATTAAGCTGATTGCAGTCAATGTAGATACAAAAGAAGAGTATGAGAAACTTACAGAGAGTGGAGGATATCACCTGTTTGAAGGAGATTTCTTCAGAATGCCTGCAATTTCTAAGGCAGGAGAGATGGCTCCTCTTAAGATTACTTATATAGAGCTTTTAAACCTTGTAAATCAGCCTGATTTTGATCTTACAGAGGCGGCAGATATAATTTCAAAAGATACAGCTCTTGTAATCAATATGCTAGAGATAGTGAATAAGTTTGCAAGAAACTCAAAGATTACATCTATAAGAGCAGCTACTGCTATGCTTGGTCAGAAAGAAATAAGGAGATGGGCTAGTACAGCAGCGACTAAGTCTCTCTGTGCAGATAAGCCTAGTGAGATTATGCGTCTCTCACTTATACGTGCAAAATTTGCTGAGAATCTTGCTTATTGTTTTGAATTAGGGGCAGTTACACAAGAGCTTTTCCTTATGGGACTGTTCTCTGTACTTGACATTCTTTTAGAGAAAAATATGAAGGATGCATTGGAGTTAGTAAATATTTCTGAAGAAATAAGTTTGGCATTGCTTGAAAGAAAGGGTAGGCTAGCCCCATTACTTAACTTTATGCTCCACTATGAAAATGCGGACTGGCAGGAAGTGAGCAGGCTTATGACAGTGTTAAATATTGATGTAAAAAATATACATACTGCTTACATTGATGCGTTGATATGGTATCGTGATATGTTTCTTTAGTTAGTATTGACTATGGGAAAAATGAGGACTATAATGACCTAGGTTGTATAAATTTATATAATAATAAGGGAAGGAGAGGTAATGGGAAATTTAGCTGAACGGCTGGCAGAAGAGCTACATGTCGAAACAGTATTTGAAGTTCCGTTTTTTGGTGGAATTTCTGAATCGGTAGTAGTTACATGGATAATAATGGCAGTTTTTCTTGTTATTTCAATTTTGCTTACAAGAAATTTAAAAGTAGAAAATCCAGGTAAAAGACAGCTGGCTGTGGAATATGCAGTAACATGGCTACAGGGAGCGGTAAAAAATATTGTAGGTGAACATGGTAGTGCCTATGTGCCGTATTTGACCAGTATACTTATGTATATTGCCGTTGCCAATGTTGTTGGAATTTTAGGATTTAAGCCTCCTACAAAGGACTTAAATGTTACTATTGCACTTGCAGTATTTAGCATTATTATAATTGAATATGCAGGTATACATAAAAAAGGTGTTGGTAAATGGTTGAAAAGTTTTACAGAGCCTATGGTAGTAATCACTCCAATTAAGATACTGGAAGTTTTTACAACACCACTGTCACTGTGTATGCGACTTTTTGGAAATGTACTTGGAGCTTTTGTAGTTATGAAACTCATTGAGTTTGTACTTCCTGTAGGGCTTCCTGTTATATTTAGTTTTTATTTTGACATCTTCGATGGACTTATTCAAGCTTATGTGTTTGTGTTTCTGACCGGTTTATTTATTGGCGAGCAACTTGAATAAATCGGTTTAAAATAAAGATAAGGAGAAAGATTATGAATTTATTAGGAATTGGTGCTGGTATTGCAGTTTTAGCAGGTTTAGGTGCAGGTATTGGTATTGGTATTGCTACGGGTAAGGCAGCAGATGCTACCGCAAGACAGCCTGAGGCAGCAGAGAAGATTCGTAGTGTGCTTATTCTTGGTGCGGCTCTTGCAGAGGCAACAGCTATCTATGGTTTTGTTATTGCAGTTCTTATAATAATGATGCTTAAATAAGGTGTGTACTAAGGAGGGATAATGCTTAAAATAGGTTGGGATCTCCTCTTTACAGCGATTAATATTGTTGTTTGGTATATTATAATAAAATTATTTTTATTCAAGCCGGTCAACAATATACTTGAAAAAAGAAGAGAGACAATAAACGGTAAATTTAATGAAGCAGAGTTAGCAAAACAAGATGCTTATGCACTGAAGGCAAAGTATGAAGAGGCTGTAAGCAATGCTTCAAATGAAAGACAGAATATAATTGAAAAGGCCAGAGCAAGTGCAGATGAAGAATACAAGCGTATTTTAGAAGAGGCGGATGTGAAGGCAGGAGCAGTTATTAATAATGCTAAAGAACAAGCTAAAGAAGAGCATCAGAAGATAATAAGAGAAGCAGATATGGAAATAGCTCGCCTTGTTATGGATGCTACCACAAAGCTTATGCATGATAGCAGTAATGGAGCTAGTGACAAGCATCTTTATGATGAATTTATAACAAAAGAGGGTGAACACAGTGAGTCTTGATAATAATGGTAAAGAGTTAAAGGTGAGCCTTTTTTATGTTACACCGCCACTTGACTCCCAGCTCGACAAAATAAAAGAATTTGTCGCTTCTAAAAAGGGTGTAAATAAGGAAGAGGTTCAGATAGAACTTATTGAAAAGAAAGATTTAGTTGGAGGCTTTGTACTTCGCATAGGCACGCATGAATATGATTGGAGTACAAAAGGTAGGCTTGACCAGCTTATGTCAGAACTTCTTAATTCAGGTGATGCGTCAGAAGGAAATCCGGATGCGAACTATATAGATGATGGCTTGGATGCTGAAAGTATAGCCAAAGAGAGACTTTCTAAGTTAAGAAATAGTATAGCCGGATTTGCACCTAAAACCAAAGAGCAGGAAGTGGGGTTTGTAACAGCAACAGGAGACGGCATTGCTAGGATTCAGGGAATAGACCATGCTATGTATGGTGAGATTATTGACTTTGAATCGGGTGCCAAAGGTATGGTGCAGGACATTAAGGCTGACAGCATAGGTTGTATTCTATTTAATAAGGCTGAAACAGTTATAGAGGGAGCAAGAGTTAGCCGGACAGGTAAGAAAACCGGTGTGCCGGTAGGCGAAGGTTTCTTAGGAAGAGTTGTAGATGCACTTGGTAATCCAATAGATGGAGGCGGTGACATCATTGCCTCTGATTTTAGGCCTGTAGAGTATGAAGCACCCGGAATAGTAGAAAGAAAGTCTGTGTCTGTACCTCTTGAAACAGGAATTTTAGCTATTGACTCTATGTTTCCTATAGGAAGGGGACAGAGAGAGCTTATAATAGGTGACAGGCAGACAGGTAAGACGGCAATAGCTGTTGATACTATTATCAATCAAAAAGGCAAGGGAGTTATCTGTGTATATGTAGCTATAGGACAGAAATCTTCAACAGTTGCCAAGTTAGTTAATACCTTAGACAAAAATGGTGCGTTAGGCTATACGATAGTAGTAGCGGCTACTGCATCGGATTCTTCTGCACTTCAGTATATTGCACCTTATGCTGCAACATCTATGGCAGAATATTTTATGTATAAGGGCAAAGATGTACTGATTGTTTACGATGATTTAAGTAAGCATGCAGTAGCATATAGAGCTTTATCACTTCTTCTTGAAAGATCGCCTGGGCGTGAGGCTTATCCGGGTGATGTATTCTATCTTCACTCAAGACTTCTTGAGAGGAGTAGCCGTCTTTCAGATGAGGCGGGAGGAGGCTCGATTACAGCACTTCCTATCATAGAGACACAGGCCGGTGATGTGTCTGCTTATATTCCGACCAATGTAATTTCTATTACAGATGGACAGATATTTTTAGAGAGTAGTCTGTTCTTCTCAGGACAGCGTCCTGCTGTCAATGTAGGACTTTCGGTATCTCGTGTAGGTGGAGCAGCTCAGAGTAAGGCTATGAAGAAGGCATCAGGCTCTATAAGAATTGATCTTGCGCAGTATCGTGAAATGGAAGTGTTTACACAGTTCTCGTCTGATCTTGATCAGGTTACAAAGAATCAGCTTACTTATGGTAAGGGGCTTATGGAACTTCTAAAACAGCCACTTTGTAAACCACTTTCACTACATGAGCAGGTTATAACCTTGGTTGCGGCTACTAAAAAGGTTATGATGCTTGTGGAGAGTGATAATATTAAAGAATTCCAAATGGAAATGTTGGATTATTTTGAAACTCATCATCCTGAAATTACAAGAGAAATTGAGAATCAGAAGGTGCTTACAGAGGATCTTACAGAGAGAATCGTGGATGCAGCTACTCAGTTCCGTAATTTTTATCTTGGTGCAAAAGAAGGTAAATAAATATGGCTAATGCAAGAGAGATTAAAAACAGAATCTCAAGCGTTAAGGATACGGCAAAGATAACCAAGGCAATGTATTTAATATCATCTACAAAACTGAGAAAGGCTAAGAAGAGCCTTGAAGATACTGAGCCGTATTTTTACAATCTTCAGATGGCTATTGCAAGACTCTTAAGACACATGCCGGATATGAGACATAGTTTTCTTAGGAATCTTAATGATATAGAGCCTGAAAAGAGAAGACGGGGACTCATTATTGTAACAGCAGATAAAGGACTTGCAGGAGCGTATAACCATAATGTTATTAAAGCTACTGAAAAGTGGCTTAAAGAGCCGGGAATAAATTCTTTATTTGTTGTTGGTGAGCTTGGAAGAGGCTATTTTATGAATAAGGGAATAGACATAGATTCCCACTTTCGTTATACAACGCAGAATCCATCACTTCATAGGGCAAGAAAGATAATAGGTGCAGTTGTAGACAAGTATCAGGCCGGTGAATTGGATGAGATAACCATAGTTTATACAAGGATGGTAAACAGCATGGTTACACAGACTGAAACGGTACCACTTTTACCGCTTGATAAGAAAAAAATTATGGGTAATATTCCTGCCGGTTTTATTACACAACAGGATATTACAATGTTGCCTTCTCCAAAGGAGGTTTTAGATACTGTAATTCCTAATTATCTTGTAGGATTTGTGTATGGAGCGTTGGTAGAATCATTTTGTTCAGAACAGAATGCCAGAATGATGGCGATGCAAGCAGCAAATGACAATGCAGATGAAATAATCAAAGATTTATCAATACAATATAATCGTGTAAGGCAGGCAGCGATAACTCAGGAAATAACTGAGGTAGTTGCCGGTGCTAAAGCACAGCATTTGAGGAAATGAGAATGAAAAACGGTAAGATAATACAGGTAATGGGACCTGTTGTAGATGTCCTGTTTCCGGATGAAGATGTACCTAAGATTAAAGATGCCCTACTTGTAGACAACCATGGCAAGAAATGCCTTATGGAAGTTTCTTCACATCAGGGTGGTAACATAGTCAGATGTATCATGCTCACTGCCTCAGAAGGACTTAGTAGAGATATGGAGGTAATAGCTACAGGTGATGGAATTAAGGTGCCTGTTGGTGAGGCTACGCTTGGAAGGCTCTTCAATGTATTTGGAGATACCATAGATGGTGGTGAAAGCCTTGAAAATGAAGAGCACTGGACCATACATAGAGAACCTCCAAAGTTTTCGGATCAGAGTCCTGCAGTTGAGATACTTGAAACAGGAATTAAGGTAATTGATCTTCTGGCTCCTTATGCAAAAGGGGGTAAGATTGGTCTGTTTGGTGGTGCCGGTGTAGGTAAGACAGTGCTTATTCAGGAGCTTATAAGAAATATTGCTACCGAGCATGGCGGATACTCTATATTTACAGGTGTTGGTGAGCGTTCCAGAGAGGGTAATGACCTTTGGACTGAGATGAAGGAGTCGGGCGTTATAGCTAAGACTGCCTTAGTATTTGGACAGATGAA
>NZ_JBQMXS010000041.1:0-15783 GCF_052173895.1 Catonella sp. | reverse complement strand
ATAAGGGGCGGAGGTGAGATTCCTATGTTGTCAGCCAAGACACCTACCAATGTCAAAAAATTTAAATTATAACTGAATGAGGAGGAATTAAAATGGATAACGAATTATTAAAATACAGCCTCCAATTATCTATGCTATCATTGTTGCTTTCTAAGCATTTACTTAATAACATGGAATATAAAAAAATCAAAATTAAACTGATGAGAAAGTATAATATTTCTACAGAATTATATTTATAATGTATTTCAAGTGTGGTATAATATAACTGCATAGAAAAACACGAAAAGGAGGTATATTTGATGAAAAAAGATGTTAAAGTTATAAAAGGAGATACCACACTTAAAAGAACTGCATCAGGATGTGTTGAACGCTCAATAAAAAGAGTGGCAGCATATTGTAGAGTTAGTACAGACAATGAAGATCAGATAAATAGCTATAATTCCCAAGTCGAACACTATACAGAATATATAAAGAAAAATAATGAGTGGACACTTGCTGGAATATATGCTGATGAAGCTATAACCGGAACACAGGTTGATCGAAGAATTGACTTTCAAAGGTTGATAAATGACTGTATGAATGGCGATATAGATATGATAATTACAAAGTCTATATCAAGATTTGCGAGAAATACATTAGACACTTTAAAGTATGTAAGAAAGTTAAAAGAGTTTAATGTTGCGGTATTTTTTGAAGAAGAAAACATAAATACTCTAACAATGGATGGCGAATTGCTTTTGACTATTTTAAGTTCAGTTGCTCAACAGGAAGTAGAGAACATTTCAGCTAATGTTAAAAAAGGCTTGAGAATGAAGATGGAAAGAGGAGAAATGGTCGGCTTTCAAGGATGTTTAGGTTATGACTATGATCCGGAAACTAAAAGTATTTCTGTAAATGAAAAAGAAGCTGAGATTGTACGATATATCTTTAGAAGATACCTTGAAGGTGTTGGTGGAATGGTTATCTCCAGAGAACTTGAAGAACAAGGATATTTATCGCCGAGAGGATATAAGAAATGGACAGAAACAACAGTTTTAGGCATTATCAAGAATGAAAAATATAAAGGAGATCTTTTGATGGGTAAGACTTATACAGTCGATCCTATTTCAAAGAGAAGATTGGACAATTTCGGAGAGCAGGATAAGTTTTATATAGAAAACCATCACGAGCCAATCATTACGGAAGAAGATTTTGAAAAAGCTCAAGGTATTAGATTAAGAAGGTCAAAAAACAGAAATACTGTTGCTAACAATGGTGGTAAAAGAGAAAAGTATTCAAGAAAATATGCTTTCAGCAGTATGCTTGAGTGTGGATTTTGTGGACATACACTTTCGAGGAGAACTTGGCACTCCAGTACAGAACATTCCAAAATAATATGGCAGTGTGTTAATGCTACCAAGAATGGGAAAAAGCATTGTCCATATAGCAAAGGACTTGAAGAAGAAGCAATAGAAAAAGCATTTATGGAAAGTTATCGTCAAGTATGCCATAATAATGTAGAGATTACTAATGAATTTCTAAAAACAGTAGAAGAAGAACTCAAAGACAATAGCTTATCTAAGGAGCTAAAAAAAGTAAGCAATCAGCTTGACAAAGTGTTGAAAAAAGAAAAAGATCTTGTAGAACTAAGGCTAAATGAAGTAATTAGCATGGATTTGTATCAAGAAAAGTATAATGAAATAACATTAAGCAAAGAAAAATTACTTGGAGAAAAAAGAACATTAGAAGTAACTCTTACAGATGAAAAAGCATTGAAGAAAAGACTTGAAGGGTTTAAGAGGTTGCTTGAGTCAAATAAATATCTTGAAAAATTTGACAGAGCTGTATTTGAAAGCATAGTAGATAAGATAATTATTGGTGGGACTAATGGTGATGGTGAAATTGATCCGGCAATGATTACAATCATATATAAAACAGGTAAAAAAGATTCCCAAGACGGACGATTGTTCAAAAGCAGAAGAAAAAATGCAAAAGAGATTGATGGAGAAAATGACAACAAATTGTATCCTCAATCAAGTAACGAGGTAAATAAATCGTATTCCTATCCAATAGACAACACATTGTGAAAGTGTGGCATTATTAGTTAGGTCCGAAGGGGTATGAATTTATGGAGGTTAATTAGTTGAGATATATACTTTTACTACGTGGAATAAATGTAGGTGGTAAGAATAAGGTATCTATGGGTGATTTAAAAGAATTATTGTTAAATGAGGGTTTTGAAGATGTTAGTTCCTATATCAACAGTGGAAATTTATTTTTCACTAGTATTCAAAGCTCTGAAAACTGTATATCAAAGATAAGAAATTTATTAGAAAGTAACTATGACTTTTCTATCCCTTTTGCTTTAATAAGCAAAGAGGCTTATTTAGAAGAAAGGTCAGAATTGCCTGATTGGTGGTACGGAGAGCTCGCAAGAAGAGATGTTCTTTTTATACCAAACCAAATTGATAAATCAGATATTATAGATTTCATAAATGAATCCCAATTCTACAATGAAGTAGTTCATATAGGAAGAAATGCGATATTTTGGGGTAAGTACGATGAATCTGAATATTTAAAATCTACCTACCATAAAAAGCTAATAAAACAAGATTTTTACAAGAAAATTAGCATTAGAAATGGAAAGACATATGAAAAGATAGCAGAAATTCTTGAAAAGGAGAATAATTAAATCAATAGTGTTTAATTATCTTAGGTAGACATTTTAAGAATAGTGGATATAGGGAGTAAAAGTAATGTCAATTTTAACAGAGAAGCAGATAAAATACGGACATAATTATTTTCATAAAGATGAACCAGACAAGAGGTGTATAGTAGAGGTATCTGACTACAAGGGGGAAAAAGAATTAATCATAAATTGCACCCAATTGGGAGATAGCTTTACACCCCAATACAAGACAGCAAAAGATAAGAAGAGAATATTAGAGGAATGGTGTGATTTTTTAAAAAATAATAAGACCGCATTTACAGAATTGACATTTGTTACCAGGATGCCTCAAGAATTATTTAATGCTGTTTGTGAGCAGGAAAATCTTAAAAAATTACATATTAAATGGGGCCTTTATCCTGATATTTCAAATCTTGCCAACTTGACCAAACTTGAGTATCTACACCTGGGATCGGGTGCTAGTGTAAGTAACATAGAGGCAATTTCAAAACTGAAAAACCTTGTGGCCTTGTCGGTAGAGAATTTTCAAAAAATCAACGATTACAGTCCGATTATTGGGCTTAAAAACCTAGAGAGTCTATCTATTGAAGGCGATGGACTTGGACCTCAGTATATTCATGTAAATTCTCTGGATTTTTTAACAGAAATGAAACAGTTGAGATTTTTTAGTTTTTTAACAGTAAGGCTTAAAAGTAAAGACTATACTCCTATCTTAAGCCTTGAAAACTTAGAATATTTAAGCTTGAGACCTTGCAGAGAAACTAAAAAATTATATGACGAATTGATTAAGTTGCCAAAGTTAAAGTATGGCCTATTAATCACTAGACCGGAATTATATACAAAATGATATAAGGGTAAAAAGCTGGCTTTCGCATATATATTTCTTGTATATATTGGTTAGCTTCCTCCATTGAAGAAGATTATCATACTAAACTAATCGCCTAAACACTTAACAATCGCCTAAAAATATGCTATAATTAGGCGAAAGGAAAGGAGATAGGCGAATGAGGGTTTTTAATTATGAAAATTTAGCAAGAAGCAAATGGGATAGTGAAATAATAAATCTGCTGGTACAAATCCATGAACACAAGGGAAAGCAAGAACTTTTTTTAAAACGCAAACCTGCTGTTTTAGATAAATTAGTTGAAATTGCTAAAATTCAAAGTGTAGAGGATTCAAATAAAATAGAAGGGATTGTTACCACAGCAGTTAGAATAAAAGACTTAATGAATCAGAAAACGACTCCTAGGAATAGGGATGAAGAAGAAATTCTGGGATATAGGGATGTCTTAAATATAATTCACGAAAGTTATGAATATATTCCGATTAGTAGTAATTATATTTTACAACTTCATAGAGACCTATTTAAGTATAGTGGAAAAGGAATTGGTGGTCGATATAAAAACACACAAAATTCTATTGTTGAAAAAGATATATATGGTAATGCAGTAGAAAAATTCAAACCTCTATCACCCTATGAAACTCCGGGTGCTATTGAACAAGTTTGTGATGAATTAAATAGGGCTTTAGATAAAGAAGAAGTAGATTCTCTGCTTTTAATTCCAATTTTTATTTATGATTTTCTCTGCATCCATCCATTCAATGATGGAAATGGAAGAATGAGCCGATTATTGACAACCTTATTGCTGTATAGACAAGGATATTTTATTGGGAAATACATCAGTTTGGAAAGTAAAATAGAGAAAGATAAAGATAATTATTATATGGCTTTGGAAAAAAGTGGTGTAGGCTGGCATGAAAATGAAGAAAATATTGAACCATTTATAAAGTATATCCTAAGAACTATATTGGCTGCATATATTGATTTTGAAGAGAGAGTCGATTATGTAGATGAAAAAGTACCAACAATTGACCTTGTGAGAAATGCAGTGGATAATAAGTTGGGTAAGTTTACAAAAAATGATATTATGGAATTAGTTCCAAGCCTTGGTAAAGCCACAATTGAAAATATGCTCAAAAAATTGACGGAAGAAGGCTACATTGAACGACATGGCAAAGGAAAAGCAACATTTTATGTAAAAAATAATAAATAAAGTATATGAGAGTAGGTATATAATGCCTACTCCCATATTGTATGTTGGGCCCTAACACCATAGCGATCTGGTGTATAGTCCGAATTAAAATTAGCTTCAATACGGTAGGCCATCCATAAGTCATATCCAGATGTCTGTAATTTAAGACAGAAAAATGTATCGTTCTTTACCTCCTCATAATCTACAGGATTCAAGGAAAAAATATCTGTCAACTTCCTGGTCTTAAAGTCTTTAATAGTTAGTTTTGACAAGTCCTTATTATTAAACCTAACCTTTGATAATTGTTCATTATCGGCCTTTATTCCATAAAAAGTCACTATGCAGTTTTTGACCTTGTCCGAATCTGATAACTCTGGTGTAAGGGACACATAGCCATATGGCTTGCCATCTTTCACCAGTTCTACAAGTTCACCATAATAAAAGTGGTCATTACGCTTGTTTACAACCTTGCTATCAGGACTTTTCTTGTAAAAGGTAAAGCCTGAAGACAAGAGGTCAGAAGCCCTTGTTTCTCCCACAACCAGGCTAGTCTTGTCTACTTGTACTGTGACAGGCTCAGCAGGAAAACCTGATATGGATATACACAAAGTAAGGATGAAAGAAGTGAAAAAAAAGCCTCCTATTACTGCATTTGATGAAGAGTACATATACATAGGTTTATTGGTCTTGTTACGACTTATCGAAATGATTTTTATAATACCCTGAATGAAGATAGTCACAAGAACAATAACCATCTGGGCTCTCAAACAAGTATATAGTGCTTTTTGTAAATTATAAGTTTTGTAATAGAGTGCAATAAATACAATAATATTGACGATTACAAGACGCAACATAAAAAAGCTTGCCTCCCTTAGAGCTGTAGAATCAGTGACATCATTAAGGGTATTGTAATGTCTATACCTAAAACCTTGACCTATAAGATAAATCCATTTAGGAACATCTTCGCCTGCCTTTACAGCCATTGCAAGCCTGAAATAGATATAAATAGTAAATAAAAATGACAGTAGGAAAACAAGGTAAAAACCTATTACTGTTATAAAAAAGCCCATCTCCAGTCCTCTTTTCTAATTTAAAATTATACAATCAAGTATAAGTAAATTATATCATTATAGAGGTCTTTAGAGTGAAAAAATTATTCCGAAGGTAAATATAATTGAGCTATAAATATTATATAAGTTTTATGTTTGTATACACCTAAATAAGGACTATTTTACTCATAAAAACCATTTAATGGTATAATATAAGATAAAGGATAAAATAAAAATGTTAAAAGTAAAAGTGAATAATTAAAACGAAATAACAAAAACTACTAGTAAATATTATTAATAGGGAAATGGATGAAGCAGGTAAGCAGTAATAGAATGAGGCGAAAAGGGAAGGAAATATGAAGAGAATAAAATTTAGATATAATAAATACAGGCCAGGTGTCTTATATGTACTAGTAATATTGGGAGTAGGACTTGGACTAATGGCATTTTTTGGTTTTTTGAAGATAACTGGTATAGATAAGGGACCAGAATATGGACCAGTCTACTTTAGGCAACATCCCATGCATACAGTTTACTTGATATTCGCCTTAATCCCTGTATTTATGTTGGTTCCAACATGGCTTGCAAAAAAGATTTGGAGTCATCAAGACCTAGAAGGACATATCGACCTTTACGAAGGCTATGCCCTGTTAAATTGGAAGGAACAAGAGGTACAGATCAATCAAGGGGACCTGGTCATCAAGATTCCTAAACCACAGCCCTTTTGGTATGAAACTTATATACTAAAGCTGCCTGACCGGAAAATAACCCTAGTTAGTTCTGTAAGGGAAAACAAAGAAAAGAAAAGAGGTAAAAGAAGCTTGAATATTGCAATAGGGGCACTATCGGAGTATAAAAGGTATAAATAATAAAGCGAATATTATGTGTAAGTATATTGTAAAACTTGATAAATTTTATACTAAATAAGAAAAATTATAGAATAGATAATATTTAATAATAAAAAACAAAAAAGTTAAAATGACAATACTAATATTGACATCGTATATATAAAAGTGTATAATTGGCATTAGCATAATGTAATGGTAAAAATATGAAAATGTATGATGCAAAGCTATAGGGACTGCAAAATATAAGCCAGTTATAGTATTGATTATTAGACACAGTCTTTTTCTATCATAGAGATAAGATTGTGTTTTTTTATATAATAAGAAAACGATTGTTGGAAAAATACATAATATCTTAAATGCTGATAATTTTTCAATAGGAGAATGTAGAAATGAATAAAGAATTTAAAAATAGAGTGATTGATGTCTTAAAATCGGATGACATGCGTGTATATATTGAAGAAATAATACGAGAGCAAATAACTATAATTATATCTTCAGAACATGTAGAATACAATAGCAGTGAAGATAATAAAGAATTAGAGGAACAATTGTTAAAAGAAAAAGAATATAATAAAAAACTATTATTAAGAATTGAAGAATTAGAAAAAAATTGTAATAATTATTTAGAAATATATAAAGAAAAAAATAATGAAATTGAAATAATATTTAAGCAAAAACAAGAGTCTGATAATGAAGTAGCTTTATTGAAAGAAAAAAATATGCTATTAGAGACTAGAATTTTAGAAGCTAAAACTAAGTATAATCAAGATCTTAAAAAAGAGAATACTGAAAAGAAAATCATTATAAGTAAGTTAGAAGAATATGAAAATACATATGCTTGTATAAATAAGGCATATTCTACATATAAAGCATTACCAGAAAGTATTAAACAACGCTTGGGCAATATTTTTATTAGAGATAATATTTATGCATTTATTGTTGCAATAAGTGACTGGGATAATATAGAAGGTATATGGACATTTACTAAGAGACGAATTATTGAAGATGAGGTGAATGGAGTAAAAGAATTGGTGGAGTTATTTACAAATGCTTTTACATTGTTTAACTTAATAGATGACAGTGGAAGATATGAGTTTATTAATCCACAAATTGGTGAACGATTTAACTCTGATAAACATAGCATCAAAGGAACAAAGACAGATGGGTATATAGAAAGGGTTTTATTGAGTGGGATATATGATTCTCTAACTAGAAATGCTATATTTAAGGCAGTAGTAAAAATTTAATGATGAGGAGGAACAGTATGGATACTGCGTTGACTAAGAAACATCCAGTTTCTGAAAATGAATTCAATAAGATTATATATTATAATATATTACCTATAATTAAAGATTTTAACTCTAATATAGTTGACCTTATTAAAGAAATAAAGAATATATGTAGTGAGAGACAGTCAATACTATTGTTAGGAAAAAATTCGTATAATTCATATTTAGATACAAACTTAAAAATAATTATCCCAAACTTAAAATATTTTCATGAGAAGGTGGAATTAGAACTCTTAGAGGAGTATATAGAAGATTATAACAAAGGGAGGTATTTTTTTGAGGGCTTGCAGTATGAACTTCCTACTTTATCACAACTACGTACAAAAAAAGATTTGTTAATGGAAATATATGATGAAGGAGTTTGCTTTGCTTGTATTTGTGATGATAAGAGATATAACGATTATTATGAACTCTATGTTGCATATAACCCTCATATAAACAATATTGAAATAAAATCGGATACTTCAGTTATAGTTATCCCAATCGTTAACTTAGAGTATTATAATATCGAAGAATTACTAGTCAAGTATTTGGTACCATATGATTTGTGTCTAAATAATTTATCAACTGAAATAATAGACTGTTTAACCGATTTGGTAACCATAAATAAAAGATATCCAGGAAGCTTATATATTACAGAACAAGGAGTATTATTTGAAGGAGGTAAGTTATTAGTGGAAGAATATAACTCATCTACTGATGAGATATGGATGAAGGACTTACATTGGAGACTTATCAAAGTATTAAGGCAGTTTTATAATAGCAAAAATATTGCAGTAGAAAGTATTGAAAAAATGGAAGTAGATATGAAGGAAGAATTGTTAAATTGTGAAAAGATTAGAGCAGATATTGACCCATATGAGGAACGTTTACTAACAGATCCCAATAGAGGACATTGGGATTTGTGGATTAATCAAGATGAATCGCAGTATACAGTTGAAATTGCAGAAGAAATGGTGGCAAGGAATCCTAAATGTGATATTAATGAAAATGGTGTAATTGCTATTGATTTTGGAACAAAATCAACAATAGTTGTTTATCAGTCAGATATTGAACATTCACTTCCGATGGGAATTGGTGATGGAAATTTGAGTAAGGAACCTACTCAAAAAAGGTATGAAAATCCAACAGTGATGCATTTTGTTGATTTAGATACTTTTCTAAGTGATTATGAATCAAAAAAAGGAAGACCAAAAACAAAATGGGAAAACTTAACAATATCTCATACTGCAAAGGAACAGTTTGCTAATAGCAAGAGTGATGAATACTATGAATATCTTCATCAAATAAAACAATGGGCAGGGCAAAGAGAAAAGCAGTTTAGAGTACAATCACATGATGGGAAGACATATGTTCTTAAGGCTTTTTTGGATTTAGATGATGGTGAGTGGAATCCAATTGAATTATATGCATACTACATTGGTCTATACATAAACAATATGAGAAAGGGTCATGGAATTTTTTTAGATTATTACCTTTCTTTTCCTGTAACTTATGAAGCTAAAATTCGTGAGAAGATAGTAAAAAGTTTTGAAAAAGGATTAAAGAAGTCTTTGCCTTCATCAATTTTAAATAATGAGGAGATTATGAGAAAATTCCATGTGAATGGTGATATAAGTGAGCCAGCAGCGTATGCTGTGTGTGCATTACAAGAGTATGGGTTTGAGCCAGAAGATGAGGAAGAAATTTTTTACGGTATTTTTGATTTTGGTGGAGGAACAACAGATTTTGATTTTGGCTTATGGAAACAGTCTTCAAAACGAAGATATGATTATGCAATTGAAAATTTTGGAGCAGGTGGTGATGAATATTTAGGTGGAGAAAATCTTCTTGAAATGCTAGCCTTTGAAGTATTTAAGGATAATCAAGCGTTAATGCGTGAAAATGGGTATACGTTTACTTTAGCACCGAAATGTACAGAGTTCTTAGGCTCTGATTCATTATTGGCAAATTCTCAAGAAGCGGAAAAAAATATGCATAACCTTATGGAAAAGATTAGACCATATTGGGAGTCATCTATTAGTCAGGTGAATGAAGAAACAGATTCAAGAAATAGAATTGATGATTTAGTAAATAAGATAACAAAAGCTGTTTACAACGATACATCTAAAGAGGAAATTCAAGTAGAATTTAAAAGCATAACAGATAGCTTGACAGAAAAAAGGTATGATGATGATTACAATCTAGAAAAGCTTAATGAATTTATAGGTAAGTATCAACTAGTAATCGATAATTTTAATAATGATAATATAAAATTTGTTCTTACATTATTTGATAAAGATGGTAATGATAACCCTAATGAAACATTACTTTTTAGTCTTGAAAAGCTTAATAGTATTATTGAAACTCGTATTAGAGAAGGTGTGAAAAATTTCTTCTCTGCATTATTACTTTCATATCAAAACGAAAAAGTAAAAAAGCCGACAACAGTAAATATACTTCTTGCTGGCAATTCATGTAAATCACCAGTAGTAAAAAAAATCTTTGAAGAAGCTATTGAAGAACAAGAAAACCAGGTTAAAGAAAGATATGGTATTAAGGATGATATTGGTAGATTATTTGAAATATTTCCACCTTTGGGGACAGAAGAATCATATAAAAAAATGGAAAGTAGGGGACTTACTCCATGTAGAGATGACTATGAAAAACCTACTGGTAAAACAGGTGTAGCATTTGGACTTATTCAATGTAGAGCAGGTGGTTCTATTGAGCGCATTACCAATGTAGGAATAGATGATGAAATTCCATTTCAGTATTTTATTGGGTGGAGATCAAAGAAAAAATTCGTTCTGTTTAAGGATGACTCAAAACTTACAAAGTATAGAGGAAAGCCTGACTATAATGAGTGGTATAAATTTATTGAAGCAGACGACTCGATATTTGATTTATATTACACAACTTTACCAGAGTGTGTGAATGGAAATTTAGTTGTTGATGGTAATGCAGCAGTAAAGCGCTTGCGTTGTGAAATAGACGTAGTTGATGAGACTGCATTTGTATATATTCGTGCTATAGATCCTCATACCTTGGAGTATGTTGTTGCAAAAGATGATAATATTGAAAATTCAAAATTAAGTGGTATTATAAGAAAGGAACTGTGATTTTAATATGAATGATGAAGAATTTATATTAGATAGATTATATGATTCAAGTAGCTTATATTTGAAGGCGAACAAAAATGAAATTGATATTAAAAATGAGTTGCCAAAAGAGATTACAATGGATTTTCTTGCCTTATATCGGATAGATGAGATTACTTTTGAAGATAAGTCTCCTAGAAAAGAAGCTCTTGAAAATGTTATTTCTTCAATGAGCATTGATGGAGTTAATTTTGTTTATATTATTAAAGGTGATGCTTCAGGTGTTAGATTTTATTATGGAGTTGCTCAGGATTTTTCATATGATGGTGATAGAATACTTGGAATAGCAGAAATTGGTGAAAAAATAATTAAACCAAGTCTACAAGGGAATTTTAGAGGAAGCGTTATAACTGAAATAAACCCTAATGAGAGAAAGAAAATTTTATCATCTATTGATTCATTTAAAGAAGCAAAAATACTTGAAGGTGTACCTGGAATAAATAAGGACGATGAAAAATTTCAGTCAGTAGATCGAGTGATTGATGTAATGCTTGGTGATGAATTTGCACTTATGCTTATAGCTAAGCCGATAATTGGATCCAATATTAATAATATACAAAATAGCATGTACCACCTTTATAACTCTATAGCACCAATAGGCAAGACCTCTATACAGGAATCTACAGGGAAGAGTATTGGAACTAGTGAATCGATGACAAAAGGTGATTCTGAAACTGAAGGAACTAGCAGTTCTACATCTGAACAAGAAGGAGCAAGTTATTCAACAAGTCATACTAAAGGTGAATCTAGTGGAAAAAGTACAGGAACTACTTATAATTCAAGTAATAATAGAGTCTCACAAGGAGGTTCAGAAGGAACTAACATAAACATAAATAGTTCTGATGCTACTTCAGAATCCGAAAGTAAAAGTACTTCAACAAGTACAAGTGATTCCAAGTCTATATCAAAGAGTACATCTAATACAGAGTCTAAACAAACTGGAAAAAATACTGGAAGTTCAACAACTCTAGAAGTAGTGAATAAGAAAGTTCAAGATTGGATTAAATATATGGATGATGTAATACTCCCACGTTTGGATTATGGTTTAGGTAAAGGATTATTCATTACATCAACAGTTCTCCTAGGAAAAGATCCATCTTCTTTAATAAAAATTGAGAATACCTTAAAATCTATTTATGGTGGTGAAGCTGGTAATCGAATGCCATTAAAAGCTTTTAAAACTAATAGTGAAGAAACTCGTCTTTTGAAAAAATTTCAAATCCCGATGATCAATTTTAGGGATGAAATTAATGAAGACGAGTTAGGAATAAGAACTTCTTGTTCTCAATTTTATATTAATCCACAAATGGCTTTGCTTGGAAACTGGATGTCTTCTCAGGAAATTAGTTTAATAGCTGGGTTACCACAGAAAGAAGTAGTTGGTCTCGCATTAAGAGAGGAGGTTGAGTTTGGACTGAATATTAATAAAATAATGAAAGATCCTATTTTATTGGGACATTTAGTACAGAGTGGTGTAGTATTAAATGGTGAGAATGGAGTTTCCAATATACCTGTTTGCTTTGATAAAGCATATTTTGATAAACACATTTTTGTAACAGGGGTTACTGGTGGTGGTAAAACAACAACATGTCAGAAATTATTATTAGCTAGTAGAAATAATTTTTTAGTAATAGAACCAGCTAAAACGGAGTATAGAGTAATGGCAGAAAAAGAATTTCCAGACATGCTTGTATTTACTTTGGGAAAAGAGTCAGGAGCACCCTT
Source organism: Catonella sp. (assembly GCF_052173895.1). Lineage (GTDB taxonomy): Bacteria > Bacillota > Clostridia > Lachnospirales > Lachnospiraceae > Catonella. The sequence goes on along the minus strand of NZ_JBQMXS010000041.1, from coordinate 3,031 downwards.
TAGACTAAATCCGTTTGAATTTTTTGAAGGTGAAAATATAACTTCAAGAGTAGACATGATTAAGGCAAGTATGGAAGCAGCTTTTGATATGGAAGCTGCGATACCACAGTTGTTAGAAGCAGCAATTTATGAATGCTATGAGGATAAAGGGTGGAATATTTCTAATAATAGAAATTACAAATATTCAAATCCTTTTGCAGATGGTACATTTTCTTTTCCAACCCTTGGAGATTTAGAAAAGAAAGTTGAAAAAGTAGTAAGGGAACAAGGATTTGATGACAGGTTAAAAGATGAATATATTGGGTCTATAAGAGCAAGATTAAAAGGACTTACAGTGGGGTCCAAGGGGCAAATGCTAAATACACCACGCTCAATAGACTTTGTTGAATTATTAGATAAGAAGGTAATTCTTGAATTAGAATATATAAAGAGTGTTTCAGAAAAATCTTTGATTATGGGATTTATTCTTGCCAATCTTTCAGAAGCAATAAGAGTAAAGTATAATAATAATGGAAAAAAATCAATTAATCATTTAACTTTGATAGAAGAAGCACATCGCCTGTTGAGTAAATACATGCCTGGAGATAGTATGAACAAAAAACAAGGTGTAGAAATGTTTGCAGATATGCTTGCAGAAGTTAGAAAGTATGGAGAATCACTGATAATAGTCGATCAGATACCAAACAAATTGACACCAGAAGTTCTCAAAAATACGAACACAAAGATTGTTCACAAGATATTTGCTCAAGACGATAAAGAAGCTATTGGAAATACGATGGCTCTTAAAGACGAGCAGAAGGAATATTTATCATATTTATCAAGTGGTAGAGCGATTATGATGATGCCAGGATTATCAAAAGCAATTCAAGTTCAAATTGAAAAAAATACTGAGAATGATACCGAAAGGCCTCCTCTAGAAGATTTTACTCTTAGGGATAGAATTATTTCATATTACGCTTCTGTATATAAGAGAGGAATATTGCCAGGATTGGAAAAATTAGAAGAACAACCTAGTAATAAACTTGTTAGTATATATTTGGACTTTTTACGACCGACATCACAATTTGTCAAGAAATATTACAATTGTATACATAAAAGGAAAATATCTGATGTTTTTGTAGAAGATATTATAAAATTAAAAACGCTTTATAATTTTAAGGATATTGTTCGTATCTTATGCTACTTCTCTCATAACAGCAATCATTTGGTTACAAATCCAGAAATATATGATTATGTTGAGGAATTATTAAACGAAATTGCAAATCAAGGTACATCATATTCGATAGAAAAATATAAGAATTATTTTTGTTTAGATTCTACGATAAAAAAAGGAGAGTGTTAGTCATGGGATTATTTACGGCAATAGGAAGTATTGTTTCAACAGTAGGTAGTGTTATTAGTGGAGCTGCTTCATGCATAGGAACTAAGATTAGTGGTTTTGCATTAAATTCATTTAAAGTTATAGCTAGATTATCAAAGGTAAATACGGATGTAGGTAGGCTTATTTCAATTGCTGCGAAGATTATTCATTCTGTAACAGATTTTTTGGGAATCCAGTCTGAAGAAAATCCAGAAACTCTCGGTGCAAAAGTAGAACAGACCGATAAGAACTTAGAAGATTTTGGTAATGATGTAGAAGCATATATCAAATATTTAAAAACTGAAGTTCAGCTAGATAAAGAAAAGTTTAATAAAATGACTCTAGAGGAAAAAATGGGATGTAAGACTGTTGGTATGGCACTTGAAACAAAGGCAATAGAGCAAAAGATAGGTGGCATTGAAATAACACCAGAATGTATTGCCACACTAACTAAAATTAAAGATTCAGGCATAAATATTGATGCTAAGGAGTTGGTGGGAATTGTTCAAATATTAAAAGAGTCAGGTATTACGAATTTAAGTGATATTGTTGAGTTTCTTGAGGGAAAGGGCACTAGTGATAGGTTGAAAACGTATAAAATATTTTCAACTGCATTAGGAGATAATGGTACAAAAAAAATATTAGATTTACAGGATGCTGTGCGCAAGTATGAGAAAGATTAATCTATAGATTATATATAAATAAAAAATTAACGAAGTTGTTTTAGTTGTGGATAGTATTTTTTGACATGTTAAAAAAGTCAATGAAGGTTTTTATTGAAAATACTTATTTTATTATAATAACATTATTCAATTATTGGTTTAGAATGACTAGTTGATAATAGTAAGAGTATGATGAAAGAGATTTTGTTGACATTTAATATAAATTTAGATTAAACATAGGTAATGGGAACAAAAGAATATACAAGCTGGTAAGGGAGTAATCAATTATGGGGATTAGAAAATATCTATTTTGGAAGAATAAAGATGGGATAAGGACATATAAAGTTACACAGAATGGGACTTTTGATTTAATGAAGCCTTCTGGCAGGGATGTGTTTACCGATGGAGAATGGGCAAGTTTTTTTACATGGTTTCATAAAAATGCAGCGATTACAGAAGATGAGTTTATTGATTTTTGTTTTCTTTCAGAAGATAAGATGGAATCTCCATTATTAGAGTATAACCCTTCCTTTAAATCATCATGGGACAAGCAAGAAATTAATTTATTTTGTAATAGGTATATATGTTCTGATACATATGAAGTGTATTATTCAGAGGATAAAAGTTTTATTTATCAAAGTGGAAATGTATTTGATAAGAAAAAAGTTAAAAAACTGTTTTTAAAGTGCATTCCTGAATTTTCTATTGAACTTGAGGAAGAAATGAAAGTTTGTTCAGATGAAACAAGTTTGATAAATAGATTTTATATTGATAGATTAAACGAATTAGATGATAATTAGTATTGATTAATATAAAAATATAAACATCATGATATAGGTTTAATTATTTTTAAAACCGTGTAATTGCCAAAAATTGAGTTGATTGTAAGCTTTGATGAGATTTTTTATGGTGTCAGAGCTAGTGAGAGTATGCAAAAAACTCTGTAAATTAAAATGGTTGTATAATATTTAGCGTTGGTGAGAGAAAATTCTCTCCCAACGCTAAATTT
>NZ_JBQMXS010000040.1:0-15804 GCF_052173895.1 Catonella sp. | reverse complement strand
GAAAACAAAATAAATTTTATCTCATTTAACTATTGACATTTATTAGCTGGACTTTGTCCTCTTCTGTAGGAATGGTTAGTTTTTCACCTGTCAGACTTAAAATCAGTTCAGTTACTTCTTCGGGATGGTTTACCTCTATGTTTCCTGCCGTATGGTTACTTCCTTTTACCATATAATCAACAATCAGCTTAAAATCTTTCTTAAATTTATTTATATCATCTTCTGTCATTTTTTTCAAGTCTATGAGATTAACCTTATAATCACTTACATACTTCTCAAATACTCCCTTAATCTTGAGTCTCTTTAACAGGGTTGTTTCATATTTCCATTCTTTCTCACCATAGTAGATTACAAAAGTAATTACCGGATAAACATCCTGTGTTGCTCCTGACATATTACCGGTTTTGTCAGCTCCTCTAAGCTTTCTTTTTCTTCTTTCTTTCTCAGCTAGTTGGGTCCTATAAGACGCTCCATCGTATGAAAGGACTCTAAATACCATATTTGCATCCGGCACATCCTGGTTTTCAATTCCTATTAGAGAAATTATCATATTCTCTTTCTTCCATAGTTTTACCACATCCCTGTCCTGAATCCTAAATTTACTGTCATCTCCTTTGTACCGACTCCATCCGGATAAATCAAGCAGTTCGTTTTCTTTTATTACCTCCTCCCCATCAAACATAATCCCATTTACAAACTCTGCAAATACATCATTGAACATAAACAACTTTTTTTCTAAAATATCCTTCTCCCCCAATTTTTCTCCTTTCCACAATGCATATCCCATCGCAATTACATCCTTGGATTTAAATAATTGAATTTTTTTGAAATACTAAAATTGTAATTTTAAAATTCTGAACTGATAAATGTACTCTAGAATCATTATCCGACAAAACTAATAAGAATTATTATAATAAATTTACTACAATTTGTAATCAGCATTTTAGACAAAAATATGAGTTAGTAATATACAATATAAACAAAGAAAGACTGAATAGTCACATTTCAAGTTTTTAATTTTTTCACAAAATAGTTGAATAGAATTTTTGTTTACTATATGGTATTATGGTACAGATGATAAAACATATTGATGTAAAGGAAAATAAATATGAGAATATTAGTAGTTGAAGATGAAAAAGAACTTTGTGAATCTATTGCAAAAGGATTAAGACTTGACGGATATGAAGTAGATACTGCCTTTGATGGAGAAGAGGCTTGGGAAATAACCTCAGTCGAAAGCTATGACCTCATAATCCTAGATTTAAACCTTCCCAAAATGGATGGGATGGAAGTTTTAAAAAATATACGGAAAGAAGATAACGAAACAAGCATCCTCATTCTTTCTGCAAGAGGAGGACTTAAAGATAAAATAGACGGACTCGACAGTGGTGCAAACGATTATCTCTGTAAACCTTTTCACTTCGAAGAACTTGAAGCAAGGGTTAGAAGTCTTACAAGAAGGAGAGTAGTACAAAATAACCTCATTCTTGAATGTGGGGAGATTTCTCTTGATACCAAGGCTCGCACAGTATCTGCAAAAGGTAGCGAACTCTCTCTTACAAGAAAAGAACTTTCAATTCTTGAATACCTTATGCTACACAGAGATTGTCCGGTAAGCCAGGAAGAACTGATAAACCATGTATGGGATGGAAGTGTAGATAGTTTTAGCAACTCTATTCGTGTACATATTTCCGCTCTCCGTAAAAAACTAAAAGCTGCATTAGGCTACGACCCTATTATCAATCGTATAGGGCAAGGCTATCTTATAGGAGGGGAGTCGGAATGAAAAAAGGAATATCACTTCAATGGAAACTCACTCTAATGACCGCCTGTATGGTAATAGTTGCCTGCCTTTCCATAAGTTACTTTATAAGCAATTCTGCTGCAGTATATATGAATGAAATAGGCAACTCAGCCATCGCAATACTTCCCAGTGGCAATTTTTCTGAAAGCAAAACCGGTGATTTAGAAGTCCATCTCGACCCAAAAGCCATTCTTTCAGATATGGTTAAAAGTACACAGATAGAGTTTTGGGCAAAAAGCCTGCTTATAACATTGATTATAACATTAGTAGGAAGTTTACTGATGTACTTCATTGTCGGCTATGCTCTTAGCCCACTAAGCCGATTTACCAGACAGATAGAAGATATACAGGCAAAAAATATCCAGCAATCCATACTTCCACAAAGTAAATCCATAGAAATTGTAAGGCTTACTTACGCCTTTAACAGACTTCTTAAGAGACTCGGTGATACCTTTATTGCACAGCGTCAATTTTCAGCAAGTGCAGCCCACGAACTAAGAACCCCTCTTGCTGTAATGCGTACAAAATTTGAAGTATTTGCAAAAAACAAGAACCTTACTCCCGATGACTGTAAAGATGCTATATGTATGGCAAGGACACAGACTGATCGCCTCTCTCATGTAATAGATATTCTTCTGGAAATGACCGAACTTCAGTCTGCTGAAAAAAATGACCATATAAATTTGGAAGAACTTGTCGAGGAAGTAATATGCGACTTGACAGCTGTAGGCGAAAAGAAAGGCGTATCTATTACACAAAATATAGGCAGTGCCAAATTAACAGGCAGTGATACTCTTATATATAGGGCTATTTATAATCTTATAGAAAATGCCATTAAATATAATAAAGATAATGGTAACATCATAGTTTCTATAAAGGAAGAAAATGAATTTGCCAAGGTAATAATTGCCGATAGTGGTTCTGGTATAGTTAGAGAGGACTGGGAAAAAATATTTGAGCCTTTTTATAGAGTAGATAAGTCCAGAAGTCGTGCTATGGGTGGAGCCGGCCTTGGTCTTGCACTAGTAAAAGAAATAGCTATTCAACATGGGGGCAATGTAAAGGTCTTAGAAAGTTCTGAAAACGGTACAAGTATAGAACTTAGCTTATATAAAGGTTAATTCATCTAAGTAATGTATACGGTACAACTGTCAAAAGTATAAAAATTCTCTTGCAAGCTTGCTTACAAGAGAATTTATTTTTATACACACATCATATATACAATACTACAGTCTGAACTTTGCAACTTCTTCCTGCAATTCTACTGCAACATTTGCAAGGTTCTCACTTGCTCCGGAAATCTCTTCCAAAGACTGTACCTGAGTAGCTACGGCTGCTGCTGCCTCTTCTGTAGTAGCTGCATTATCTTCAGCCACAGCAGAAAGATTTTCTATTGCCTTCATTATTACAGCATTCTTATCTTCAATTTCCTTAGAAGACTTATCAAGTGTTTCAACTATGGACTGACTCTTCTCAATAGCCTCAGAAATCTGCTTGAACTTATCACCTGTTTCAGCCATCTTTTCATTCTGACCTTCCATAAGCCCGGCAACGCTATTCATTGTATTTACTGCTTTTTCTACATCTAACTTAAGAATATCTATATCTTTTCTTATATCTTCTGTAAATCCGGCACTCTGCTCTGCAAGTTTTCTTATTTCATCAGCAACAACAGCAAATCCTTTACCCTGCTCTCCGGCTCTTGCAGCCTCTATAGCTGCATTGAGTGCAAGAAGATTTGTTTGATCAGAAATAGACTGAATCATCTCTCTGGCAGCAGAAATTCTTTCAGCACTAGCATTTGTCTTAATTATTATTTCATGTACTTCTTCAGCAGCTCTATTGTTTAGTTCATTAGATGCTGAAAGCGCTTTAAGACTCTCATCTCCCTCATTCTTCTTATCCATAATAAAATCCATAGATGCTGAAAGATCTTCGAGTGTTATTAACATCTCTCCTAAAAGTCTACCTGATTCTTCTGCACTAACTACTGCACTCTGAGATTCCTGTGCCTGAACTGTTGCACCTTCTGCAATATTAGTTACTGCATTGCCCACTTCTCCTGCTGCATCAGCAGTAGACTGTGCTGTAGCTGTGAGCTCCTCTGCCGTAGCTGCTGTATTCTGAGCATTGGCATTAATATTTTGTATGATAGAAACAAGATTATCTACCATTTTTTCTAAAGCCTTTATTATATTCCCTATTTCACCCTTATCTGAAACATACTTATCAGCCTCTTTCTTTTCTTCAACAAGATCAAGGTTATATTCAGACATCTTTACTATCATTTTTTCTACGAGCGAAAGTGGTGACATTACCTTCTTTATAAGAAGAACAAAAATAATAGCTCCTATAATTAGGGTAGTAAGAATGCTCACTATGATATTAATTATCATATTTTTATTTGCATCTCTATTTGCATAGCTCACAGAAGTTACAGAGGCAAAGGCCCATTTAACCGAAGTTCCTACACTATCTACCGGAATAAGTACTACCTTCGTATCCTTACCTGTTGACCCATGTGTAGTTCTCATAACCGTCTCCTGATAGTTTTGAGCTGATTTCACAGCCTCCGAAACTTCAGAAAGATTTTCGCTTATATTTTTAAGTATTCTGTCTTTATCAGACGAATCTGCTACATAAGTTCCCTTATCTGTAACAAGTATTTTATAGTCTTCATTATTATTTTCCTCAAGTCCTTCAAGATATGTCTGTATGTCATCAAGGGCAACATCTGCAATAATTACTCCATAAATTTTGCCTTTCGCTATTATAGGATATGCATAGGTAGTAGACAATTTGCCATCATCCGAACTATAATAAGGCTCCATAAAAACAATTTTGCCTTCTTTCATTGGAATTTTGTACCAGTCTCTATCCGTATCATTTACAAGGTCTATACTACAATTTTCCCTATCACCATAAACATAGGCAGTAAATCTCCCCGGGTTCTTAATAGCATCTTTACCGTCGAAGGCATTTGGCTCAAAATATATTCCAAGTCCATATAAATATCTATTAGTCTTATACATCTGTTTCATATTCCCAATAACAGATTCTCTGTTTCGGTCATAAGAATTTTCATTTTCTATAATACTTTGTATTACTGCTTGAAGATCACTTCCTGTCTGATAGGCTGCTGCAAATCTTATTTCAAGCTGTTTTGCAAGCTTTCTAGTTTCTTCCAGCTTATTTTTTTCACTACTTGCTGTCGTTTCCTGGTAATTGTGAAGAATATCCGCTGTGGCCTTTGTTCCAAGTATAATTAATAAGATTATAGAAATTATTATTCCTACCTTAAATCCTATACTGTGCATTCTGTTTTTAGAACCATTCTGTTTCAATTCTTTACTTTTCCTCATTTTTTCTTCATTCGCCTTTCTTTATCATTTATATTTAATTATATAGTCAGCCTATAATGAGCTACGGTATTTATTCTACTACAAAGAATTGCAATCTACAAGTCTTAAGTCTATTTACTCTTATATATTTATCAAAAAAAGAAGTGTAACACCACTTCTCTCCCTCTCACATTTCCTATTAATACATAAAAAGAGACTATAAGCCTAAGCTTATAGCCTCTTTTAACTAAACCCTTAATTTTAGAAAGTAAATCTTGCTACCTCATCCTGAAGATCTGTTGCAATATTGGCAAGGTTCTCACTAGCCTGTGAAATGTCACCAATAGACTGAACCTGAGTATCTACAGATGCTGCTGCCTCTTCTGTGGTAGCTGCATTTTCCTCAGCTATTGCTGAAAGATTTTCAACCATCTTAGTTACATTTTTGTTTTCTGATTCTATTGTTCTTGATGCATTATTTATCTCTGTTACTATAGCTTTGCTGTTCTCTACAGCTGCTGAAATCTCTTCGAACTTCTCGCTAGTTTCAGAAACTTTCTCGCTCTGTTTCTTAACCATCTCGTTAGACTGTTCCATCATACTTACTGCTGATTCAGCCTTATTTTTAAGTTCATCAATTACCTGCCTGATTTCGCTTGTAAATCCTGCACTCTGCTCTGCAAGCTTTCTAATCTCATCTGCAACTACTGCAAATCCCTTGCCTGCCTCACCAGCTCTTGCCGCCTCTATTGCAGCATTAAGTGCAAGGAGATTGGTCTGATCTGATATAGACTGAATCATTTCAGATGCACTTGATATCTTTTCAGTGGCTCGGCTTGTTTCCTCAATCACATTGCTTACCTGATCAGAAATCTTATTATTATCATCAGTAAGTTTTACAAGCTCTTTAAGTGTAGCATTACCATCATTCTTACACTTATCTATAGTATTTGTAGCCGTTGACAATTCCTCTAAGGTTTCTATCATCTCTCCTAAGAGTCTATTCGATGTTTCTACTGAAGCTGCTGCTGTCTGTGTATCCTGTGCCTGACTTGTAGCTCCATCAGCTATATTGGTAACTGCTACTGCTACCTCTCCTGCTGCATCTGATGTAGACTGAGCAGTTGCTGTAAGTTCTTCGGCCGTAGCTGCTGTATTCTGAGCATGTGCATTTATATTTGAAACTATGCTTGTGAGGTTCTGACAAAGCTTTCTAACACTCAATATTAAGCTCGCTATCTCATCTCCACTCTTATCATACTTCGCATTCTCTTCTCTCTCTGCATCAAGATTGAGATTGTAATCAGCAAGCTTTCCAAGTGCTCTGCTTATAACTGCAAGTGGAAGTGAAACCATTCTTCTTAAAAGAATAAAGATTATAATAGCAATAAGTACTATTACGGCTATATTTATTATTATACTTGATATTGCATTCTTTACAGCTGTCTCTGTCATTTTACTCTTAGATACTACTGACTGGAATACCCAGTTTTCAGGAGTACCTTCGGTATTTACAGGTATGTAAATAAAGATAGAATCTTTGCCCGTAGTGAGTGAAGTATGTTCTGCCTCCGATTCCTGCAAACTCTGTGCTGCATCTATATGAGATTTTACTTCAGCATCGCTATTTAAATCCTTCATTATAAAGCTGTTATCAGTAGAATGTGCTACAACAACTCCCTTACCTGATGTAAGTGCTGTAAAATCATCAGGACCATTCTCAGGATCTTCAGCTAGCACAGCAGAAATATTAGTAACATATATATCTGCAGCAACCATACCTACCATTTTATCATTTACTTTTAAAGGCATAACATAAGTAGTAACTATATTATCGCCTTCTTTATATGGCTGTGTAAAAGTAGTCTTTCCATTAGCCATACCAATCTTATACCACTCTTCATTAAAATAATCATAGTAGCCTTCTTCGGAAGTATTACCATTCTTATCTCTTTCTAGATAAACAGCCATAAGACCTTTTGGATTTTCAGCAGTTATATGCTGTGCATCTTTACCATCAAAAGCATTTGGCTCAAAAAAAGCACCAAGAGAACTAATATGTGGATTAGCCTCAATAGCTCTTCTAACAGCAGTTGCAACAAAATCTCTACTTCTCCTTTCTACAGGTACAACATTCATACTACTTTCAATTGTGTTGTCTATTGCCTTTGCTGTGTAGTATACAGCTATAAACTCCTGTTCAAGCTGCTTAGCAAGTTTTCTTGTCTGCTCATATTCAAGTTCCTTATTAGTCCTAATAGCTGTATTATAACTTGATATCGCATCATAAGCAGTTTTAATTCCAAGGACTACAATAAGAAGTATAGAGATAATAATACTTATCTTTAATCCTACACTTTTTACTCTTCCGTTGCCTGACTTCATGTCAGCTTTTCTCTCTTTCATGGTTGCCCCCCTTAACTATAATAAATTAATGTCACATAAAAAACTATACCCCTATTTTATCATTTTTTCAAGACCAATTTGGGATTATTATCGTTAAATATTGTATGAATATCAACAGTATTTTACTTGATTTTGTTTTTTAATGTAATATTGTGTGGCTAAATCTATATATTTTTCTATTATTTTTTATATAATATAGCTAATTATCATTATTTTCAGATAAACGCAAATCCGGCACACTGCTTTTACAATGTACCGGATTGATATCCTAAAAAATATTATTATAACTTAACCCTTTACAGCTCCACCCATTCCATTTACATAGAACTTCTGTAAGTAAAGGAAGAGAAGTGCTATAGGTATGGATATACAAACTGCTCCGGCTGCAAATCTAGTATACCAAGAGCCTATATACTCTTTGCTTAACATCTGCCAAAGACCTATTGATACCGTAAAATACTCTGACTCAGCCCTGCAAATAACCTTAGCGGCGATAAAGTCTACCCAAGGTGAAATAAAAGCTGTAAGCACTGTAAATACTATAACCGGTTTAGATAAAGGAATAGTTACCTTAGTAAATACTTCCCACTTAGTAGCACCATCTATCATAGCTGCCTCATCAAGTGCCCTAGGAACTGTATCAAAGAAACCTTTGGCTATATAGAAACCAAGTCCTGCACCTGCTGAGTAGATAAGCACAAGTGCAACCCTTATCATAGGTCCTTCTGAAAGTCCAAGTGACTTAATTATATAATAAACAGCCACTATAGCCATAATTCCAGGGAAAAGTCCGAGTATCATAGCCATGTTCATAAACGGTTTTCTTAAACTAAAACGAAGTCTTGAAAGACAGTAACTTACACAAAGTACAAACACCGTTGATACCATACAAGAAAATATAGCTATAATAAAGGTGTTCATAAACATCTTTGGAAAATTAAGTACGGCTGTGTCTGTAAAAAGTTTTATATAATTTTCAAAACTCAAACTATCCGGAAAAATTCCCACACTTTTCTTAGGTGTAAGACTCTTAAGTACAACCCAAACTACCGGAAGTACCCATATTATTGAAAGTACCGCCAAGAAAACATGAACAAAAATATTAGTAATTATTTGGCGTACCCTGTATGAAGACGACATTTTTGCTTTTGTATCCATTATTTGAACGCCTCCTCATTCTTATAAGAACCACTTCTGTGGTAGGTTACCAGTGCAACTACGGACAGGATAATAAAGGTAATAATACCTATTACTGCACCTGTATTGAAATACTGCTTATCAACTGTCAGCTTATACAGCCAAGTAATAAGAAGATCCGTTTTACCGGCAGTATCACCGACATCAACAGGAGCACCTCCTGAAAGCAGATAGATTACATTAAAGTTATTGATATTACCTGTAAACTGCGTAATAAGATAAGGAGTAGTTACAAACAACATATAAGGAAGTGTTATCTTCCAAAAAATAGTCACTGTATTAGCTCCATCAACCCTAGCAGCCTCATAGAGTTCCTCCGGAATATTCTGCAAGATTCCTGTTACTTGTAAAAGTGTGTATGGAATACCTACCCAAAGGTTGATAACTATTACCGTAATTCTTGCCCACATCGCATCTGTAAAAAACGGAAGTGACTGGTTAGTTTCAAGGAAACCTATTGCCCTAAGTATCCTATTAACATCTCCATCTGCACCGAGCATTGTCCTCATTATCATAAGAGAAACAAACTGAGGAACTGCTACTGAAAGTACAAAGCAGAATCTCCAAAATCCCTTAGCTCTTGTGGCCTTTCTGTTTATGATAAGACCCAAAATCATACCAAGTATATAGTTAAGTGAGGTAGCAAATACTGCCCACACGACTGTCCAAATTAATACTCCCCAAAAAGACTTACCTACCTCGCTGCCGAGAGTAAGCACATCCTTAAAGTTATCAAGTCCAACCCAGTCAAAAAGCACCAAATGGTCACCCTTAACAGAGTAGCTTGTAAATGCCATACTTATCATATAAATAAGAGGCATAATTGTAAACAATACAATTCCAATAAAAGGAGGTGTCATAAGAAGCTTATGTAAATCCTGATCAAAAAGATTCTTTACATCCTCTCTAAAACTTAAAGGTTTTTTACCTGCCTTTTTCCTAAGTTCAGCCTCATACGAACTCTTAACTGCTGTTACTAAAACAACTATAAAGAAAATAGTTATAACTATTGCAAATATACCATAGAGCAGCATAAGCACTGTATTATCTCCTGCTGTATATTCATATATCTGCTTTTTCTCATTCCAAACCTCTTCTTGAGGAGTGCCTCCAAGGCTTATAAATCTCTGAATATTATAAATTCCGACACTTGCCAGATAATAAATATAGGCTGCCTCTATTCCTAAAAACATAAGCCCCTTTAATATCTGTCCACGCACCAAATTTCCAAGTCCCAGTATTAAAACAGATAGCTTGGTAAATACATCTCCCTTCGACACTGCTTTAAAGAATTTCACATCTTCCATGTTGTATTCCCCACACTCTAATATTATTTGTGTAAACTGTTACCTATCTCAATTTTACCATAGATGCGTGCCCTTTACGAACACGCACCTATTAGTATAAGTTTCTTATTTAGTATTAAATGCAGTATTAAGCGCCTCTGTCTTCTCAGCAGCATTATCAGCTGTAACATCTCCTGAAAGGATTGCCTTTCCCATATTCTCAGCATTTGCCCAGTAATTAGACATACCTGCTACGAACGGCTGCATAATAGATGTATTTGCTACTGTATTTCCCTGTGCTACTGCAAGTGCATCTGCAGCGATTTCAGCATCTGTAAGAAGGCTGTTATCTGTAGGAATGGTCTTTCTTATCTTATAGTGCTCTTTCTGAGCCTCTGTTCCACCAAGGAAAGATGCAAGAGCAACTGCTACCTGAGGATTCTTTGTGTTAGGATTTACACCGATAGCCTTAGATCCTGCAAAACTTCTAAGCTGTACTTCATTTCCATCAATCTTAGCTGTAGGAAGCTGTGCAATACCTACATTCTCCTCACCAAGAGCATCAACTACATTGTTGTAATCCCAAGCACCTGTAAAGATAGCATTTACACTTCCGTCCTTAAGACCCTTCATACCTGAACCGTTATCATCATTAGAGAAGTTTTTATTCTTTACAAGCTCTACAAGATACTTAGTAACTGCTGTAGCCTTATCTCCACTATAGTCAATACCTGCATTAGCATCGTTGTTTCCACCAAAGAGTGTACAACCGTTTGCTGCATAGAAAGCTACATTGTACCAACCATTTGCAAGTGGGAAAGAAACCTTACCCTTTTCAAGCATAGTCTCAAGATTCTTTATATCGTCCTCTTTGAACACTCTCTTATCATAATACATAAACCATGTATTAGATGTAAATGGAACAGCATATACTCCACCTTCATAAGTAACAGTATTTACCATAACTTCTGAATTCTGAGCCTTAACAGCATCAAGAGCACTTCCACCGAGCTTTGAAATAGCCTTAGCTGCTACAAGATCACCTATATTATCATTTGCAAGCATATATACATCTGCTGCTGCTGTAGGATCCTGTGTTACCTGTGTTCTTGCCTCACCCTCAGGGCAAACGCCATACTTAAATGTAAGTTTCCAGTCCGGATGAGCCTCTGCAAACTTGTTGCACATATTGCCAAGCCAGTTGCCGCTCTCTTCTGCCTGATCTTCCTGTGGACTCCACACTGTAATTGTAGCCTCAACTGCCTCTTCAGCCGCAGGAGCAGAGCTTGTCTTGCTTGCTGTAGACGCTGTAGCACTGCTTGTCTTAGCTGCACTGCTTGTCTTAGCTGCACTACTTGTCTTAGTATCAGCAGGCTTGCTACAAGCTGTAAGTGATGCTGCCATTATTCCTGCCAGCATAAGTGATAAGATTTTCTTTGACTTTCTCATTTGATTATTCCTCCTTTAATCATAAAACGGTTTTGGCACTCTGCTACCTCTTCTGCTCTTCTTGCCGCCACAATAAAAGCATCTAAAACAGCCTTCAACCATCAACCACAAGAGTTTCGAAACTTTACGAAACTACCTTTTCGTTTTATATTATCATTATCTTCCAATATTGTCAATATTTTTTTGTGCATTTAGTATATAAAATCATTTTTATTCGATAAAGGTTTAAATATTTTCTCTATTATTCCTGCATAAAATTATAATTTATTATTTTGGTTTATAAATTTTCCCAATTTATTTAGACTTTTTAACTATCATACAACTTTGTTTTTTGTTCTAAATTAGACATCTTTTTGTGTTTTTTATATACAATTTGCAAAAATTTATTTTTATTTTATATTTTCACCTTATTTCTATTGCAACTTGCACAAAATAGGCTTATACTTATTTCGTAAAATTTCGTAAAAAGCTAAGGAAGGTTTCACAATGATTACTATCAAAGACATAGCTAAAGAATTAGGAGTTTCTCCCGGTACAATTTCAAAGGGATTAAATAATGCTCCTGATATCAGTGATGCACTTAAACATAAAATCATTGACACAGCAATTTCTATGGGCTACAAAAGCAGTAAACTAAAATTAGGAGGCAGTGGCAAAAAAGTCTGTATTTTTATGGAAAATATGGATTACGAATCTTCCGGCCAATTTGGTTTTGACATTGTCACCGGATTTAAACAAGAGGCAGTTAAAGAAGGTTTCGAAGTTGCCCTACTTCCCATTTCTCCTGCCTTTCAGGGGAATGAACGCTATGATTCTTTTATGTTAAAAAATGGATTTGCCGGCTCATTTTGTGTGGGTTTTGCCTTAGAAGACCCTTGGCTTAAAGATTTTAAAAATACAACAACTCCTACTGTACTATTTGACAATTATATACCTAAAAATCCAAACACCTGCTATATCGGTACTGATAGTACAGAAATAATGGAACTCATAATTTCACATCTTTCACATTTGGGACATAAAAAAATAGCCTTCCTCAATGGTTCAAAAAATTCTCTTATCACTGAGCAAAGAATGGAAAGTTTTTACCAAAGTATGCAAAAAAGAAAACTTACAGTAGACCCTGACCTTGCGATCTACGCCTACTTTGTTGCAAGAGTTGCAGAGGATCATATCGACAACATACTGCAAAAAGGAACTACTGCTATAATTTGCGGAAATGATGTAATAGCTTCAGGTGTTTACACAGAGCTGATGGGCAGAGGGCTTTCCGTACCTGAAGATATAAGTGTAGTCGGTATAGATGATATACCCCTTGCTTCTCTTTTAACTCCTCCCCTTACCACCATCAGACAGGAGAGATCCCTGCTCGGACGCTCTGGTTTCTTTGCCCTTAACTCAATTATGACTCACAACATGGCAATCAGCCGTAACCTCCTTCGCCCTGAATTAATACTGAGAGGCTCTACAGACTTTGCAAAATAACAAAGTGCCATAAAAGTCAAAAGCCATCTGACAACACTGTACCTTGTTGTTAGACGGCTTTTTATATTTATTTAGTTACTTCTTTTCCATTTTGCAATAAGAATTCTCCTACTTTATCATGCAAAAGCAAGTTTATAAGATTTTCTTTTCCTACCTGTTTCTCATATTCTGAAAGTTCCATGCTTTCTTTAGCTCCACTACTTTCATAATACTTATTAAGAGCTTCGTTATATTCGTCTTCAGAAACATTTATTTTTTCTGCATCTGCAATTGCTCTTATTACAGTAAGTCTCCTGGCAGATGTATTTGCCTGACTTCTAACTTCTTTTTCAAAATTCGCTTCATTACTCTTAAGATTATTTTCAATAAAATCCTTCATCTCAAGACCATTACTTGCTGCAACTTTATTCCAATAATCTTTAATCTGATTATCAAATTTATCTTCTAATTCTTTTGGCACAGACTTAATAGCCGTTTCTGTCACTATTTTATCAATAAGTCCACGCCTTATTTGTTCATCGGACTCTTGCTTTTTACTCTCTTCAATCCTCTTTTTTATATCAGCCTTATATTCTGCAACAGTCTTAAACTCAGTATTAGCCTTAACCAGCTCATCTGTAAGTTCTTTAGGGGTATCTCCTAATATATAATTTATCTTAACCATAAAAACCACTGCCTTACCTTTAAGTTCTTCGCTATGATACTCTTTTGGGAACGTAAGATTAAGGTCAACTGTTTCTCCGGGTTTCTTACCTACAAGACCCTCTTCAAAACCCTGAATAAAAGAGCCTGAACCTATGTTTAGATTATAGCCCTCAGCAGTGCCACCCTCAAAAGCAACCCCGTCTTTCTTGCCTACATAATCAATATTAGCTGTATCTCCGTTTTTAATTTCCCTATCTGTTATTTTCTTAGGATAATTTTTAAGAAAAGCTTTAACCCTTTCTTCTATCTCTGCATCAGTCGCTCCCGTATCCACCTTTTCATACTCAAGCCCTTTGTAGTTGCCAAGCTTTTCTATATAATCAGATGGGTTAAAGTCTAAAGCTGCCGTATTTACATTGTCTTTTGTACTGCTTACTACACTTCCCGATGCAGAACTTGCATTACTGCTTTTATTGTTCTCTGTATTCCCTCCACAAGCAGTAAAGGCTAATGCTACCATAGTTATTGCCGTCATTAAATAAATTCTTCTTTTCATTATGTCTTTTCCTTTCTTTTAGAACCAAGATATTATTATATAATCAGAGCCATGTTCTTCTGAAATATAACGTATTTTGCAATTCTATCATAAGATAAGCCAAAATGAAAGCTTTGTTTTGTGAAAAATCAGTGTATTCCTGTAACGGTATAACCACCCTTCTCAACAGCCTCTTTAAGAATAGTGGTATCCACTTCTTTAGTAAGGCTCACCTTTGCATTCTTATTTTCAAGGCTTACCTCAGCCTCTACTCCCTCTATTGCATCAAGTGCATCTTTCACATGCTTTACACAGTGCATACACATCATTCCCTCAATATCAATTATTTTTTCCATAACAACCTCCTGTTTTTTAATTTTTTCATCTGTCCATACATTTACAGCCACAACTTCTACCTCTTTACTATCAGGCACTATCGCTTTTCCGGTTTTAAACTTAGGCTTAAAAAACCTTAATCTAAGCGAGTTGCTAAGCACAAAAACTGATGAAAAACTCATCGCAAGTGCTCCTATCATAGGATTTAGCTTAAGTCCAAAGCCTTCAAAAAACAATCCTGCTGCCACCGGAATACAAATAGCATTGTAAAATAATGCCCAAAACAGATTTTCTTTAATCTTTCTTACAACCTTACTACTTAGTTGTATCGCATAAGGTACATCATTTAAATCGCTATGCATTAGTATTATATCAGCAGTATCTGCTGCAATATCTGCTCCTGTACCTATTGCAACTCCTATATCTGCTCTTGCAAGAGCCGGTGCATCATTTATACCGTCACCTACCATCATAACCTTTTTTCCATTTTCCTGCAATAGCCTTATCTGTTCTTCTTTATCTGTTGGTTTAACCCCTGCTATTATCCTGCCTATACCGATTTCTTTACCAATCGCCGTTGCTGTCTGCTCATTATCACCGGTCAACATAACTACATCTATGCCTGATGATTGAAGTTCCTTTACTGCCTCCCTACTTCCTGCCTTAATTATATCAGCTATCGCCACAACCCCCATTAGTTCTTTTTTCTCATCTCCTCTTGCAAAATATAGAACTGTCTTACCTAGGGAGTACATCTTTTCCACAGTTTCCAAAAACATATCTTCATTTATTCCAAGCTCTTTCATATAGTCCTTATTTCCTGCAAATACAGTTTCAGAGCCTATCTTGCCTCTTATTCCTCTACCTTCAATAATTTCTAAACTATCTGCTTGTTTTATTTTAACATTTTTTGCTTTAGCGTACCCTATAACAGCATCTGCAAGAGGATGTGAACTTGCACTTTCTAAGCTTGCTGTAAGAAAGATAAATTTTTCTTCATCAATCCCATTTATAAATACATCAGTAACCTTAGGCTTACCCTCGGTAATTGTACCTGTCTTATCAAGCACAACGGTATCTATTTTATGTGCTACTTCAAGGCTTTCGGCTGTCCTTATAAGTATGCCCCTTTCTGCTCCCTTTCCCGTACCTGCCATTATAGCCGCAGGAGTTGCAAGCCCTAGAGCACAAGGACAGGATATTACAAGGACTGCAACCGCCATATTAAGTGCAAATGAAACATCCTTCCCCATTGCAAGCCAAATTATAAAAGTCACTAAAGAAATTCCCATCACCACTGGGACAAATACTCCACTTATC
>NZ_JBQMXS010000039.1:0-16837 GCF_052173895.1 Catonella sp. | reverse complement strand
CAAGCTCTTCATCTGTCATAGCCCGCATTTTATCGGCTTTTTCTTTGATTTTATTTGTCATTATTCCTCCAACCTTCTTCTCGCCATCTCCACATATTCAGGATTAAACTCAATTCCTATAAAGCATCTATTATATTTTTTAGCCACTACTGCAGTTGTGCCACTTCCAAGAAAAGGATCTAAAACAATTTCTCCTTCCTTGCTCCCCGCCAGAACACAAGGCTCTATAAGCTTTTCCGGGAAAGTAGCAAAGTGAGCTTCTTTATATCCTTGTGTGGCCACGCTCCATACACTTCTTTTATTCCTTAACCCCGTCACATTCTCACTGTTGCCATGACTTTCTCTCATTACTTCTGCAGAATTATTAAAACTTTGTCCTTTGGTATAAACTCCGCCTCCTCTGAAAGTTCGACTATTCCCTTTTCTTAACCTGCTGTTTGGTCTTAAGGTTCCTTTACTTTCTGCAGGTGTTATGTTATTAAATCCGACAGCAGGTTCTTTTATAGCCTTATAGTCAAAGTAATATTTAGATTGCTTAGAGAAAAGGAATATATACTCATGGCTTTTCGTGCATCTATCTTTTACGCTTTCCGGCATTGCGTTTGGTTTCTCCCAAATAATATCTTGTCTTAGATACCATCCGTCATCCCTAAGTGCAAACGCAAGCAACCAAGGAACCCCAATTAAATCCTTTCGTTTGCAATTGCTGTATTCACTATTGCTCGACACATAACTGTCACCAATATTCAGCCATAAAGTACCGTCATTTTTTAACACTCGCCTTACTTCTCTAAAAATATCTGTAAGCCTGTTTATGTAGTCTTCTACAGAGTTTTCAAGTCCTATTTGACCATTAACCCCGTAATCTCTTAATCCTAAGTAAGGGGGTGAAGTTATACAGCAATCTACAGAGCAATCAGGAAACTCTTTTAACACTTCAATTGCATTCCCAGTTATGATTTTATCCATTATAGGCCTTCCCCTTCCAGCTTTATCCACTCATAACCACCAAATCCAAATATCTTACCCGGTTTAATCTCTTTTAGTTTCTTCTGCATATTATTCTCCCTTCATTGATTTCAATACTTCTATAATCAATAATCAACTGCCTCTTCCCTTGTTGTAAAAAAATGTATTCCGGTTGAGCACTCATTCCAACGATTATCGTCAAAGCGGTCAACCGTCACTGTTTCCCCCACTTTGTAAATAAAGTTATGATCATACCCTGAGCAAACTTCCCTCAAATCCGAATCCGTTCCGTCAACATTCTGAATAGCTACAACCTTTGCCATGTTACATCGACACTTTCTAGTCGTTGCACTAGCTCTTTTTGCTTCTGCAGGAATTTCTAATTGCACTATATAGCCCCTTGCTTTTTTCCATGCCGTAAATGCTCCTGTATCAGGACAAGAAATCGGGAATTTTATCTTTGTATTCTCGTTAATTTTTGTTTCCCTGAGGTCTGCTCCCCATAGGTCTGCTCTCCTGAGGTCTGCTCCCCTGAGGTCTGCTCTCCTGAGGTCTGCTTCCCTTAGGTCTGCTCCCCATAGGTTTGCTCCCCTTAGGTCTGCTCCCCATAGGTCTGCTCTCCTGAGGTCTGCTCCCCATAGGTCTGCTCTCCTGAGGTCTGCTTCCCTTAGGTCTGCTCCCCATAGGTTTGCTCCCCTTAGGTCTGCTCCTCTGAGGTCTGCTCCCCTGAGGTCTGCTCCCCTTAGGTCTGCTTCCCATAGGTCTGCTCCCTCCAGGTCTGCTTCCCTTAGGTCTGCTCCCTCCAGGTCTGCTTCCCTTAGGTCTGCTCCCCTTAGGTCTGCTCCCCTTAGGTCTGCTCTCATCTTCTCACATCCAGCAGTTTCTCCTTTAAACCCATGTCTATGATTTTCTAATATTTTTTTAATCTCTTCATTTGTCATACATTTTTATCTCCCTTGCATATTATTCTTCAATTTGTCTCTGTTTGCTGACCTAAACATCATCAGCAACATTTCAGACACCGACCTTTTTCTATTCATTCTTCTAGCTCGTTTAACGGACACAAGACTGCTGCCTTCCGGGCAATACACACCAACTCCGAATGGAATTTCAGCGGATATCTTCCGATAAACCTCACTAGGCATTACATAATAGTTGTAATCACCTATGAGATTATGTCCGTTCTTTGAGTGGAAGTCCTCAACTGAAGATTTTATCTCGTAACAGTAAAAATCGCCCTTTTCGATACCGCTTATAGTGTTGTTTAACGGCTCAAATCTCATATAGTCAACCCTTATACGGTTAGATTGTGCATAGTCAAAGGTTACCTCTCTAGCCCAATATATG
Organism: Catonella sp.; assembly: GCF_052173895.1. Classification (GTDB taxonomy): domain Bacteria; phylum Bacillota; class Clostridia; order Lachnospirales; family Lachnospiraceae; genus Catonella. Next base: position 14,521 of record NZ_JBQMXS010000039.1, on the reverse strand, counting down.
CGATTATCTTTATTGGGATTGATTAGCTTTTCTGTAAGTTCTGAAAGCCATTTAGTTATCTCCGGTCTGCTCAATTTTCCCCTTTCTCGTAAAGCTCATGCTCTCCGTTCATAATCTGATAGCTTTCCTCATCTGCGAAAGAAAACCCAAACATTCCAAGAATGTCATGCATTTCTTTAAGTTTATCTCCTGAAGATTTTTGATACTCTGTACCGACATATCTAATTAAGTTTAAATATTCTAATCCATCAAATGCCACTGCTATCATTTGGTATAATATTGGTAAAACTTTAGCCTTTTCTAAAGCTTTTGCTTTCTCTTCTTCATCTGCTGCCCTGTATGTATCTTTCCCTAGTAAAATTTTTGCAATGGTATTTTGTGCCACTCTTGCGTTATGTTTGGTTAAAAACTCCCATGTTAGCTTGCCTATATACTCAGCATTATCAGGCGGCTCTACTTTGCCCTCCAAGATGTTTCTTACAAAGTCCTCCATGTCTTTAAGCATTTCATTAAGCTTTGCTTCTATCTTTGCCCTTTTCTCTTTGATTTCCTTTTGCTTAAGGTCAACCTCGCTAACCTCTTTCTTTTCTTTCTGCTTTTTCTCCTTTTTTATAAAAGAAAAGTTATTGTACTGAATTACATAATAAACCCCCTCAGCCTCTTTCATTTCTATTTTAGAATCTTCCACATCAAGGTAGATTCTTTCTACTTCCTCCCATCCAGAAGAGTAATAATACACTCCTTCCGGGGCTTTATTTATTCCCAGCTTTTCACATTCTTCTAGCAGCTTTGCTTTGTTTCTTTCCTGTAGCTCCTGCCTTGCCGCCTGTCTTGCTTTATTGGCTAAGTCTCTTGAATCGAAAGCCTCTTTAAGAATTTTATTTCTTGTATTTATATCTTTTACTTTTTCAAGAGCATAAAGGTCTGTAATAGACAACTGGAACTCTTTATCCTCCGCCTTTTCTACAAGTGTCTCTCTATCAAGTTTAGCCATGTTCAGCCTGTGGTTAATGGTTGTCTTTGAAAGCCCGGTCTTTTCTTCTATCTCTTCAACTTTTAGCCCAAAATCTTCAAAACACATCTGCATGGCTTCGGCTTCCTCGTAAACCGTAAGATCCTTACGGTTCATGTTTTCCATAAGCATTGTGGTAATCTGCTCTTTTTCAGCCATATCATTCACAATAACGCAAGGAGCGGTTTCAAGCCCTGCCTCCCTTGCAGCCGTTAGCCTTCTATTGCCTATTACAACCAAATACTTGCCTTCTTCCTCTTTATCAGGCACAACAGTTAAATTCTGCATTATACCGTTTTCTTTTATGCTCTGTGCCAGTTCCTCTATACCCTCGTATTTGCGCCTTACGTTCTTAGGATGTATCTTTAGGTTATCTAATTTAATATCTATTACTGCCATGTTATTCTCCTTTTTCCTCATACAGTTTATAAATGTTATCCATTATTGTATTGAGCTTTACCTCTCCAATACCCTTTATACCTTTGATTGCTTCTTTTATTGCTTCTGGGGTAACTGCTGCCTTGTTCTCAGTTTTTTCTTCTTTTTTACGGTGGTCATATCCCGATTGCCATACTCCTATGAAAAAGTCACTCATTTCAGTATGGTCCATTCTCTTAATTTCTTTGTACTTATCTCTACTGATTAGATTCTTGACTTTTTTGGACATTCTCAATACCTCTCTCTTCTTCTTTTTTCAAGCTTTATCTCTTCATTGCAGTAAGATAATGCCATTGCCGTAAGTATAAGTACTACTCCACTACCTGCTATCTTAAACCCTACTAATCCACCCCATATAGCCGTTAATGCCCCCAGTGTTATTAATAACACTCCTGCATAAGTTATAATATTTACCACTCTATCCATTTTTAAAACCTCCATAGTTTCAAAATCAACCATTAGCTTGGTTAAAGGTCTTGCATATCTCTTATTCCTGATTCGCTTAAATAGATTCGCTTAAATATATTCCCTCTGTAAGGACTATATATATAGCTGCATAACATCACACCTCCTTAATATGTTCTACCTCCCATCAAGGCTCTTACTATGTCTTCTCTTTTATAGAGACCTGCAGTATTCAGCACTTTTCGGAATTTCTTTTCAAGGTTCTTTTTGTCCTCTCCTATCAGCTCAATTATCTGAGGCAGACTGTAAGTATCTTCAAAGAATAATGATAATAACTCCATTTGCATTTCCCTCTTGTACCTTAGGTCAATCTCTTTCTTTTTGTGCGGGCTTTCATTCCCTGTGTGATGTGCAGGGCAGAGGTATTTATAATTTAATTTAAAATCAAGCCCTCCCTGAGACCTAAACACTATATGATGCCTTTGCCCCAGCTGATTACATCCCTTTACTTCACAGTTTTTCATCACTACCTCCTATAAATTTGACATTGTGCAGCTTCAAGGACATATCTAGCAACTTCCACAATTCAACATTTGCAGGAGGTTTTCCATCTGACTTCTTCCACCCTGACTGCTGCCAACTTGTTAACCAGCCATTGTTGATGCAACTCTTGATATATTTACAGTTAAGAATAAGCTCTACTTCACAAGGTTTGATAAGAGCCTTTAGGACCTCAACACTTAGTTTTAATGCAAGTGCATTCCTCGTATCGTTTTCTATGTCTGTTTTGATTTCCTTCTCGTACCGTTCTCCCTGTTCGTCCACATAGATAATCAAAGCTTTGGCAGTACCGTTACCCTTTGGATTTCCTTTATGGTCAAGGCTTGTAATTACTTTAACTTTCATTCTGCCACCTCGTACAATCTATTTAGTTCAACCGTCCGCTCGGCAACTTTAACAGCGTAATCACTAGGGGTATTCATATTCCTTTTGGCGTAAGCCACACCTCCGTTATATGCCATAAGCACAAAGTAAAGGTCACTGTCTTTTCCCTTGTATTCCAGTAATATATCTACTGCCACTTTTACACAGCCTTTAGGCTCTTTTAGATTATCTACTCCAAGCCTTTTCATCCTTTCCCTGCTCCACCTTGGCTGTATCTGCATTAAGCCTAAGCTTGCTCCATTGTCTCCTACTGCATTAGGATTCAATCCGCTTTCTCTTTCCGCTATCGCAAATATTAGAAAAGGATCTATGTCTTTACTAGCAGAATATTCTATTATCCACTCCCCTAAGGAAGAGTTGATAAATTCCACAGCCTTTTTATCTGCTGCCTTAAGTTTAACTTTCTTTTGCTTTGATTCCTTTATCCTAACCACCTTCGGTTTTGATTCCTTTAGCTTTACCGCCCTTAACTCATTAGGCTTTACGGTGCTTGCTTTCATTTCCTGCGGTATTGTTGCCCCTAGCGGCTTACCTCTAATAGTCGCTAGGGATATGATGATTAGTAATACAATAATCCTTAAATTCATGTATTTTTCCTCCTTAAAACTTTCTTTTGTTTAATGTTTATGCACCTTTATTAAAGTTTTGAACAAATGTGTTTATTGTGGATAAGTCCGCAAACCCTATTAAATGTTAATCGAAACGGCTTTTCAGGGTAAATTGTAGAATGTGTTGCAAATCTTCGGTTCGTTTAACGTTTATGCACCTTTCAGCGGTTTTTTAGTGTATTTTTAACATGTCCAATTCTCGCAAACCCTATTAAACGTTAATCACGACAGACTTTTTATAATTTTCTTTATTCTTAAAAATCTTTCTCCCGATTAAGGTTTATGCACCTTTCAGTGGTTTTGAACAATTTTGAACTGCTTAAAAATGCTTTCAAACCCTATTAAATGTTAATCGAGACAGATTTTTATATAAATGTAGAATGAATTGCAAATCTTTGCGTCGATTAAGGTTTATGCCACTTTCAGACTTTGAACAGTTTTATCCACTTTTACCCCTTATCTCAGGGAGCTTAACCATTGTGTATTTTTGTATAGGTGCACCGGTAAAAGGATTGATTCCGTTATATACGGTATCTTTATCTATGTAATACCCCTTTTTAGGCTTTGGTGTATCAAGCCAACTGATTGATTTTATAATCGTGGTTCTCTTTACCGGTTTGATTAGATTCCTACTGCAGGTATAATGCTGCTTGGCTCCTCCATCATTTGTCTTGTAGGTCTTTGAGGTCTCTTTTATAAAATATGCTGCAAGCTCTCGATATTGTCCTGTATCGTCTAAAGGGGTAAAGTGAGGGCTACCCCATTCCCAACAATCCCTGACTATTTTATTTATGTTAGCCTCTATACCATTTATTATTAGATGGTGATGAATAGCTGTGTTTAGATATTCTGTCACACAGATATATTTAAGCTCTGCCTTGTATTTTTTATACTCTCTTCTGAGAACTCTTAAAAAGCTAGCTATTCTTTTCTTAGCCTCTTCCGGACTTGGCCTTAAATCTTTTTTGTAAGTAAGAACTAAGTGATAATCTCCATATCCAAAGTTAGCATTTATTAACCTAGCAAGCCTCGCTTCGGTATTTATTCTATTTATTTTCTTCATCTCCTCAGGAGTTATTTTTTGCCTTCTCTCTCTTTGCCTATGATCGTTTAAACTCCTGGTATGACTTTTTATAACTTCTATAGTTTTTCCTGCTTCTATTTCAGTTTTATAATATGGCATGATTTTATACCCCGTATTTTTAAAGTAATTGTCGTAAAGTTAATAGTTTGAACAAGTGCTAAAAGCGTATATTTACGCTATTTTTCAAACCTTTTATCTTTACTTTTTTAAAGAAACGTAGTATAATAATCATTGCAAGGATTTTATAAACGTTTCAGTTTAGTGGCAGTTTTTTAACTGCCACTTTTTTTATATAACGTTGGCTATCATCTTCTTCTCTAATGCAATTTGCTTTATGCGAAAAACTTCAAGTGCCTCGGTATCAAACATGATTTTACTATTTGGTCTGGTAGGATCTGCCCTCCACGCTATCTGTGTACTCTTATCCGTATAAGCTCTTCGTAGAAAAGATTCTGAGATTCCCATTTTTACAAGTGCCTTCATTGACATGACTTTTGCAGGATAGTTCATGACTTTCTCCTTTCTTCGTATCTATAACTTTGATTCCTCTTTCGTGCCTTTCTTTACAGCTGCATTTCTCTCCCGGATCTAAGTTGCCACCACATCCGGGACATACTTTGTAATATGCCATTACTTATTCCTTTCTATCCGCATAGTATTACTGCCTTGCTCCGGTTCTCATAGCTTGGTATTTGACCTCAAAGTTAATAACTTCATTAAATGCCTCTGCAAGATTTCTATATCTTTCGAGCATTTCTTCGTTTTCTTCCGGATATAGTTTCATAAGTTCTTTTTCCATTGCTTTATTATGTTTTAGCAATACAAGCATACGCTCCCTACTTAATGTATTTTCCTCATTAATGATTCTATTACTCATTCCTTATTCCTCCCTACGCATATTTTTTATGGGCTTGTGCCAGCTCCTGCTCAGATAAATCTAAATATATCTGTGTTGTTTCAATACTTTCATGCCCTAACAGCTTAGATACCTGTTCGATTGGCATCCCCCTTCTTAAAGCCATTGTCGCACCGGTTCTCCTGAACCTGTGGGGGTGAGTCTTCTCTATCCCAGCTTTTTTGCCCAATTTTCTCACAGCACTCTCAATAGTGCTTTTGTCAATATGCTCACAACTTACCAATTCTTTGCACTTCCACCATTCCTTGGGCTTTATATTGAGTTTTTTACATTTCTTTGAAAAAATTCCCTCTTTACCAATAACTGGAATACTACACTTGGTGAAAAGATACTCATTTTCATCGTTTCTTTCACTTAAATACCGTTCAAGGATAATCCTTGTTTTTGCATTTAAGTAACATATCCTCTCTTTCTCTCCCTTTCCATGTACCAAGACTGAATCATACGTATTTGAAAAGTCTTTAAGTTTGATTTGGGCGAGCTCAGATACTCTACACCAAGTAGATACCAAGATTTCAAATATACAGCGCAAGCGGATGTCATCACCAATCGCAAATCTTAATTGTTCAAGCTGGATTTCAGAAAAGGCATCCTTCTTTGTCTTGGGAATCTTAATTTCATCAACTTTATTCATAGGGTTTTTAGTGATAATCTCCTCCCTTACAAGCCATTGAAAAAATGAAGAAATTACTCTTAATATATTTTTTTGATATACTTTACTTGCGCCATCCCTAACCTCTTTTGTTGCTAAATATATCTTTATGTCATCTGAAGTTATGTTTATGGGTGACTTTGACACTATACTAAAGAATCTTGTAAGCTCTGCCTTGTAGTGTTTGATAGTCCTTTCCGTCCTACCTGCCACTCTTTTGTTTATTAAAAAAAGTTTAAGATATTTTTCAAAATCCTCTTCTTCAACAACAGATATCTCCGTACACCTGTCAGTTATTTCATAATTGTCCAAAAGAAGAATGAGCCTGCTTTTTATGTTACCTATGTCAACTCCTGAGCTAACAAGTGCCATCATTATTTCATTTATAAGCTTATCCCTCAAAATATCACCCCCATTTCTGCCGGTGTTCTAAATACCCTGCTTTCGTCATATCCTTTCCGGTAAGGTTCAAGAAGAGTATCGCCCTGTACCACAATGGCTTTTATCCCTAATAGGGATAGCTGAACATAAGTCATATATACACCGTTCCAGTCCAAATCCTGTGCAACAATATGCAGCCGTTTTTGATAATTTACTCCTTGATTTTTCATAACCTCTGCAACCGCAATTATCATCCCCCCTCCGCCTGAGGAAGGCTCATTTACTTCGAGTATTTCAGATTCAGCAAGCTTGCTAATCTGTTCGTCATATACTAATCTTGCAGTAAGGTAAGATAAGTGGTAAGGTGTAAAAAATTGTCCCGTCAACTTACTTCCACAACCTGATTTCATGAATATATCTCCCAACATATCGCACATTTTATCCTCAAGACACAAGGCCAAAGCACCTACCATATCTGTCAGTATCTTTAATTCTTCCTTGTTATACTTTTTGGAAGTATCAAGATACCTTGCTTCACGTTCCATATATATTTTGTCCTCAAGTGGTCTGCACGCATTACTAATGGAAATAGCCACCATAGACACCCAGTCTGTGAATACCTGATAGGGGCTGAATCTACCTGATAGTTTTTCAATGCTATCTATTATAAATTTTTCATAATCCATTCGTTCTCCTTTATATTAATTCTTTTAGCTGCTTCATTTAGTGATTTATTCATCCTTTCACCAACGCTTTTTAGTGCTTTGTCGAGTTTTTCTGCTAAATCAGTAATACTAATTGATGGAGCCTCTAAACTCTCGCTCCGACTTTCAATCTCTTTATTTATAAGGCTATCAAATGCTTCCTGAAAATCCTTATAACTTTCTAATAACTCTCCTTCATCAGGGTAAAGGCTTCTTAATTCAAGTAGCATTTCCCTGTTATGCTTTAACAAGATGTACATTCTTTCATTGCTGAGTGCTTCCATAGTCTCTCTTTTTCTCTGTTCTTTATCTTCCATACTTCCTCCTTACTGTGCTATACTCCCCTTATCAGCACTGCAATGCTGAAATATTATGAAAGGGGATGAATCTATGTCTTTACACAAATATTTCATTGACTTTTCATCACTCTCACCTGATGAAAAAGAAACTCTTACTGTCAAACTAGAGGAAAGAACTTGGGATGGTCTGCAATGGATTCCACCTGCGTTTAATTCTGCATATTTTATGATTGATGAAAATTCAGATATTAATCGTTTAGAGATTCCTGAGCATTGTCCGTTCCATCGTGCTTAGGTGTATATACATACATCTCTGTTTTTTTAGCTTCTGCATTATAAATAATTTCAATGCGGAGGCTTTTATTCTTAAACATAGCCTCATTGATTATCCCAAGCCATCTATTAAAAAGTGCTATCCCTTTTTCAAATCCCTCTGTATCTACCCTGTTGAAGTTCATCCATTTCAACTCTTCATTTGGATGTGCTCTTTTTCTCGGTTCCTCTAATGTCTTTTTATACAGGCTCTCTACCTCATTCTCTTCCATATCTTCTCCTTCCTGTTCAGTTATCAGTCTTCTTGTTCACTTTTACCTTTCGCCATGGTATACTTTCCCTATCATACTGAAATTCTTGAAATTGAGCATTAAAAACTCCGGCTATATCATTTGCAAGCTTATCAAGGTCAATCTTGTCATGCTCCGTATTACTCGCAATCATGTGGAGCAGTTCTTTAATCTCTTTTAGTTCTTTTACTACTTCTTCCATACCTCCTCCTTCCTGTGCTATACTCTCCTGTTGCGGCGGCAGATGATGTTTATACTTTTTCTACCGGTTGTAGTGAATGGGATTGCCTGTCTGGAAGAATATCCCCGCCCGAAAGTATAAGAGAATGGCTTTATAAAGGCTGATTCTCTGCTATCCTTTTGGAAGTCACAACAAGCGTATTTGCTGTTCTTGCCATTGATTCAATGTCTATGTCAGCAAGTTGTGACTTCCCATCTAATGCTTCATCAAGCTTTATATTTACAAATTTACAATATTTTTTAACCATTTCTCTGTATTCAAAAACAATCTCTTCCATATCTTCTCCTTCCTGTGCTATACTCCCCCTTATCAACACTGCAATGTTGAAATATTATAAAAGGAGGTATGTGCATATGTATGATGATGAAGTTCAAAACCTTATCAACCGCTTTTTATTTAGTGCAAAGCCTAGTAGTGGAGATTCTTCTGCTCCTGCAACAATTGGCGATATTAATAAGCTGATTGAAAAGGTTGTTGAACTTGTCCGTGACATTTCGCAGCTTGAAAAGTAGTCCTATATACCGTCACATTCATTCTGTGGCGGTATCCTTATATGATATAAGCCCTAACTCCTCTAACCGGTTGTATGCAAGCATTATAGACTCCTTTGCATTGTCTATTTCAGCTAATATAGTGTTCAGCTCTTTCTTTGATACCTTTAGTGAGAGTCCTTCTTTGCCCGCTTCTAACTCCATAACTCTTTCCAGTGCGTAACAATTATTTGTAAGCACTCTCTGATTCTCCATTATTACTTTTAAGGTATCTGCTTCATCACCTTTCACTTTTAATAAACATCCTAATAATCTCTCTTCCATCCCTTCTCCTTCTTTTTATTCAGACGGTGTCTGAATAACCTGTATTCCTTCATTTTTTCTATATCCGCAGAAGATATCGTGAATCCTGCTGCGGATTCCCTAGCTTTATCATTAAATGCTATTTCCATTGCATACTGTACATATATCCATTCTGCATAGGTTATGCCCTCTAGGGCTTTTAATTTCTTAAAGGCTAATTCTGCAGTATTTCTTTCCTCTTCCATATCTACTCCTTTCTATTTGCAATTGTCATAATGCTTATTCACTTTCTATTATTCGCCATGGTATACTGTCCTTATCCTAAGCCTTAAAGCAGAGAGTACAGTTAACGCTGTGCTCTTTCTCTAATTCCTCAGCCTTTTCAATCCATTCTTTCATCTGTTTTTTTGCAGTTTCAACTGAATTTCGTCCAACATTGTGTGGTAACGATATTTCAATCTTTACATCTGTTTTCTTCTCTTCCATCTCTCCTCCTTGTTTTTAGCTTTTTTGTTTTTGTTAGTTCCATTTATTCATCCTATTTTATTTTTATGGGTTTATGCTGTTCTTTCTTAAATCAGATGCTATACTATTATTAAAATCAAAACTCAGCTTGGTATTTAGCCTCAAGGCGAATCACTTTATCAAAAGCACTCCCTAGTTCATCATATGCCTCAAATAAAAGATTTTCTTTATTTTCATCAGGGTAAAATGATTTTATTTCTGAAGACATTTCTTTATAGTGTTTCATTAATATGAAATACCTCTCCCTACTATATACTTCTGCAATAGCTTTCTCTTCCATCTCTCCTCCTTTTTGTTGTCTGGCTACTTCAATCCGTTTACACTTTCCCATAAAAGCTGAATAACTAAATTGTTCAATGTCATCCCTCTTTTAACTGCTGCCTGTTTAAGTTTTACCTTTAGACTTTCAGGAAGCCTTACTGTTGTTGCCTTATTCATTGTCTCTCCTTTCTACACTTCTTAGTGATGTCACTTTGCAATATATTATACATCTTTTCAAAGTGATGTCAATATGCAATATTGAAAAATCTCTGAAAAGTTTTTATAATGATGTCAAAGTGAAATCAAAGAAAGGAGTTATTATGGCTACTGATAAAAGGGCTTTTACTATGCGTATGCAGGAAGAAAACTTCCAAAAAATCAAGTACATAGCTGAACATAACAAGCGTTCTATTGCTATGCAGATTGAATTTCTCATTGAAAGCTGCATCAGCGATTTTGAGAAACAAAACGGACATATTCCTCTTCAACCTTCTGCGACAGATAATCAATAACAATGCTGTTTACGCTCATCCCCTTACAAGCTGATATTTTTATCAGCTTGTCTTTTAACTCTTTTGGAATTCTGTATGTTACGCTTGTAACCTCTTCCATCTCTCCTCCTTACCCTACTTTCTCCTCTTCCCTTGCCATCTGCATACCCTTAATTATCCAAAATGCCTTTTGCTGGTCATCAAGTTTCTTTCTTCTTGCTGTTTTAATAAACTCGCTCACCTGTTTCTCTTCCTGTTCTGAATAAGCCTTTTCTTTCTCTTTCATTCCTATCCCTCCTAAATGCTGAATAATAAAATCATTCCTACTACAACTACCACAAGCCTTACTATATTAAGTCCAAGCAATGCCGACTTCTTAATATTCTCATTTGCTACAAACATTTGTTTCCTCCTTTCTTTTGCTGTTGCAAGAGCCATGAATTTCTGATATACTCTTTTTAGTTCAGGGGCTTAGCCCCCGAACCTTAGCTGATACTATCGAGCACCAGCTTGATTACAGCTATTAGAGTGCCGAGCTCTAATACCAGTTTGGTGAGTTTACTAACTAATTTAGTAAGCTCATCAATTTTTTTACCAAAATTTTTCATGGCTCTTATCTCCTTTCGTATTTCTTGCATACATTATAATATATTAAAAATACTTTGTCAACAACAAAAGTATTTTTTGCATACTTTTTTCTTGACTTTTTTCTCTTCAAACTTTATACTTACCTTATAGGAGGTACATAAGTATGAATGAAAGAGTAAAAGAAATAAGAAACCATCTAGCCTTAACACTACAAGCGTTTGCTGAACCATTAGGAATTACTAAAGGTGCATTATCTAATGTTGAAAAAGGTCGTAACAATGTAACTGACCAGTTAATCAAAAGCATCTGCAACATTTACAATGTCAACGAAGACTGGCTACGCACCGGTGAAGGCTCTATGTTCAACAAAACAAAAGAGGGCTTTCTTGCTGAACTACAAAAGCAGTACTCACTCACCGACTTTCAAGTAAGCCTAGTTAAAAACTACCTTGAACTCAGCGATAAAGACAAAGCCTCAATCGACAAATTCATAGCCTCTTGCTGTGAGGACTCCGACAATGAAGAAGTATAAATCCTTTAAGTCGTTCGGATATACCCTTTCTAAAAGTTCTGCTACATCTTCTGCCGTTGGTTCTGCCTTTATAGGCGGAACTTTTTTAATTTTTATTTTCTTCTCTTCCATCCTTCCTCCTTTCATTCTTAAAATTTCTCACGATATAACAGATAGCTGCAATGTAAAACACCAACTTAACTGTTTCAAGTATCACGCCTAACATCCTGCCTTCCTCCTTCCCCGATAAAATCCTTTATGTCACACCCCAACACCTGTGCCATTTCTTCTGCAAGTACAAGGCTTACTGTCCTGCTGCCCCTTTCAATTTGACATATCATAGAAGGGACTACATGTACCCTTTTTGCAAGCTCCTTTTGATTAAGCCCCTTTGCAAGCCTTATTTTCTTAATATTTTCTCCAACCATTTATTGACTTTTGATAAGAAAAAAGCTAATATATGGGTAAGGGGTTCATGCCCCCTTACCTTTAGGACTTATCTATCAGCTTTTCGACTATGTCTAATAGCTTTTCGATAAGCTCTATCAAAGCGATTACAAATAATACTTTTGCTGTGGTGAGCTCCGTATTATCCTTGTTGTCGCTTTTTTTATTTCGCTTTTTTCCCACCTGTTCCTCCTTTCCGCTGCTATGTTTGTTACAATAACATTATAATTTACAGTGGTGAACGCTCTCGCATTCCCCACTTACAGTGGTGAATTTGTCAAGAGGGATTTGGAGAATTTTTATATTTTATTGTCAGATGATTTATTTCCGTTGCATATTTGGGATTTATGCGACAAAAAAATATTCATTAGGGTTTTTTATCTCTAAAGTCTTGCACACAACAATAACCTCATTGACTGTAAATTCACGCTTTTTATTTAACTTAGCATTTAGCGTGGATATGCTTACATTCAACTTCTTAGCCATTTCACCTTGTGTTACTTTCTTTTCGACCATTCGTCCTTTTAACTTATCGTAAGCCATTTTTCTCACATCCTTTCGTTGCGTATTTGGGATAATCTAATAATATCACTGTATTTTTATCTTGTCAACCCATTTTTGCAACTATTTTTTTATTTTTCAAAAATAACTGTTGCATATTTGATATATTAGTTATATAATCTAGTCAAGGAGGTTAGTTATGGAAGATGTCAATAATATAGTAAAAAGAATAAAAAAACGCCGTCTTGAGCTAGAATATTCATTTCAAGATTTAGCAGATAAAACTAATATGAGCAAATCTACATTACAAAGATATGAAACCGGAGCAATTAGAAACCTGCCATTAGATAAATTAGAGATATTAGCTACCGCATTGCAAACTACTCCTGCCTATCTTATGGGGTGGGATGAAAAAGAAGATGAAAAGGCAAAGGCTAAAGTAAAAGGTGTTAAGATTCCTGTCCTTGGCAGAGTTGCTGCAGGTGTGCCTATTGAAATGATAGAAGATGTCCTTGATTATGAAGAAATTACTGAAGATATGGCAAGGCATGGTGAATACTTTGCCCTTAAGATACAAGGTGACAGTATGTCGCCTCGTATATGGAATAATGATGTGGTTATTGTTAGACAACAAGATGATGCTGAAAGCGGTGAAATAGTGATTGCCTCTATTAATGGCGATGATGCAGTATGTAAAAGGTTGCAGAAGTATAGTGATGGTATAGCACTTGTATCACTTAATCCACAATATGAGCCTATATATCTGAAAAAGGATGAAGTAGACGAAAAGCCTGTTAGGATAATAGGTAAAGTTGTAGAGTTAAGAGGGAAGTTTTAGAAAGGAATAGTATATGAAGCTTATAACGCCTGATATGGCTCAATCAAATGTAAAGGAAACCTTAAAAGTAGTTGAAAACACTCTAAACTCATTTTTAACCTCAGATAACCCAAATGACTATAAAAAGGTACATCTAATCTCTGATTGGTTAAAGGTTTACTCAAAGTATATTTTACTTGAAAACAAATTTGATTATACTAAAACTTTACGATTTCACAGAGGTTCTGTCATAAATGTAAATTTTGGTTTTAATGTTGGCAGCGAACATGGTGGTATGCACTTTGCAGTAGTCTTGGATAATAACAATGCACACTCTTCACCTGTTATTACAGTATTACCCATGTCATCATCAGATGGTAAAAAGGTCAATAAACGCGATATTTATATTGGGAGTGAATTGCATGACCAACTACAAGCTAAAAACAACACCGAGTTGCTTGAGGTAACAAAATTTATTGAAATTAACAATCGTATTATAACTCTTTGCGAAGAAGTGACAAATCATTCTGAAATTACCGAGATTAAAAGACATTTGGAAGATTTAAAATTAGTAAATAAAGAACAACATGACTTATTGAAAAAATTACAAAATAATAAACTAAAAATAGATAATATGAAAAGCGGTAGTGTTGTTTTAATGGAACAAATAACAACCATTAGTAAAATGAGAATATACAACCCAAGATATAAAGGGGATTTCTTACAAGGTATAAAATTATCCACTGGAGCAATGGATAAAATAAATGTTAAACTGCGTGAATTGTACCTACATTGACTTGACAATTATAATTAATAATGTTATAATTCACAAAGCGAATCAATATTCGCAAAACAGTGCCTATAGGGCAAACATAATACAGTAAGGCAGCTCCGCTTTTTGCAGAGTTGCCTTTTTTTATAGGTGTTGACATTTTCTCCCTTTAAGGTTATCATTATAACACATTGTCCTTTGTGGACAGTATAAAAGACAATGGCTTTTACAGCCAAGGGAGAAGTAAGTCTTAAGCTTGCTTCTCCTATTTTTATATCTTATGAAAGCAAATCCATATATGCCACTTCCTAAATCTTACAGCAGCATTATAGGTAGTTTGGAGAAGGTTTAGGGAAAGTATTGAGGAAGATATGATTGATGAAGGGGACAGAATATGGATGAATTAAAGGATTACAGTCAGAATATATTTGAAAGTATAAAGCATATAAATGAGTATGGTCAGGAATTTTGGTATGCAAGGGAATTGCAGACAGTTTTAGAATACACTCAATCCTAAAAAAGCTCAATCACTAATAGTTGAATGGGCAGGCAATTACAAAGCTGAA
>NZ_JBQMXS010000038.1:0-17158 GCF_052173895.1 Catonella sp. | reverse complement strand
TTACATCAGAATAATTCATTCTATGTGCCGTTTTTATCGCAGTTTCAGCTATACTATGAGAAATTACTTCTCCGGTTTCATTTATGTCCATAAGGCAGGAAAGCGTCAGTCTTAAGGTATCTTCGTTAAGAGAGCAGATTCCGTTTGAAAGTTCTTTAGGGAGCATAGGTATTACCTTATCAACAAGATAAGCACTGGTTCCCCTCTTTATAGCCTCCTTATCAAGTGCAGAGCCTTCTTTTACATAATGTGTTACATCAGCTATATGTACTCCCAGATGATATATTACCTCACCGTCACTTTTTACTTCTTTAGATACACTTATCGCATCATCCAAATCTTTAGCATCTTCACCATCTATCGTAACTATTTTAATTCCTGTCAAATCAAGTCTGTTTTTAATAGAAGTCTTTATTACCTTGGACGGAACTTTTTTCACTTCTTCAAGCACTTCTTTAGGAAACTCTTCCTCTATTCCATAAGATTTTGCTATGGACAGAATATCTACACCCTTGTCATTTTCAGAACCGAGAACCTCTATAATTTTCCCCTCAGGACTATGCTTTTCATCACCATAGTTTGTAATCTCTGCAACTACCTTATAGCCTTTCGGAACATCTTTACACTCATTTTTAGGAATGTATATATCCGAGGTAATCCTAGTATTATCAGGCACTACAAAGCCAAAATTCCTACTTCTTTCAAAAGTACCTACAACAGTAGTAACAGCTCTTTCTACTATTTTAACTACCTTTCCTTCCCTGCTTTTGCCCCTACTTTTATAAGAAAGTTTGACAGTTACCGTATCTCCATCAAAGGCATTGCTTACTTCTGAGGCAGGAATGAATATATCTTCCTCTCCCTCTCCGGTTCTTAAAAATGCAAAGCCCTTTCCGGTTGACATAAAAATTCCTGTAACAAGATCTGCATCAGGCTTTTCATATTTTCCTGCATTATTTTCTACAAGTTTTCCTTCTTTTATAATATCATTTAATATAAGCTGCAAATCTCCCCTCTCAGCCTTTGGCACCTGAAACAAAGAGGCTATATCCTTAAACTTCATAGGAATATAATCCTTTCTTGCAAAAAACTCCTCAAGTACCTCTCTTCTTTCCTTCATCTTCTTTGTATATTCTTTAACAATCTTCGCCATCTATCTCACCCCTTTCTCAAAAAAAATAAACTGCTACAAAGCGTGTAGGCAGGATAAAACCTGAAACAACATACTATGCAACAGTTAAAAATTTCTTCTTCTACTTATTACCACTTCATATTAAGTACGAATGATAACACTATGAAACCAACAGCAACTATTGTGGTTGCCTTATTAAGATTACCCTCCATAGAACGGCTCTTATTCTTGCCCCAATAGGTATCAGCCATACCACTGATAGTACCAAGCCCCTGCTGCTTACCTTCCTGTAAAAGTACTATAGCCGCAAGTGCAACACATATAATACAATAAATAACTGTAACAACAATTCTTAATGTAGACATAACTACCTCTTCCTTTCAAAACATATCTCCAGATACTTTATCACATTTTTAACAATAATTCAAGACTATAAAAATTTTCAAACTATAAAACCCTGTCATATCTTTGTTTCATTTTTCCTATTCATAATTTTATGTTATAATAACTTCGGAGGATATGTGAACTATGGAAACATCAAGAGAAAAAACTAAAACTATATTTAATAATATACTTAAGCTTGCCATACCGGCAGTGATAACCCAGATAATAAACACCATCTATGCAATCGTTGACAGGATTTTTATAGGAAAAATCCCCGGTATCGGTTCAGATGCATTATCAGGTATTGGCGTATGTTTTCCTATCCTGATATTAGTTACTGCATTTTCACAGCTTATTGCAATAGGCACATCCACCATAGTATCAATGCATAGAGGAAGTGGAAACAAAGATAAAGCAGAAGAATCAGTAGGGAATGCCATTACATTATCTATAATTACCGCAGCTACACTCTTTATAGCTCTTGAATTTTTTATGAATCCTATACTTCTGTTCTTTGGAGCCAGCAACAAAACATTGATATATGCCAACATGTATTTAAAAATTTACCTTGTTGGAATATTTTTTCAAATCTTAATACAGGTATTTTCGAGTTTGCTTATTTGTCAGGGGTTTGCAAATGAATCGATGACAGCCTGTATTATAAGTGCGTTTACAAATATAATTTTAGATTATCTTTTCATTATAACCTTAAATTACGGTATAGCCGGAGCTGCTGTTTCCACTGTAATATCCCAATTAATCGGTGTGTTCATTTTAATCTTGTATATGATAAAATCCGGTAAAAATGAAAAGCTTAAAATCAGGATTAAATATTTTAAATTAAAACCTCACAATATCAAAATGATTTTATTATACGGTCTTTCTTCTTTTACTATGACATTTACTGAAGCCAGCATTCATGCAGTATATAACAGAACACTACAACTTTATGGCTCTGATATGTATATAGCTGCTATGGCTATAATGCAAAGTCTGATGCAATTAATTTCTGTATTCTCAGGTGGATTGTCCCAAGCAGTCCAACCTACTATAAGCTACTATTATGGCGCAAATGACAGCTCCGGAGTAAAATCAGCATACAAAATAGGGTTGATTTCACATCTTGCAATATCAATTATCTGTAGCCTAACTCTTATATTAACAAGAAGCATTACTGCAAAAATCTTTACAACAGAGTCATCTATAATCAATATTATTATTAATTATTTTCCTATTTATTTATCCGGATGGATATTTTTTGGAATACAATCAGGAGCACAATGCTTTTTTGTCGGAATTGGAAAAACAAGCTATTCTATGCTACTTGCAATCTTACGAAAGATTATACTGCTTATTCCGCTAATGCTTATACTACCATCAATAATTGGAATCACCGGAGTCTTTCTTGCAGAAGCTGTATCAGATATAATCTCGGTAACATTTTCAGGATTACTCCTATTTATCACAAGAAAAGATATCCTGAAAAATATTACCACATAAATACTCCTACAAGCCCTTTCCCATTTTAATTAAACTACTTAATTTATGGTAAATAAGCACTGTTATTATAGAAACTATACCAAACTTAATTATATTAAAAGGTGCTACCAGTATAAGGCAGAATAAAAGCACACTCTCCACCATAGGATTTACCGCAGTTCCGGCTGCTATAATCTTATCTATTCCACCAAAAGCCGCCGCATAAAACGGAAGTAATATAAAGGCATTTACAAGACAGCCTATAGTTGTAGTTGTAATTACACCTGTTATAAGCCCGGCTATCGCTCTTTTCTTAGTTTTCTTTGCATAATACATAATTGAAGCAGGAATTATAAAGCCTGCACCTACTACAAAGTTACCAAATTCACCCACAAAGGCAGAACTTGTTCCCTTAATAAATAAGTGAAGAAGTATTTTTATAAACTCTATAACCACACCTGCAACAGGACCCATAGCAAATGCTCCCACTATAACAGGTACCTCACTCAAATCAATCTTATAAAATCCCGGCGCAATAAACGGTATCGGAAATTCAAAAAACATAAGTACTGCGGAAATTGCCGAAAGCATAGCTACAAGTGCAATATACTTAATTTTAAATGACCTGTCAGCTTCATTCTTATTAAACATTTTTTGTGCTGCAAAAGCTAGCACAATTAATGCTGCCACTACTGCAAGGGTTATGAGTACCATGCCCATATTTTCCATTGCTGTTTTTTTCAAACCACCTAATAAAACCATATTTTCCTCTTTCCGCATTCCAATAGGTATCTATAGAAACTGTGTAACCTTCCCCTAAAATTTTCTTTAAAAGAAAAAATCCCGACCTTTTGGTCAGGGCTGATTACACTATAAAAATATAAGATAAGTCTTATATCCTATAATTTCTTCTTTCATCCAGACTTTACTGTCGGTATCGGAATTGCCTAAGCTCACCGATTCTTGCAAAATGCTCGCGGACTTTACCGCCGGTCGGGAATTTCACCCTGCCCTGAAGAATGCTGTTAAATTTTAATATCTATATGTTAGACTAAACTACTCTGTCTGTCAAGAAGGAATTTTAGCGGAAGTATTGACACCACTGCTTATTGATGATATCATTAATCTTACATAAATGCGTGACTTCTCATGCAGATATCAGACCAAATTTATATTGCCTTACGGACAGGCGGTCACTTGCCGTAGTGGTTATTCCACATTATTGATAGGGTTTAAAGCCCAAATTTTATAAGTTGATTACTCTACAATCATTATCATCTTGTGAAACATCAATAAGAGCAGCAACCTGATATTTGCTGAAATACTCTGAATGAAGTTATTGCACTTTTTTATTTTAAATTTTCGTGCAGCTCAAGGTGATTGAGCTGCATTTTTATTTAATATGAAATTTCTCTCTAAGAGATGTATAATTTCCTACAATGCAGTATATTTTATATATATGAGGAAAAATAAATGGATATTAGCAGACAGCAGAGAGCTCCCATTTGTGAGGCTCTTGAAACCTTTAAGAAAAAAAGAGTAGTGCCTTTTGATGTGCCGGGTCATAAAAGAGGGCGTGGCAATCCTGAATTAGTAAAACTGCTCGGTGCTCAATGTGTAGGGCTTGATGTAAACAGCATGAAACCTCTAGACAATCTCTCCAATCCGGTTTCTGTTATTGCTGAGGCTGAGGAACTAATGGCAGAGGCCTTCGGTGCTGCTCATGCCTTCCTTATGGTTGGTGGGACTACTGCCTCCGTACAGGCTATGGTACTTTCTGTCTGCAAAGCTGGTGATAAGATAATTCTTCCTCGAAATGTACATAAAAGTGTGATAAATGCACTCATACTCTGTGGTGCAATTCCTGTCTATGTAAAACCGGAAATCCATCCTGTAATCGGAGTGGCTCTCGGAATGGAGATTGAGGCTGTAAAAGAAACCATAGACAGTAATCCTGATGCTGTGGCTGTCCTTGTTAATAATCCAACCTACTATGGCATCTGCTCAGACCTTAAAAGTATAACTGATTATGCCCACGAAAAAGGGCTTAAGGTTCTCGTAGATGAGGCACATGGAACACAGCTTTATTTTGGAGCAAATCTTCCAATGGCCGGAATGAGAGCCGGTGCCGATATGGCTGCTATATCAATGCATAAATCAGGTGGAAGTCTTACACAAAGTTCTATCCTACTTACAGGCAAAAACATGAATGTAGGTCATGTAAGACAGATGATTGGACTTACCCAGACTACATCTGCAAATTACTTATTATTATCAAGCCTTGATTTATCCAGACGAAACCTCGCACTTAGAGGAATGGAGAGTTTTGCCAAGGTTGTAACTATGTCTGAATATGCAAGAGCTGAAATAAACAGCATAGGCGGTTACTATGCTTATGGAAAAGAACTTATAGACGGTAAAAATGTATTTGATTTCGATGTAACCAAGCTTTGTGTTTATACCAAAGATATAGGACTTACAGGAATTGAAATCTACGATTTACTTCGTGATGAATACGATATACAAATAGAATTCGGTGATATAGGAAATATTATGGCTTATATCTCCATTGGCGACAGGTTGCAGGATATAGAAAGGCTTGTCGGGGCTCTTGAGGATATAAAGAGGCTTTATGCAAAAGAAAAAAGTGGACTCGCCTTTGTGGATGCAGTAATTCCGAAAGTAGTTTCAAGTCCTCAGTATTCATTTTATGCTGAAAAAGAATCAGTTCCTATCAAAGAGTCTTATGGCAGGGTTGCCGGTGAATCTGTTATGGCATATCCTCCCGGCATTCCTATCCTCGCACCGGGAGAGCTGATTACAAAGGATATTGTTGACCACATACTCTATGCAAAAGAAAAGGGATGCAGTTTGCAGGGTACAGCCGATCCTGAGGTTAAAATGCTGGAAGTACTTATAGATTAGTTTCTTTACAGACCTTAGTAAACAAGGAGAAATAGTATGAAAAAATATATTAAAGTAACATTAACTATAATCTGTATATTTATTTTAACTGCTTGTGCAAAGGATAAAAAAATAGTCCTTCCTCAGCCTGAGGATATAATGGCTATTGAAATAAAAGAAAATACTTCTGAAAATGTTAAAAAAATAACAGATAAAGAAAAAATTTCAAAACTGATTAATGAAATAGCAAATAATTCAAAGTTTACCAATTATGACAGTCTCAGTGAGTGTCCTGCCAACATTGACAAATATATTATAATCGAATTTGAATTTCATGGACAAAGTAATACCAA
This sequence comes from Catonella sp., assembly GCF_052173895.1. GTDB lineage: Bacteria > Bacillota > Clostridia > Lachnospirales > Lachnospiraceae > Catonella. The sequence goes on along the minus strand of NZ_JBQMXS010000038.1, from coordinate 10,906 downwards.
ATACTTCAGTACAACATATCTATACGAAAAAAGGGGTAATACATACATAGAACAGCCTTACGAAGGAATTTGGAAGTTAAACAATGAAGTATTTAACACCATCAGTAATTACCTTTCAGAATAATGTAAACTAAAATATCCAATACGATTTTAAAATTTTGGGAGGAATATTATGAATAATATTAAAAATAATATCGGCAAATATATTGGAATCATTCTTAGTGCCATTTTACCGATAGTAACTTTGATGTATTTTAACAACATTTACCTAGGTCATCCATACGGCTGGCTGTGGTGCGGTTTTTATGGCTGTATTCTGATTTGTATTTTTACTAAATCAAAAATTTATAAGGCAATAGCTATCATTGCAAATTTGGCGGCAGTCTTAATGTTTACTGCCGGGGCATTTATGGGAGGCCTTTACTGGCTGTGGATAATTTTTATTAATCTGCTTATTCCATTTTACTACTTTTGGTATTAATCTCTCTCAATCATAGAAAGGATGAACAATGTCTGATTATACAACTATTCATGTATTTGAAGAATTCACTGAAAATGTAAGCATGGACATCGGTGTTGAGAAACAGCTTTATAGTGCAGAAAGTGAATTTCAGAAAATAGAAGTTTTTCAGTCGCATGAATTTGGCAGATTCCTTATGCTTGATGGAGATATTATCTTCTCCGAGGCAGACGAATTTGTATACAATGAAATGGTAGCTCATGTTCCGATGTCAGTACATCCAAATGTTAAAAAGGTTCTTATAATTGGTGGTGGTGACGGTGGAGTAGCCAGAGAGCTTATCGCCTATCCTGAAATAGAACAAATTGAAGTTGTAGAACCTGATGAACAGATGGTCGAGGTATGTAGAGAATTTTTTCCTGATGCTGTTAAGGGCTTTGACGATAAACGAGTCCATATTACTCATCAGGACGGACTTCGTTTTTTAAGAGGTAGGAGAGCCGAATATGACCTTATTATCAATGATTCTACCGATCCGTTCGGACATACTGAAGGGCTTTTCACCAAAGAGTTTTACGGTAGCTGTTACAAGGCTCTTAAAGATGACGGAATTATGGTTTATCAGCATGGAAGTCCATTCTTTGACGAAGATGAAGAGGCATTTAGGGCAATGCACCGAAAGGTATACACCAGTTTTCCTATAAGTCGAGTGTATCAGGCTCATATTCCTACCTGTCCTTCCGGTTATTGGATGTTTGGCTTTGCAAGCAAAAAATATCATCCTATCACCGATTTTAAGCCTGATTCATGGAAAAAACGAAATATAAAAACTTGGTACTACACAAGCAACCTCCATGTAGGAGCATTTATGCTGCCTAAATATGTTGAAGATATATTAGAAGAAGAAGAAAATAAAGGAGAAAAATAATGTCAAGATTACTTATTATTGGCTGTGGGGGAGTCGCACAGGTTGCAATCCACAAATGCTGTCAAAACAGCGATGTATTTACTGAAATTTGCATAGCAAGCAAAACAAAGTCTAAATGTGATAACCTTAAGGCTGAGCTTGAAGGTAAGACTAAGACTGTTATTACTACTGCTGAAATAGATGCTATGGATGTAGAAAAGACCGTAGAACTTATCAATAGCTACAAACCTGATGCAGTCCTTAATGTGGCTCTCCCTTATCAGGATCTCGCTATAATGGATGCCTGCCTTAAGGCAAATGTTCATTATATCGACACTGCTAACTACGAGCCTGAGGATACAGAAGAGCCTGAATGGAAGAAGGCCTATGAAGAGCGTTGCAAAGAAAAAGGATTTTCTGCACTTTTTGATTATTCTTACCAGTGGGCTTATGCAGATAAATTTGAAAAAGCAGGCCTTACTGCCCTTCTCGGCACAGGATTTGATCCCGGTGTAACCAGTGTATTTGCTGCATATGCCAAAAAGCATTATTTTGACAGGATAGATACTATCGACATTCTTGACTGTAACGGTGGTGATCATGGGTATCCTTTCGCTACTAACTTCAATCCTGAAATCAACCTTCGTGAAGTATCTGCTCCGGGAAGTTATCTTGAAAACGGCAAATGGGTTGAAATACCTGCCATGAGTATTAAGCGTGAGTATAATTTTAAAGAAGTTGGGCAGAAAGATATGTACCTTCTTCACCACGAGGAGCTTGAGGCACTTGGCAGAAATATGCCTGAGGTTAAGCGTATCCGTTTCTTTATGACCTTTGGACAGAGTTATCTCACACATATGAACTGTCTTGAAAATGTAGGTATGCTTTCTACTACTCCTATCAATTATGAAGGAAAAGAAATTGTGCCTATTCAGTTCCTCAAAGCACTTCTTCCTGACCCTGCCTCTCTTGGTCCTCGTACAAAGGGCAAGACTAATATAGGCTGTATCTTTACAGGAATTAAAGACGGCAAAGAAAAAAGCATTTATATCTACAACATATGTGACCATGAGGAGTGCTACAAAGAAGTTGGTAGTCAGGCTGTAAGTTACACAACAGGAGTTCCTGCTATGATAGGCTCTATGCTTGTATTAAATGGACTTTGGAGAAAACCGGGTGTCTTCACTACCGACGAGTTTGATCCTGATCCATATATGGAGGCTCTTAATAAATGGGGACTTCCTTGGCAGGTGGAGGAAAATCCTGTACTCGTGCCATAAACATTTGTAAAATAACATCAGACACAGAGAGATTTTATTTCTCTGTGTCTTTAACTATAAAGGAGTTTATTTTGATTTCCAATAATTACCCTGAATTAAAAAAAGCATTTACCGAACTTAAAACCCCCTGCTATGTGATTGACGAGGCAAAAATAGAAGAAAACTGTAAAATTTTAAAATCAATAATGGACGAGACAGGTGGTAAAATCCTGCTGGCACAAAAGGCATTTTCTGCATTCTATTTCTATCCTCTGATAGGAAATTACCTTGCAGGTGCTACGGCAAGTGGCCTTTTTGAAGCCAGACTCGGTTTTGAAGAAATGAAAAAAGAAAACCACATTTTCTCCCCTGCTTATAAGGACGAGGATATGGAGGAAATCACTAAGATTTGTGATCATATTATATTTAACTCAATAAATCAACTTAAAAAATACAAGAAATATTGTACAGATAGGGGCGTTAGCATAGGAATAAGAATAAATCCGGAGTTTTCTACCCAAGAAGGACATGAAATCTACGATCCCTGTGCAAGTGGCAGCAGACTCGGAATTACCATTAATGCCCTCGAAACTGCTCTGTTAGAAGATTCATCTCTACTAGATGGCGTAGATGGAATCCATTTTCATACCCTATGTGAGCAGGGTGCAGAACCTTTAAGAGATACTTTGGAAGTAGTCTACAAAAACTTTGGAAAATATATAAAAAATATGAAATGGCTGAACTTTGGTGGAGGACATCATATTACTAAAGGAGATTACAACAGAGAACTTCTGATTAAATGTATAAAAGAAGCCAAAGAAAATTTTTGCGTAGAAGTTTACCTTGAGCCGGGGGAAGCTGTTGCTCTCAATGCAGGCTACTCTGTAACTACCATTTTGGATAAAACAACCTCAGGTGATACCACAAATCTCATCTTAGATATAAGTGCAGCCTGCCATATGCCTGATGTTATAGAAATGCCTTACAGACCTCCTCTTTTTACTTCAGGAGAAGTAGGTGAAAAAAAATACACATACAGGCTTGGGAGCTGTACCTGTTTATCCGGCGATATAATTGGCGATTTTTCTTTTGATGAAGAAAAGAATATTGGAGATATACTTATCTTTGGTGATATGGCAATCTATTCATTCGTAAAAAACAATACCTTTAACGGTATGCCTCTGCCTGATTTAGCCGTACTCAAGAAAGATGGACAGGTCAAAAACATAAAACAATTTGAATATAAAGATTTTAAGGAGAGGCTATCGTAACATCTCTTATACCCTTATGAATTCCTTAATTGACTGAGTATGTGAAACTTTTGCTGTAATCAAAGACTCCATTTAATAGCTTAATGCTAATAAATGGAGTCTTTTTTGCAGGACTTCTATTAAAACTATTGGATCTTATCTATAAGTATCAATCTATGCAATACCGACAAATTCACATTCTTCAACAATTTAACTTCATCATAACCTACTATGCTGAATTCAATCTCCAAACTCTTATTTTTGGGGGCTAATGCATATTCTTTTAATATGTCACTATTTTGATATGTAACATTTTGACCATCAACAATTCTTATCTCTATCCTATCTGCATACCTAAATGCCTCTGCACAATTTGAACACATTAACATCGGTATTCTGCTATCTCCAACTTTAATTTTTTTGATATGTAGTGAAGATGCTTTACTTAATACTATTCCCTGACATACAGGACACTTATCACTACCATATCCTTTAAAATAATGTCTCGAAGTTTTATTACTATTGAATAATATAAGTGATTGACATAGTTTTTTCTTTATTTTTTCCGGATCAATGCTATATTTTTTCTTATTGACAGGTATACATAACTCATCATTAATCTTTATTTTCAGATTTTCTTTTTCATCATCATTAATGATCTCAACATCATCGTTCTCAAAATAATCTATATCCTTATGTGGAACTACACTCTCATAATATGTACATCTGTCTGGTTCTAGTTTGGATACATCTATTTTACATACTTCTTCCAACATAGCTTTCATATAGTTTTCATGAAAAAGTACAATTATATTTTTATATTTTTCACCTTCTTCTGCTTTTCCATAGCAATATTTATACTCTGAAAAATCTGATTTTTTATATATTTTAACATAATCTTTGATAAATGTTTTAAGCCCCTTTACAGGTAGTTCTTCCTCTCCCTGTTTCATCGTTATTTCATATGAATCCATTGTAGCTTGATCTGATCTATCTCTAACATTCTCTATCAAATCTTCTGCTGTTGTAAGATTCTCGAATTGGAAAATTAAGTTCTTTTTAAATGATATATCAACGCCTTTTACTTCTCCATTCTCATCTTGTTCTGCACTTTTACTACTAATATTTTCCTTATACTCCTTCAAAAACTCTTTATAAGAATCATTCCACAATGGAGCAATCTCAACATTTAATTTATTCAAGATGTTTAGCAAGTCAGCTTTATTATCAGTTGTTGCATCATTATCCAAATATCCTTTTATTACACCAACTATATCTCGAACATCTGTTGGATATAATACGCTATAGCTTGCCTCAAATACCTCGCATGCTTCAGATCTAGAATAAAAATCTTCTTTTTTCAAAGCATCTTGTAGCCTTTCTAAAAAAAATAGTTTTTGCTCTATACCTTCTGTTGGAAGATTTACATTGCAAATAACCTGCTCATTACAGATAGTTCGTGTATCATAACTATAATATAGTTTTTCCTCTTTATCCAAAATGCGATACTTGAATTCTCCATCCTTTACAGCATACTTATATGAAACATATCCCTTTTCCAATAGGCTCAAAAAAGAGGTATTTTCAAGCAAGTCTTCATTATATACACCTTCTAGAGCATTTTGCTTTATCACTTCATTCTGAAGACTATTTATATACTCAAATGTTTTCTGTATAAATAAATCTTCTGAATAACTCCCTTCTTTTTCAATATATAATTTTGACCTCAGATCCTTAAAGACATCTTTGCAACTTTTACTAAAATCTAATTTATTATCTATACGATTTATAGCATCTTCAATTTTATCTTCATAATAAGATAATGAAGTGAACTCATCATTGTTTTGCATATGTCTTATATATATTGATTGAAACTTTACATCTGAGTGTACATTAAAGTCAAAAACATTCGGATTTTCACATATAGTTTTGCCCAGATAGTACTTTTTCCATTTATCCTGTTTTTCCTGTGTTTTGCAAAAATAATTAAGTGTACCTTTATCACATAATAACTTCTTTTTCTCATTATCCTCAGATTCCAAAAAACCATCATCCGTATATAAATAATCCTCTAAACCAGCATCTAACACACCTTTGGTATCCTTATTTTTGATATAATAAGAAAGATTTGATTGTTCGCAGGGTTCACCTAATATATTATCTTCATACGCCTCAATAATACTACTTAAATTTAAAAACTCGCTTTTCTTCTCATATGTATATCCCTCCATATATTCTTCAAAATCAGTATTTTTAACATCGAAACTATATATATTGGTTTCACTTCCTAAATATAACTGAAATATGAAACCTAATGCCTCTTCCTTTTGATTATCATTTTGTGTCAGTAACTTGGTATTATCATTAAACCACTTTAGAAACTTAATTTGATTATTTGATTCTTCTTTCATTAAACATTTTTTATACTGTGACAAAAAATAATCCTTTACAAACTCAAAATCGTAACCATCTATTAAACATATCCTATATAAATCTTTATAATCTTTTACATACTTTTTTTCTTTATCCTTATCATCAAGATATTGTAAATAACTATTATCTTGCTCTGAGTTTTTAGTATCATCTATATATTTATACAAATACTTTGGTAATAAATATTTATCTAATTCATTAAAGCAGGTTTTTGAACTATCAACACATTCAAACACTTCAGCAAATAAGAAACAATATTTTGAGATGATTCCGTTTTCATCCAGACTAACCGGAAGATACCGGTATGGCTTATCAATTTTATTTTCAATCATACACTCTTCATACATTTGTCTTAAGATTGATTTTTTTCTTATCTCACCTTCTCTTTCAGCAGGACAACATTTTGTTTTTATAAGTTCATTCCAGTATGTTTTGTTATTACTATCAGTATTAAATAAATTGGTACGTGAATCTGTTAATTCAAACAGTGGTATGTTAACATAAAAAGGTAATTTTAATTTTGTCCCAGTCTCAATAGGTAGGGTACAATAAACATATTTTTCAGGTTCTTCACCTTCACTAAAATCAGCAAATTGTCCAAAACATTTTTCACTATGATTTATTACAACCTCTTGTTCTTTTACCTTCAAATCTTTTGGAAACAGCATAGTAATAATTTTTTTTCGTCCCCTAAAGCGACTATCCTCTGTTTCAAGCTGTTCCTCATTTACATCAAAAACATATGTCTTCTTGTAGAATTTATTATCTATATCGGTAGAATTTATTATCTCTTTTTCTTCTTCTACTTTTTCTTCTACAAATTTTACTGTATTTATTTTATCCATCAAAAACAGATATCTTGTCTTATCTTTAAACTTGATTACAATATCATCTATTTTATCTGAATAATAGAATTTTATAGTAGTAAGTCCTTTATCTTCTTTTGATGTCGAATCGAATTCTGGTATAGGATTTGAGAATCTTTTTCCACCACTATCTTCTGGTACTTTTTCAATTAAAAACTTTGTAGGATTATTATTATCTACACCAACTTTCCAAAATTGGTCACGATTTAAAACACATCCTACTCCCCTACTCTCAATTTCAACCTTGTAGAAATACTGGTATACACTCTTAAATCCCGTTCCTTTATGTCCTTCTGTTTCACCACCTCGTCCTGTCGCAACATTTCCAGAATTTCCCAGTGTGCATATTGCATAAAAATCTAATACTGAAAATCCTCTCTCTGGATACGATAGAGAGATAAATTTTTCTTCTTTATCATGAGTAATGATTAATTCTTTTTTCTCTTTTATTTTCTCATTAATATCAATATGGTCATAAACATTTTGTAACAGCTCGTTAACGACAATATTCTCTTCTCCTTGCTTATTTGCATGATCCTCACCTTCTGTAGATGAATCCTCCCCATTTGCACATATTTGCTTTAATATTTCTAACTTTTCAGTAATTCCATCAATTTCTTCACCCTGCTCATCCTTTTCAAAATTAACATAGCAATCATTAACAGTAGTTTCTCCAAGATAATTTTCTTCTCTATTTTCTTCTCTACTTATTTTTTTCCCTTTAACAATATGTGCTAGATATCTTTTTTTATCTTCATCTAAATTTTCCACTCCGACATTTCTTATCGAATTAATTTTCTCTTTTTCTTTATTTATTAGATTTGTTGCAATTAATGTCTTATCTATCCCATCTAAGCAAGCATTTATACTTTCAGTAATATTTTTATTATCTAGTAAAATAACTATTGAATTTTTGCTGTCCCTAAAAAAAACAAATCTATCTTCATTAGTATCAGCTTTAAAAAATTTAATCTTTATTTCTTCAATATGCTCATATTGATCAAATATAACTTTAAATTTTTCATACTCCTCATTAATCTTATCTTCTCTTTTAAGAAAAATATCCTCCCACTTAGGCTCATTGTCTGATTTAGATTTAGTAATATGAAGAATCACATCATTTTCTCGTATTCCCATTAACCCACTGGATTTACTTATTCTATTCTGATTACTACTCATTCTGAATCCCCCTCCTAATCAAGTTTCTTATTTCCGTATCCCACAGGTCAGGTAATAGTCGCATAGTGTGTGTTTCTTTTTTTTCCTCTTTATAATATCTGATAAGCCCCAGTTTCTCTAACTCCTTATTATTCGTATCATCTTCACATTTTATTACAATATCATAGATATCTGCATTATAATTAGATGCTGCATCAAACCAGTCAATTGAACCTGCCGTTTTCTCATCTTCACTATTATCATTATTTTTAACTGAGCTAATAATTGAAAAAAAGTCAATAAAGTTTTGTATATTATTGCCCTCCTTAAGATGTCTAATAATCTCATCATTTTCAATTTTATCATCATTTCCAATTTCAATAATACTAATAGAATCACCATAAATCTCTTTAAGCTTATTATACAATTTAGTTTCTTCACCAAAAAAATTATTATCAATTATTTTATACTTTTCCCCTTTTGGAATATATTCAATACTTTTTTCAAGATATACAAAAACATTTTCTCCTGTTCCTACACTTATATAACTTATTTCGTCCTTATTAGTCTTTATTGGAATTATTTCCAAATTAGTTGATTTTGTGACATAATTATTTTTATCCTTGCCTTTAGATAGTTCTTCAATTATTTTTTTTGTAGCATTTACTCTCTGCGATGATATATTAATCAAATTATTTAGTAATTCATATCTGGGTTTGGCATCAATAGTAATTATTTTTTCTTCGCCATCCACACTAATAGACTCAAATATCAGCTTTCCTTTCTGATATTCACTAATTCCCATATTCACTGCTTTCTTGATTTGTTCATCGTCAAATTCATTGTAATCTACATATATTCTTTCCTCAAATTTACATTTTCCCAAAACATCTTTAAATACATCATGCATAAATCTATCTAAGACAAATGCCTTGGAAGCAGAAACATATTCATTGTTTATTTCATTAGCATTGTATATTTTAAATATATCAATATTATCCCTATATTCGTTATACACATCACATAATTTTTCGGAATTTTGGCTCTCTTTTTCTATTTCGTCACAATATGCATTAAGTCTACTTACATCTGCTGAATATTCCTCTTTATCATAGGAAAAAAAATACTTTCTTTTTTCATTATCTTTTTCAAAATCAGGAAGATATCTCAATACCTTAATACTATCCTCATCTCTTATTTTTTCATAAAAACATTTCAATGCACTAGAATTATCTTCTTGAGTAATAAATGTATTTTTCAAAAACAATTCATTCCAAGAAATCCATCCATTACCTTCTTTTTTAATAAACTCCTCATTATTTGGAGTGGCAATACAGCCCCTATTTTCCGTAAGTTTTATCGGAATATTTATAATAATAGGTGCTCTCAATACCACACTGGTTGGCATAAACGAATATAGTTTCCCCGTTATTTTATTATCACTATTTTCTTTTATGTTTTCTACAGGGCAAGCTATTGTAATTGTATATTTTTTTAAATCATCATCTGCCTCATCATACTCATTATTATCTAAAAAAACATTAGGATATCTGCCATTATATGTATCATAATCAACTTGAACATCCTTATTTAAACAAAATAGCTCGATTTCGCCTATATTGTTATCTCCATAGTAGTATTTAATTTCCACCTTGTTAGTATTCTTTTCGTTATTTTTTCGTATTATTTTTAATACTTTTTCTCCTTCACAAATTTCCATTTTATTTATTTTATTGGTAAATAAAATAGGACAATTTTTTATAATATTTTGTTTCGATATAGTAGCAGTAGCCTTATCATCACCTTCAAATATAACACCATAATTCTTGGCAATATCATTAAAAGTAATACTTGCAACTTTACTTTCTTGTTCCTCTGTTTCTTGTTTTTCATCTTTTGTCTCAATGTTATCACTTTTTTCTACTGCTACTTTAATTTTATCCTTTAAAGTCATTACCATTGTTGTACCAGAATGTTCGTTACTAATAGGCTCGATTAGATTAGGTTGAATTTCATCTGATTTCAGGCTAAAATTAAAACCATTGCTATATATTTTTACTTCATCACAACATGAAAAAATAGTATGAAACCCTCTTCCCTTTTCACCTATAAGTTTCTTCTGCTTTCTTCTCCTAACTTTTGCGCTTTCACCTATTGTTGTAATTGAGATAATATCAGAATTGGTCATTCCATTTTCCGGATAACTAACTGTCATCTGTTTCTTTGTCTGATTCTGCTCATTATCACCATTAGTAATTTCCACTCTAAAACATCTCTCAACTTTATCAGGATAATCACAATCATCCGCATTTTGCACCAATTCATAGAGAAATCGAAATTTATCATCATTAATATGAGCTGCAGTATGAAGTAACTCCTTCTCAAAATTCTTATCTTTTATTCCATTTTTTCTATAATTATGTAAGCGTGCTATAAATGCATTTTTATCGTTCTTCTCTTTACTAATATTCTCTTTACTAATATTCTCTTCACTAATATTCTCTTCACAAAAGTGTTCTTCTATATAAGCAGCAGCCTTATCATAATCTGTAACTTTTTCATCTTCTTTACTA
>NZ_JBQMXS010000037.1:0-17165 GCF_052173895.1 Catonella sp. | reverse complement strand
CCTCAATAAAGATGATATTATGGCTTATATGAATAGAAGAAAGCCCGGAACTAATGATTTTACTACACCTAGAAAAGAATCGGATGAGATAGAAATTCTTTCAGGAATTTTTAACGGCCTCACAACCGGAACTCCAATCTCTATGATGGTGAGAAATTCCGACCAACATTCAAAAGACTATGATAAAATAGCAGAATACTACCGTCCCGGTCATGCTGACTATACATTTGATGAAAAATATGGTTTCAGAGATTATAGAGGTGGAGGGCGGTCTTCCGGTAGAGAAACTCTTGCAAGGGTGGCAGCAGGAGCAGTTGCTGCTAAACTACTTAAAGAATTTGGTATAGAAGTACTTGCTTACACCCATTCAATCGGAAATATTACATTACCCGAACAAATTCTTGCTAATAAATCAAAAATCACAAGAGATAAGGTGCTAAAAAGTAAATTGTTTATTCCTGATGAAGACACTACAAAAAAAGCTGAAGAATATCTGCTTGGTATAAAAAATAAATTAAACTCTTCAGGTGGCATAGTTGAATGTATAGTTCGTGGACTTCCCACAGGTCTTGGAGAGCCTGTTTTTGATAAGTTAGACGCAAAGTTGGGACAGGCACTCTTTTCAATAGGTGCAGTTAAGGGGGTAGAAATTGGGGATGGATTTGCTGCAAGCAAAAGCACAGGCCTTCGCAATAACGATGCCTTCATATTAAAAGATGGCAAAATATCTAAGGCTACAAATCATTCAGGAGGTGTTCTTGGTGGAATCAGCGATAGTTCTACTCTTGTAGTAAGAGCAGCTTTCAAGCCTACTCCTTCAATTTCCACCACCCAGCACACTGTAAATAAAAATATGGAAGAGTTAGAAATAAATATAGAAGGCCGTCATGACCCAATTATAGTTTCCCGCGCGGTAGTTGTAATCGAATCAATGACAGCCCTTGTACTTGCTGATTTGTTACTTCAAAATTCAGTTTCAAGGCTTGATAATTTGAAGAAAATTTATGAAGTCTCTCCTATTCCATAAAACTCCATCATTCCATTAACCATGATACTGAGTTCCGGTGATTTTTTACCTATGTTAGCCAGTCTTTCGCCGGACTCAGTAATTAATTTTACATTTTTTTCCAACTTTTCTCTTATTTTCTGTCTACGTTCATTTAACTTATGCCTTATTTCAACCATCTCCTTATGATCTACAACTGCATCTGCCTGATAAGACCAAACCTCTGCATCATGAATCTTATATTCCGTTAAAATCTCTTTGTATTTGTTATTATAAAATTCATAAATTGAGGAAGCTTTTTTTCGCATAGCCTCGTCTGCTTTATACGCAGCATACTGATTGTACCTATATTCCAACTCCATCACATTATTCACAGCATATTTATCATGACTGAAATCTAACGAAGCCTTCTGATTCACATATTTTATCTTAACTGTATTGGTAATAGATATGAGCTTATTAACCTTTGCAACATTCATCTTCAATGCCTTGGAGTTCTTATCAGTTTCCATAAAAATGTAAAATGCCATAAACACTCCACCAATAACAGTGAATAAAAACGCTATATCTGCAAAAGTGTCAAAAACCATATAAAGAATCAAATACATTGCAAGAAGTAATCCTATAACTACCCCTGATACCATACCTAACTTATTTAAGAATGACTTTCTGCCAAGCTCCATCTCTTCCTCATGCTTTAAGACAGCCTTTTCTCCTGCAAGTTTTCTTAAATCACTCTTAATTACAAGTTCATAGTCTTCCTCTTTCTTCAGCCTCTTTATCTCATCCGGCAGCACATCTTCGTACTTTTCCATTATTCCAAATTCAAATTCAGTGAGCTCTGTACGCTTTCTTTTTAATTTGGATATGTCTTGTCTAAGCTCAATCAAGTGTTTTGCTGTATCCATCAGTTCTTCTTTAGGCTCAGTAGGAAGTTCATCAATGATTTGTGCATCTTGAAGAAATCTATTTACTTCATCATATTCTTTACGGATTATTTTTATCTGAAGATTAGCATTGTCAATATTTTCACAAATTTTCCTTACTTCACCTTCATAATCCTCTATTATTTCTGTTTGGATGTTTTCCTTAGACTTATTATGAAACAGGCCCATCCCAAGCTCCCTCCCTGTATTCAGCCTTAAATTCTTTCAATTTCATTTCTATTTCCTTATAACCTTCTGCCACCTTATTAGTTTTCAGCTTTTCAAACATATTGTCAATATTTTTTGCACTCAATCCCACCATAGCCATCTTTTCAGTTTCTTTCCACATTTTTTCAGCATTTGCAATCAAACTTTCATCCTCAGTAAATTCTTTTGCATTCTCATGAAATTCTTTATCCTGACTTCCAAGCTTTAGTGCCAATAGAGCCAAAGTAAGTGTTTCTGTTTTTTGAGTGTATTTATAAGCTTTATGAAAATATTCAGCCGCCTCCTTAAAAGAAGATACATGGATAAGACAAATACCTATTGATTCTAATATTTCACCATAATCCTTATTTGCAATATTCTCTTCTCTAAGAGTTGCTCTAAAATATTTTATAGCTGCTAGAAACTTTCTTTCCTCAAACTTCTTATAACCAATATAAGCCTGTCTCTCCCAAACCGGCATATTGCTCAAATACTTAACCATTTCTACAGTTTCAAGTATCTCTTCTTTGCTATACAAATCACATCCACAAAAAAGTGTAGTTATCACATCACTAAGAAAATAATTACCCATCACCAGAGTTTTTAATTTAGTTGCTGTTTTAGCCAATCCTAAATCTTCTTTTATAAACCTTATCAGCTCCGGGCAAAAAAATCCTAAATCTATACTATATATACTTGTCTTTACATAATAACAGATTTCCTCGATTGAATATAGCTTTTTCTGTGTATCGGCTACTATATAAGGATTCTCTGCTATTTTTCCGCTACATACTATTGTTTTTCCCATATTAACTCCCAAACTCTGTTTGTAGTAGGCACAAAACTGCCAAATCCCAAATCAGCAAGCTTAATGATACAGGTATCTTTGTCATTGAACTTGACAGACAGTCTTATTCTTGTCAAACTCTCTTCATGAATTCCTAATCCTGCAAAAGAAATAAACCTCTGCTCCTCTTTTCCGGTAACAAAGTCTCTAATCTCTATACTTAACTCCTGCTCACCCTTTAAGATAATATCAAGACAAGCTTTAGCACTATACCACTTAAGCCCCGGCTTTACCAGCACTATTCTCCTAACTTTTCCATCTTTGACTGCCTTTATGGACATACTCACCGCTGTCCTGTCATCACTCAACATTACTATGTCTGACGGCCGTTCTAAAGTCTTATCCCTCGCAGCAAGACAGGCTCCTTTTGCATAAAGGTTCTGCCCTCTAAATACTCTTCTTCCCGGAGATAATTTTCTTAATGTATCATCTCCCCAGCTATCCATAAATCCTCTCCCTACTGCATAAACTGTAGAAACAACACTCCCCTCCAATGCCATAAGCGAAAGTGTATAAAAAAGATTGCTGCTCTCATTTTTACTTAATCCCATCATCTGCCTGGTAAGCTTGTCAGCCCTTTCCCTCCTCGTTACTTTTGCTGTAATAGGCTCTGAATTCCTATCAATATTAAGTATCCTAAAATGAAGTCCATCATCGTCCAGTTCAAACAAAGCTGTATCATTCAGCCATAGTTCAGGCTCTTGATTGATGGTATAGTATAAAAACGCCTCATCATGGTCTAGAATTGAATACTTGTCATCTTCCAGTTCTAATTTTTCCATAGCAGAATCCATCATATCAATAATTTCCTTCGTAAGCGACTTAAATGTAATTCCAATATGAATTATCTCTTTAAATGAGCAGTATGCATTAAGTACTTTTAAGGCTGCACTAATAAAATATGCCATAAGCTGGCTTGCCTCATAAATTTTATCTCCTACCCTTATTTTTTCATTGCTTGTTATTGTTTTAACAAGGTTTTTTATCTCATTAATATCTTCCTTACCTTCTTTTTCCAAATCCTCCCCAATTATCCAATCATCTTTCCTTTTTCTATAGGCCATCCTGGCAGGTATGAGATATTGCTCTTCATTTCGCCCTCTGCTTACTGACTCAGGAGAATCAAGCTCACTGTCATAATAAGTTAGTTGAAGAAAATCCTCACATATATCCAGCCCTATCAAAATTCCTATTCCATCCCTCATTACCGTAACTCCTTACTTATGGCTTTTACTCCAAAAAAATTTTCTATTATTTCATTTTGAACTGAATAATTTTTCATATACTCTTTAAGAGTTTTTTCATCAGATAAATCTTTACATACATACATCATATTTATCTGCGAATAAAGGCTGAGTCCAAGTTCTTCTTCAAATAATACATCCTGTTTAATCACAAGCTCATCACTGCTTACAATCCTAGCCTCTTCATCACCTTTTTCCTTAATAGAAATATAATACTGTACAGTTTCATCTGCAAACACTAAAAACTCTTTTACAAAAATCCCCTGATACACATTTTTCATCCATTCCGTCTTGTATTCCCTGCTACCCAAATCTGTTTCAGATGAAATCCTATAATTAATAGACACCTCATCCTCATTATCTGCATGGCAGACAATAAAATTAAGATTCACAATTTCTGCAGGAATCCTGCATTTACTCTTAAACTCCTTAAAAAACGGAAGAATAATACCGTCTTCAACAATTTTTTCTACCCAGACCATAACATAATCTTTCTCTTCATCTGAAAGATACTTCTTTTCGCTCAGAATTTTTAAATATGATATAATAAATAATAGATTCTTAGCCTTATAAGCCTCCTCACATATCCTTTTTACCAGATATTTGCCAAGCCTCATATCTTTTACCAGCCATTTATATGATACATAAGCTAAAAATGCTTTATTTAATACTTCATTACCAAACTGCTCATAATATTCAAAGATTTCGTCATAGTCTATCGCCATTTCTTCTGAAAATAGCATCTGTTCTACAAACCTTGAAACAAATTTTTCTGTAAGAAGTTCCCTATCCTTCAATTCTTTATAAATAGAGTTAAACTCTGCAACTCCACCTTCATAATTATCCCTAAGGAACATTATTATTTCAGCATCTGCTTTTTTATCCGACATAAGCCTATATGCGAGTGACGAAACAAAATTATGATTATCGTCCCCTTTTACTTTAGCCATATCTCGTATATAAGATAAAAGAACATTTGAAAGCTTTCCTGTATTGATTTTATCATAATTCAATATCCTAAGTGCAGATAAAGATAACGGATAAAAATTCCTAACTATCGCTATATTAGCCGCCTTCTCAAGATATACATTATCTTTCTGTGCAAAATCATAGTCTTTAAGAACTAATTCCAATCTCTCCCCTTCATTTACTTCAAAATAATGCTCTAAAAGTTTTTCTCTTATAAAATATTTATATTCATTTGTTATTTCATTAGAATTAAGAAGTTCCTCACATATTTCTGATAAATATTTACTCTCCTTATGATATCTGTCATTTTCTGCAACAACTGTAAGAAGTTCAGCCAAGCTCCTATTCCCAGCCTCATAACATCCATCAAGATAGTCATAATAATTGATAAGGCTCTCAAAAGTACATAAGCTACTTGCAGGATATACATTCCCCTCTTTATCTGATACTAAGATAGCTGTATATTCTCCCGATATATCAGCAAACGCAGTTCCAGAATTAAATTTATAAGAAATTCCTTCTGTAATTCCTCTTGTATGTATAATAAGGTCTTCCATATTTTTACTTTTACATACACATTTTTTCTTAAAAATTACTAATGGAAGATATTCATAATTCTCATTCAAAAATTTACTATTCTTAAAGACCGCCTTATATATAACAGCTAAATTATCATTAATATTTCCATTTTTTAACTGTTCGGCAGCAAACTTTCTAATCTGTTCTTTGTAATCCTTATAAATATCTTGAAAATCAGGTTCATTCCTATCTCTGATTAAATGTGCATACAATAGAGCTTTTTTTTCTGTACTAAGGGCATTATCGTATAAAAAGTATAAATAAACTGAAGGTTCTATCTTCTCATCGGTATCATTTTTCATAGTCCTCATGTACCGTTCATAAATACCAGTCAGTCTTATTCCCCTCTTCACTCCTATTCTAAACCAATCATGGTCATCTGCACTTATATCGTTTTTTCTTATAAGCTGAGCACAAATAGCCTGTGTAACCTCTTCAACCCCCCAACTTTTATACACTTCTTTTAAAAGCCTTAAAACCAAATGATTATATTCTCGAAGTGTATTTGCCAATACTACAAATTTCTCTGTAATAATTTTTCCCACAAAAAAACCATGTTTTATAGCCCAATTAACTACCTGTATAGAAAAGAAATCAAGTTTCTTAAAATAATCAGGCTGTGATTTATAAATACTCCAAGCCTCCATCAAAAGAAAGGAACTATAAAATTTATTTCTATAAAGCTCCTCTATAAATTCCAACCTTCTTTCAAGATTTAGCTTATATCTTCCGTCCATGTGAATCATGAAATATAAACCTGCCTGATATCCTTTTATATTAACCAGTTTTTCAATCGCCCTTCTGCACTCTTCTTTTTCATTATCTTCAGCCAACCAATACATAAAATATAAATGCATAAATCTAAATAGTGGAGTAGAATTATAGCTATTTAATTTTAAAAGTTCTTCTTTAGCTTGTTTTTCATTCCCATTTATCAGGTATAAATAAATATTAATATAGTCAATCATATCCTGATCTTTTCCCGAAATACCTAAGCCATATAGTGCAGTACGCATAGATGTTGTCATATTTTTAGCTGTAGTAAATCCCATACGATAAGAAAAATATTCTTCAATAAGTTTATTTATATACTCAAATCTCTTTCTACGTCCTGAAATTTTTTCTGTGGAAACTGTTGTATTAACAACATTAAAGTTCACACATACATCTTCATAGAGAGTTCTTATTATAACTTTACCACAATCTTTATTAGTTTTTATATATTCCGGATTTATCACTACTTCCAATTCACAGATTCCATCTTCAAATAAATCATCTGTCAATTCCTTCTTATAAACTTTTAAAAATTTTCCTTCAGTAATAATATCTGCCTTAATATATCCCCAGCTGTTCTTTCTTATTATTATCCTGTCTTTTACAGGCATTCCTGATATATGATAATTATAAATTGTTTTATCTACCACTACTTTTGCCTGAGGCTTACTCTTTGTATAACATAAAAACTCTTCTAAAGCTCTACTTTTATCTCTGTTTGCCAAAAGTCCTTTTCTTATAAGTTTTTCTTCTTCCTTGCCCTCTAATATGATTTTCTCAAATTCACTTCCGTAAAATAAATTTGCTGCATATTCAGGATCATTTTTTGCAAATGCAGTAAACTGGTACAGATTCTTTATTTCAGTTTCGCCTTCCATTAACTGCATTTCCTTCACACCTACATGGTATGGAAGATTAAACTCACCACAGTCTGTAATCAGATGGATATTTCCATTATACTCCTCTTCCGGCTTAAGTCCAAAAGCATCAAATCTATAATCAATCTCCACCTCACAACTTGAAAATGTATATGAATCAAAGCTAAATCTATAGTCATTACAGGTAATATATCCCCTTATTTTCCTGTTGCAATATTTCACATCATCTTTATGTCGTATCTTAAAAGAACCGACAGCCTCAGCGTCGGTTCTAACTGAAATATCTAAAAAAGAGGGCAATACCAATATCTCCGAAAGCTCAAAGCTAAATTTCTCTTTTGCAAACTCTTCTATCTTCTTCTCCATCAGTAAACCCTTCCTAAATTATAAATCTTATTTTTTATAAATTATATCTTCTCTTCCCGGCCCATTGCTTACCATAGTAACAGGTACTCCAAGTTCTTTCTCGATAAACTCAATGTACTTTCTACAATTTTCAGGAAGTTCATCATATTTTCTAATTCCTTTAATCTCACATTTCCAACCCGGCAGTTTCTCATACACAGGCTTAGCCTTCTTAAGTCCTGCTGTAACAGGGAAATCCTTTGTTACTTTCCCATCTATTTCATATCCCACACAGATAGGAAGTTCATCAAGATAGCCAAGCACATCAAGCACTGTAAGACTTGCCTCTGTTGCTCCCTGCATTCTTACCCCGTAACGGCTTGCAACTGCATCAAACCAGCCCATTCTACGAGGTCTACCCGTAGTAGCACCGTATTCTCCCCCATCTCCGCCTCTTCTTCTTAACTCATCTGCCTCATCACCAAAAATTTCGCTTACAAACTCTCCTGCACCTACTGCACTCGAATAGGCCTTAACTACAGCAATGATATCTGTAATTTCATATGGAGGAATACCAGCACCGATTGCTCCATATGATGCAAGTGTAGAAGATGAAGTAACCATAGGATATATTCCAAAATCAGGATCTTTAAGTGTACCGAGCTGTCCTTCAAGAAGTACATTTTTTCCTGCCTTTATAGCCTCCTGTATGAAAAGAGCCGTATCACATACATAAGGAGCAACCATATCCCTGTATTCATGAAGAGTTTTAAGCAGTTCTTCCTTATCAATAGCAGGCTTATGATAAAGATGCTCTAATAGCACATCTTTTTGTACACATACTCTTTCTAACTTATCCTTAAGAATTTCATCATCAAACAACTCTGATACCTGAAATCCTATCTTTGCATATTTATCTGAATAAAACGGAGCTATACCTGACTTTGTAGAACCGAATGAATTCTTGCCGAGTCTCTCCTCTTCATATTCATCAAATTTAATATGGTAAGGCATAATAATCTGTGCCCTGTCAGATACAAGTATCTTAGGCTTTGGCACCCCTTTTTCCACTAAAGAATTAATTTCTTTAATCAAATATGGAATATTAAGTGCCACTCCATTACCTATAATGCTTGTTGTATGATTATAAAATACTCCTGAAGGAAGTAAATGAAGTGCAAATTTACCATAGTTATTAATTATAGTATGTCCTGCATTACTTCCACCCTGAAATCTCACAATAATATCAGATGTCTCTGCAAGCATATCTGTAATCTTACCCTTACCTTCATCACCCCAGTTTGCTCCAACTATTGCTCTTACCATTTGTTCTATACCTCTTTCTTTATAGCAATTATTTTACTTCTTCTAAAGCCTGTCTGCCAAGTTCCATAGCTCCAAGTATGCCCTGATTGTCATTCAGACTGTTTGGAACTATGTAATTATCCATATCTTTCAGTTCTTTAGTATTTAAATAGCCATTCAACAGTTTGGTTACTTTCTTTCTCACCATAGGAAAGAGTCTTTCCTGATGCATAACTCCTCCACCAAGAATTATTTTCTTAGGTGAAACTGTAAGAATATAGTTTACCAAAGCCTCTGCTATATACTCACTCTCTATTTCCCATGCAAGTTCATTATCCTCAAGTTCATAGGCTTTTTTACCCCATCTTGCCTCTATGGAAGGACCTGCTGCCAAGCCTTCAAAACAATTATCATGATAAGGGCAGATACAATTCCCCTTATCTTCCTTATGTTTATTTATAATAATATGCCCTGCCTCAGGATGTAACATTCCATGTACAAGAGTACCTCCTATACAGATACCTACTCCTACTCCTGTACCTATAGTCATATAAAGCACTGAGTCAATACCCTTTGCACAGCCGAATACCATCTCTCCAAGACAAGAGCCATTCACATCTGTATCAACCTTCATAGGCACTTTAAGCTCTTTTTGCAGTTCTTTAAGCAAGTCATAATGTACCCATGGAAGTTTAGGAGTTTCTAAAATCTGTCCGTAAGTAGGTGACTCCGGTGATACATCTATCGGACCAAAACAGCCTATTCCAAGTGCCTCTATATTCTTATCTGAAAACCATTTGATAATCTCAGGAACTGTTTCTGACGGAGTTTTAGTAGGTATGGACATCTGCTCTAAAATTTCACCTTTTTCATTACCAACGCACATCACCATCTTAGTTCCGCCTGCTTCAAGACCACCAAGCCTCATTCTTCTACCTCCCGGATTTTACATTTTACTTACAAACCTAATTCTCATTATAACATTTTCTTTAGATATAATAAAGGGTAAGGAGTGAATAATTTGTATATTATTATATTTAATTTTCTATTGTAAAACTAACCATTTAAAATTTTTCTATTAAAAGAAAATTTTTAAATGAGAAAGGCTGCTACCACAAAAAGTAACAGCCTTTCTCATTTCATCTAATTCTTTTACTTCTTTTTTCCCCTGCTCTTCTTGCTTGCCTTCTTTCCAACAATCACAAAAGTTCCAAGTTTAGAAGTCTCAAATTTTAATTCTTTTTTCTTTTTATCATATGTTGCCTTTACCACTTTTCCCGTCTTTATATCCATAACATAAAGCGTTTTTGGAATTTTCTTAAGCGAGACAAAAACTGAAACCTCTACCTTATCCTCTTTCTTAAGTATCTTATTAAGGCTTACTCCATCTGTTTTTATATCAATCTTATAAACCTTATTGCTTAACAGTGTGTTCTTCTTCAGATGTTTCTTCAGTTCTGTCATCTCTTTCCCTGTTGCCTTCACACCATTTGATTTTGTCGAAACTACAAGAGGTTTTACTTTTTCTCCAAAAATCGAAACAAGAGTCTCTTTATTTATGGAAATTTCAGCATTTTTTACCTTGATTTTAAGTTTACCCTCTTCTTCTTTCAAAAGCTCTTCAATCTTATTTTCAGAAACTTTTGCCTTCTCCTTCTTTGAAGAATCTATAAGAATCTCAACAACCTTCTTTTCTTTTTCAATACTTGTAGTTGTATTGTCGGAAGGAGAAGTTTTTGAATTATCTGTATTTTCTGCTTTCTTATCTACCTGCTTTTTCTTCTCCGTTTCAGACTTATTCTGCTCGTTTTTCGTGGAATTGGATGCTACATTTCCTCCTCCGGAAGATGAATTACTGTCGGCATTTTTTGTCCCACTTTCACCATAAGATGGATTGTTTCCAGAATTTTTATTTTTTGCTTCTTTATAACTTCCATCTAAATAAACATCATTTAATAAGTCATCTCGATTTGCTATTACTCTCACAAAGACGGTAAACGGCTTAGTAATATTAAAATCTGTCTTATTGAAACTTGCTGTTGTTTCAGTTATTGGTACAATCTTCTCGGCAAGAACCTTATTTCCATCATATAGTCTTACAGAAATCTCCTTTGCTCCTGCTTTTAACGAATTCTTCCATGTTAAGGTTACCATTCCGTTTTTCTCTTCATAGACAGGACTCTCCACTTCTCCCACTTCCGTTCTGGCATCTGAAAGGTCTGTAAGGTTGAAGTTTACCTCCTCACTTCTTGCCGGTGCTTTATCACTAAGTACCCAAACCGAGGCAGTCATGTCCTTCGAAGTAATATTAACTTTATCATTTTGAACTGTAACTGTATTTCCTGTAAGAACATCCTTTAAAACATCGCCATTCTTAAAACCGTAACGATAGAGTTTTGCAAGTTCAATATTCTTACTTCCGCCCTTGTTACTGTTGTTTAACACAACAACGGCTCTGTTACCTTTTCCATAACGGGCATAAGCAATATACTGATCCTCCTTATGGGACTTAATTTCCTCGAAGGCTCCGTAAACAAAGGCATCCTTATTTGCTTTTCTGGTTGCAATAAGAGTTTTGTGATCCCTAAACATTTCTTTTTCGGCAGAACTCCAAGTATTCACATCCCAGTTGAAAGTTCCCCTATTATATGGATCCTTATCTTTCTTACCTATTGTACCGATTTCATCTCCGTAATAAACCATAGGTACTCCCGGATAAGTCATCTGAAGGGCTGTCGCAATTTCCATCATCGCATCGTTATTTGCTCCCACAAATTCCCTGTTTGCAATCCTTGCCTGGTCATGTGTAGAAAGAGAGTTTGTTCCGCTTAAAACAGTCTGATATGGGAAATTTTTCACATAGTTTCTTGTGAACTTACCAATATCGGCAACACTCATTCCTCCCTTGTTGTCAAGACTTTGCTCTCCCAAATACTTATTTTTACTGTTGTTATGAAGAAACGGCATTAAAAATCCGCCATAATTCATCTTGGAATCCCAAGCCTTGCCATAATACCAATGATTATTACTTTCCCAAAATTCGCCTAAGATATAAGCATCGTTCTTCGTTTTTCTTACTTCTTCTCTAAACCCTCTCCAAATATCAAGGTTTGCCTTTTTCTGTTCTTCATCACTCTGATTAGCTTTATAATCCAATAATGAATTATACTTATAATCTCTAGGTCTTGTATTCACATCCTCTGCCGCATCAAGTCTCCAACCTGCAATGTTATAAGGAGCTTTCAAATAACGCTTTGCAATCGCATCATCTCCCTTATAAATGAGATTTTTCACCTCTTCTTTACTGTAATTAAGCTTTGCAAGATTTGAGTATCCATGCCAAGCATAGAAGTCAATCGCCTTTCCATCACTATCTTTATAGCCATTCTTCTCATAAAAATAGTAGTTTTCTTTATGTTTCTTAAACAGTTCACCCTCAGTACTTGTATGGTTAAATACTCCGTCCAGTACAAGATTGATATCATTTGCTTTAGCATCTTTACTAAGGTCTGCAAGGGCATTATTTCCACCGAAATTCTTATCTACATGGTCATAATCGTCCGCATCATATTTATGGTCACTTCCGGATTGGAAAATAGGCATTAAATAAAGAGAATCCACACCGAGGTACTTAAAATATGGAATTGCCTCCCTCACACCGATTAAATCTCCACCGAAGAACTGATTATTCCAAATCTTATCACTTTCCTCACCATTAAATACTTCACTTCCCCACGAAGAAATTTCCGACGGATTGCCAAACTGCGAAACATCTTTTGACATACGGTTATTCTTACTGTCACCATCCCTAAAACGGTCTACCATAATCTGATAGAATACGGACTCTTTTGCCCAGTTCGGAGTCTTAAAGTCAGTCACAATTGAGAAACCATGGTCTGTACCGCCGCCTTGTAAGGTCGGCTTATTATTTGTAATTCCCCTGTTGTTTTCTCCGGCTCCGCCACTTATCCAAGCACTTTTTGTTCCATTAATTACCTCAAAATTATAATATTTCGTACTCGAACTTGCAGGAATTACTCCTTCCCAGAACTCAATTTTAGAATTATCATAATTTCTTGAAGTATAAAAATTACTATCTGCAATTTTTGTCATTACAACTGTTTTTGTCTGCTTATCCGCCTCATCATAATAATGCACATTTGCAGACTTAATTTCATCCTTTGCTGCTCTGAATCTCACCTTCACAGGCTCTGCCGAGCTTGGCTCAAGCGGTTCCATATAATCTGTACTCTGATCTGCAAACAAATCATCCCATTTTATATCATCAGCCTTTGCTTCTTCATCAAAAAGAATCATAAAGCTGCTGGAAGGAAGATTTAGGGCACTTGTCAAGTTACCATACTCATCTTTTTGGCTCACCTCTCTAAAGTTTGCCTCATGTAAACCTTTATCATCAAGAACAACCTTCCATTTATTCCCCGGTACCTTAGGCAGCCAAGTGATATTCTTATCTTCCGTAGATCCGTTATAAATTACAACAATGTTCTGCCACTTATCTCCACCTGCATTATTCTTTAAATGATTGTAAATCAAACCATCTTGACTCATCAGTTTATCTACCTGCTGGTGACCTCGAATCTCTTCAGCAGAAGTCATTCTGAATGCCGGATGTTCTTTCCTTAGCTTAATCAGCCCTTTGTAAAACTCAAATACCGGTTTAAACTTTGCCTTATCCGACCAGTAAATGGCATTAGTTGTATCATCACTCTTATAACTGTTATGATCTCCCTGCTTTGTTCTAAGAATTTCAGAACCGCCTTGGAAGAATGGAATTCCCTGTGAAGTAAGCACAAAACCGCTTGCAAGCAGTGTTTTCTTAACTCTCCAGTCTGACAACGGCTTTTCTGATAAAGACTTTCCATTCAAATCTTTACGATATTCTTTATCATTTACTCCTAAATCTGCTTTCTCTATCTGATCCCAAATAGCATAATTATCATGTGCCTCCACATAGTTAATAATCAAGTCGGGATCACTTACCGTTCCATTAATAGATCCTTTTAATCCCTCCTGTACCTTACCTGAATTATCTCCGTTTATTGCACCATGCACAAATCCCTTGCTCGGATTATTATTTCCTCTCAATGCATCTCTGTAAGTATCATTAAAGGCTGCAATTCCCGTCCTGTTTTTCTTTGTCTGCTCTCCTTCCGGAAGTGGAGAATCTGCTGCTTTCCAAGGCTCACCATATACAATAATCGAAGAATCAATCTGCCTTGCTTTCTCCTGTACCTGATGCATCGTGGTGTGGTCAAGGAGTGCCATAAGGTCAAAACGAAGTCCATCCACCTTATAATTATTTACCCACATCAGATTTGAGTCCACAACAAACTTACGAACCATAGGTCTTTCCGTAGCTACCTCATTTCCACAGCCGGAACCGTCCGTAAACTTTCCTTCTTCATTACTTCTAAAGTAATAGTTCGGCACGATTTTATCCATATTCGCAGTAGAATACATATGGTTATAAACCTTGTCAAGTACCACTCTGATATTCTTTTTGTGAAGTGCCTGTACCATAGTTCTGAACTCTTTAATTACAAGAGTAGGGTCATTCGGATTGGTAGAATAACTGCCCTCTAAGGCATTATAATTCTGTGGATCATAACCCCAGTTTCTGTTAAAATCTTTACCGTTTGACTTCTTTGCATCAAAGGTATGATTTCCATCCTCTTCAATAGAGGCAATATCATAAACCGGAAGAAGGTGAACATGGGTCACTCCGAGTTCTTCCAAATGGTCTAAGCCCGTTTTAACCTCCACCCCGTTTCCTGTGTACCTTGTTCCACTTTGTGCTACTCCAAGGAATTTACCTTTGTATGCAGCGTTTCCGTTCCAACTATCATGTATCGTAAAATCTCTTATATGCATTTCATAGAGAATAGAATCTTCCGGATTTTTCAACTCCGGTCTAACCTCATTTTCCCAATTATCCGGCTGTAATTCTGAAGAATCAATATCAACAACATAACCTTTTTTTCCATTCAACCCGGTTGCAATCGCATAAGGGTCTACGGCATAAGTCACCCTGTCTTTAATGGTAAAACTTGCCCCCTCTTCATCTCTTTCTTTAAAAGACAGACGATAGAGATAATACTTTTTATCCACATCCGTTTTATTTACGGTAATATGATAAGTTCCGCTAGCACTATCATGCATCATCGCATAAGTTCCGCTTGGACTTTCCTCTACCGTAGAAACATCTCCATAGGTTAAAAGCTCTACCTTGTGAGCAGTCGGTGCCCATACTCGGAAATTTACCTTATCTCCCTCATACCTTACCCCCATATCTCCGCTAAAGGTATAGCCGTCAAGTACATTTCTTAAAAGCACTTTACGAGGTTTTGTAAATGTTGTATTTGCCTTTACTTCCCATACTGCCCTTGGATCAAAGGTTGCTGCAAGACTGCCTGTATTAAAAATCACCTTTGTTCCTTCTACACTTGTAGTAATACCATCTTGTTTTACCCCATCCGCATAAAGTTCAAACTGAACTCCATCTACCGGTGCTTCTGTTAAGTAAGCCCTTATTTCATTTTTCGAGTCCATCACCGCTGATTTAATCCTAGGACCTGAAACTGAAAATGCCTCCTTTATTGAAGTATAGACTTTCTCATCGTCTTTAATTAAATAAACATTTTTTACCCCTGCCGGAATTTCATAAGCCGGTGTCTGTTCCGCCCAATCATTTTCTCCTACTTTTCTTCTTACAATCACTTTCTTTCCGGCTTCTACAAAAGCAACTTTTCCTAAATCCGTTGTCTTATTTTCAAGAAAACTTACCTGCTTGTCCGGATTCATCGGGAATACCCAATAATTCCAGCCGTCATAATTTCCGTCCTGCTTTAAGAAATGCACCGAAACTTCATTCGCATTTCCTGCCTGCTTTACGGTAATTTCCTTTTTCGCTACCTTATTTGTTTCACCGGCTTTGTATGCTTTTACTATAATCTTCGTATCTACCGGCACAGTATCTGAAACTTCCAAACGATTTTCTGAAAGGGTAACACCGCTCGGATTTCCCTCAAGTTCCCAAGTTAAATCATCAATTAATTCAATATTCTTCTTCTCATCTATCTTTACTGCAACCAATTCAACAGGATGATTACTTGTCACCTCAGTATCGGATGCTTTAATTGTAAAATCCGCATCTGTCACAGCCGGTGCTACATACCAGTCAAATGTACTATTATCTCCATCTTGCTTATCCTTATTTAGCCATGTCCAATTCTCCTCTACATTTTCATCTTTCCCCTTAGGAAGAAGGCTGAATTTATACTCATACTTTCCGTTCGGTTTTCCGTCCATATTTAATTCAAAAGCATAAGTATTCTCTTCTCCAGATACAAGACTCATCTCATAGTTTGTCCAAGTACCGTTTTTTATTCTCCCTCCTACACGAACCTTATCATAACCTACTGCTACAACCTTAAAACTAACCTTTTTTTCTACAACTTTAAGTTCGCACTGTAAATCGTCTACTCTCGTTTGAGAAGCCGGAGGATTTTGACCGCCTTGTCCCTCTGTCGGATCTTTCCAGTCAAAGCTGTCATTTCCACCATTGTCATACCCAACCCCATTCATCCATTCCGGATTATTATCTTTATATATTACAAATTTATATGAACATTTTTTATTCTGCTCATACTCTTCTTTTGTTTTAGGTCTTCCCAGATCATCCATAGAAATGGAAGTTATCATCTTAAATATATTATCTTTATCTTTTTCCCATGTGAGTTTATATTTTTCGCCTTGCTCCTGAGGTTGCCAGTTATTAAAATCTCCTGCAACAAACCCCTCAGAATAACCGTCTGCTTTTACCTTAAAAGTTACCTTATTTTGCTCATAATTTAGTTCACATATCCCCCACTTCTCAGCCGCCTTTGCATTCTCCACCCATGGTAGTTGAAAAAGTGTTACCAAGAGTGTAAAAATCAAAACCAAAGACAAACCCCTCACATACTTCTTTCCCTGTTTCAACATAAATACCTCCTTGCTCCCAAAAAAGTTTCGTTAATTTTCGTAATAATTTGCCCTAGAATCGCAAATAAATACTGAAAATTT
>NZ_JBQMXS010000036.1:0-18383 GCF_052173895.1 Catonella sp. | reverse complement strand
CCTCTTGAGTATTTCTCCAAAGACTGAACAATGCGCTTATAACTTATTCTGTTATGTGCGTCCGCCAAGCGAATGCATATATTAGTGTATCAAAAGATAAAGCTAATGTCAATAACTTTTTTAAATATTATTAATTGTTTGCTCAATTTAATACAATTTGTGGTTTTAATCTTATTCCAATCTATATATAGTATAGTTATAATTACAAATCTAATTTATCTCGCAGCTACTCTAATATAAATCATAATTTTCTATATACAGATAGCATTCTCAAAGCGTTATTTTTACATATATCCTCTGTTTCTTTCAGTGAAAAATCCATTTTATCAAGTATTTCAAAATATTTATCATAAATTTCAGTTGGCTTTAAACATCTGCTATCCGGATAATCTGTTGCAAAAACCAGCTTATCAACACCTATCAAACGTAAAATCTCATTTGTTTTCTTTATCCCAAATCTATTTACATAATCAGGTAAAATAGCTGAAATATTAAAGTATGCATCCATTTTGTATAATTCTTCAAATTGAAATCCGCCTAAATGTGCTATTGATAATTTCACTTTCGGATATTTATCTAACATTTTTTTAATTCTGCCTGGTGAACATACATCATCTTTCAAATGTTCTCTTGGATATGAATGAATTTCAAGCAAAATGTTTTTATCACTTGCATATTCAAATATTTTATCATAATAATAAGCATCAATAGGATATCCTGTATTTGTAGGATGAAGTTTAATACCTATGAATTCATCCTTAACAAGTACTTTATTTAATTCTTCCAATGTCTCATTAATATTTTTTCTAATATCAACATCAGCAAAGCAGTGTAGTTTTCCCGGTATTCCTGCTGCTATATCAAGCATATTAGAATATACTGTTTCAATATTAAAATCCATAGAAAGCATGTATGGATCGTTAAAAGGCATGACAAATGCCATTTCAATATTATACTGTTCCATAATCTTTCTATAATCATTTACACTTCCATAATCTGCAAAGTTAGAGCCAAATCCACTGTTAGCTTTAATAACATCCTCCGGCATTAAGTGTATATGTGCATCTATTTTAGGTATTTCTTTCCAATTAACCATAGTTACCTCCTTTTAAATTTGAAGTTGTAGGGCTAATGTGCTTGTTTGATTTACTAAGTCACGCCTTCGCTGATAAATGTCCAGACTCGCTCCGGTTTTTCTGAAAGAGGCAATTTTAGAATAGTTCTTTTGACGAAAAACCTAATGCGCTCGCTTAGGCATTATCAACTCAGGCTGTTTAATTGATGAATGATTGCAAACAAACACATTAGCCACATTGGGTGGCGATAGGGGCTGTCTTTAATTTGGTATTCGAGTTATTATTTGTATAAATCTATGGTATCAGCTCCGAATGATAAATTCTAAGCGAGCGCATTAGGCGCAGCGAAGCGGATGCCGGAGCGAGTCTGAAATGTTATCATTCGGAGCGTCAACTTTGCTAAATAATTTGAAAGCGACAAATTCTAATTTATCTATTTCTATAATTTAGCTGATTTTGTTGCAATATATGTTTTAATATTCAGTTCATGCAGCCTACCAAAACCATTTGTATCTTCATATATATCAAGCAGAGTAAACCCAGCCTTTAATTGTCCACCTATCTGCTCCGTTATATTGTGAGAGAACTGCATTCCGGATTTTTCTTTAATCATATATTCTTTAGCCGCTTTATCTTTTAATGGATTAAAAGGCATTTTCCAAACAATTTCTTTTTCTTCATTATCCACAATGTAGTTTATCTCATTATTTAAACCTGCAAGAAAAATACCACCCTTTTTCAGAACTCTATATGCTTCATTAAAAACATGTTGGACATCTTCAACATAACAGTTAGAAACAGGATGAAACACTATATCAAAAGTCTCATTTTCAAAAGGCAAAATTTTTGTCATATCACCTTCAATTGCTTTAATATTATAGCCTTCTCTTTCAGCAATTAAAAATTCGCTTTCTATTTGCTTTGAAGAATAATCAAGTACCGTACAGTCCGCCCCTAACGCATTAAATATAGGCATTTGTTGCCCTCCACCTGATGCTAAACCTAAGATTTTCTTTCCTTTTAAATCTCCAAGCCACTCATGTGGAACTGAAACAGTCGGAGTAAGAAAAACTTTCCATTCTCCATTTTTTACACTGATATATTCATCATGCGAAGTTGGTTTCCCCCATTCCCAACCTTCCTCAACCCATCTGTCAATGGTTTCTTTGTTTATATCCTGATATGTTTTCATTATTTTACTTACCTCCTTAACAACTTCAAATTTAGCTATCAATCCTATAAACCATATCACCAGTATTCCAAATATACATGATTGCGGATACAGGCTCTTTTCCTTCTATCCAAATCCATCCTGTATATGTTGTATAATATCCAAAGTATCCTTCTATTAAAATTTCAAACTCTGCATTTGAATACTCTTCCATATACTCAATTAAACTTATGGCTTTTCCTGAAAAATCACCTTCATAAACTGTTCTATCAAATATTAAAATACTACATTCGTCTAAATCGCTGTCATAAAACAAAACTTCTCCGGAATATATTTTTTCTCCATCTTTTGTATATTGAAATATTTTGTTAAGGTATAATGTCAAAATATTGTTTCTAAATGTAATTTTCTTTATTTTACTATCATGTAAACTAAACAAAATATTGCTATTCCTGTCATGTATTAAATCCATCTTAACCCTCACTAATTTCAATTTATCTTTTACTGATCTCTCTTGCTAATCTACTCTTTGACAGTTTCCCATTTTTAATCCGTTTCAATAAAACTAAAGGATTATAGCTGTAAGATAATCGTATTTTATAATAATTTATCCACTCAATTAGTGCAAATGCCAGAATGAAAATTGCAGACATCACAACATTAACATTTATATAATTAAGTATAATTATAGGAATACCGAGGCATAATAAAAGAAAATCAACAGTTTTAAGTATGCTGTATATCTTTTTTGTATTTGTTATAGCAAACTGCGGCATGGATAGCCTTCTTAACAGAATTAACCAGTATATTGAGCCTTGAATAAGGATCAAACTTAGTACAGTCAACGGATATATAACAGAAATTAACATTTTTGTATTTATAAGCCACTTTTTGAAAATAAAAAAACATATCCAAAATGATATAACAGCAACAAGTTCTCCAGTCCATAATTTGGTAAGTTCTTGTTTTATCTTACTTTTTGGTGATTTCATGCTTTTCCTCTGTTAATTTGTTAAATAAAACTTCTTTATCTTTCTTGTACAATTCTATAATTTCACATTAAAAATGCTAAGTCATGGTTTTACCTCTAACTTAGCATTTTCAAAGTTAACCCAAATTTGAGTTTAATTAATTTATTATCTTAATGATTACTGTTTTCATCAGCATTTTCAACAGTTTCTTCTTCTACTGCTGCCTTATCATCTTCTCTTACCTTAGCTATCTTAGCTATCACATTATCTCCTTCTACATTCATAAGCTTAACTCCTGAGGTAACTCTTCCAAGAATAGATATGCTTTCAACTGCCATTCGGATAATTATACCGGCTTTTGTGATAAGCATTATTTCGTTATTATCATTTACTGACTTAGCACCTATAACAAGACCTGTCTTTTCTACTATCTTGTAGCATTTTACACCCTTTCCTCCTCGGTGCTGAGTTGTAAATTCCGAAATTTCTGTTCTCTTTCCAAGACCATTTTCAGAAACTATAAGGAGCTGCTCACCCTGTGTGTCAAGCTGCATTGCCACTATTTCATCAGTGTCATCTATGGTCATACCTATTACACCCATAGATGCCCTACCTGTAGGACGAACATCTTTTTCATTAAATCTTATACACATACCGTTCTTTGTAAGAAGGAAGATATCATTTTCATTGTTAGTAAGTTTAACTTCTATAAGGTCATCATCTTCCCTTAAATTAATAGCCTGCAATCCTGTCTTTCTTATATTGGTATATTCACTTAGAGCAGTCTTTTTAACTATACCACGCTTGGTAGCCATAAATAAATATCCGTCTGTCTTTTCTTTTCTGATATTTATAACTGCTGTAACCTGTTCTTCTGGCTGAAGTTGTAAGAGATTTACCATAGCTGTACCTCTGGCTGTACGGCTTGCCTCAGGTATCTGATATGCTTTAAGCCTATATACTCTTCCCTTATTAGTAAAGAAAAGTATATAATGGTGTGTAGTAGTCATTAAGAGATCTTCTATAAAATCTTCTTCAATGGTCTGCATTCCCTTTATGCCCTTACCACCTCTGTTCTGACTTTTAAAATTATCTGTTGTCATTCTCTTGATGTATCCCATATTTGTCATAGCAATTACGGTATTTTCATCAGGAATCAAATCATCATTTGTAATATCAGAATCATCTGCTACTATCTGACTTCTTCTCTCATCACCATACTTGTCACGAATTACTGTAATTTCTTCCTTGATTACACCAAGTAATTTTTTTATATCAGCTAAAATTTCTTTTAATTCCTTAATTCTTACCTGTAAGCTGTCATATTCGCCCTGAAGTTTCTCTCTTTCTAAACCTGTAAGCGACCTTAAACGCATTTCTACTATTGCCTGAGCCTGAACATCATCAAAACCAAATCTTTCCATCAATTTCTCTTTGGCCTCTGCAGTAGTCTTTGAACCTCTGATTATACTAATAACCTCGTCAATATAATCAAGAGCTAAAAGAAGTCCTTTTAAAATATGTGCTCTTTCTTCTGCCTTATTAAGCTCGTACTGACTTCTTCTTCTGACAACACTTTCTTGATGCTCAAGGTAAAAACCTAGCATCTGTTTAAGGT
Source organism: Catonella sp. (assembly GCF_052173895.1). Taxonomy (GTDB): domain Bacteria; phylum Bacillota; class Clostridia; order Lachnospirales; family Lachnospiraceae; genus Catonella. Next base: position 13,547 of record NZ_JBQMXS010000036.1, on the reverse strand, counting down.
TCATAACCACAGGCTCATTATTTACAAGTCCAAGCATATTTGTACCGAAAGTAGTCTGTAGCTGGGTATGTTTATAAAGTTTTTTGAGAATAATATTTGGGTTTACATCACGCCTTAACTCTATACAGATACGCATACCATTTCTGTTTGACTCATCACGAAGTTCTGTAATTCCGTCTATTCTCTTATTTTTCACCATATCGGCTATATATTCTATAAGTCTTGCTTTATTCACAAGATATGGAAGTTCAGTCACAACTATACGGTTCTTTCCATTTGCCATAGGTTCTATGTCCGTTACGGCTCTAACTATAATTTTACCCTTTCCTGTCCTATAAGCCTCTTCTATTCCTGTTCTCCCAAGTATATTTGCTCCCGTTGGAAAATCAGGACCTTTTACTATTTGCAGAATCTCATCAATTTCAGTATCTCTATCTTCAATAATCTTATTATCTATAATTTTATTTACTGCATTTATTATTTCTACAAGATTATGCGGAGGAATATTAGTAGCCATACCTACAGCTATACCTGATGCTCCATTTACAAGCAGGTTAGGATATCTTGAAGGAAGAACCGTAGGCTCTTTTTCTGTTTCATCAAAGTTAGGTATGAAATCTACAGTATCCTTTTCTATATCTGAAAGCATTTCCACAGAAATTTTGCTAAGCCTTGCCTCTGTATACCTCATAGCTGCTGCTCCGTCTCCGTCCACAGAGCCAAAGTTTCCATGTCCGTCTACAAGCATATATCTGGTAGACCAGCTCTGAGCAAGATTTACAAGGGCTCCATAAATAGAACTGTCTCCATGTGGGTGGTATTTACCCATGGTATCGCCGACAATTCTGGCACATTTTCTATGTGGCTTATCAGGAGTATTGGAAAGCTCCTTCATAGCATACAGTATTCTTCTTTGTACAGGCTTAAGCCCGTCCCTTACATCAGGCAAGGCACGTGACGCAATTACTGACATAGCATAGTCTATGTAGGAATCTTCCATAGTCTTTTTTAAGTCTACTTCATTAATCCTGTCAAAAATATTCTCGTCCATTCTCTTATCCTTTTCCTTACATTTTAACTTATAAAGATAAAATTTCATCTTCTAAGCTTTTTCTGTTCTAAAACAATATTATATCACAAAATTTGATTAAATAATATACTTTTGGAAAATCTTATTTTATGATACAAGTGTCAAAAGTATAAAAATTCTGTGCAAGCTTGCTTGCAAAAGAATTTATTATCTTTTGACACGCAAAAAATATGAGTAAGCAGCCATTTTTTGCAAAAAAAATGAGCGGATTACGAATATTTTTGCAAGGATTGCGATAAGCGAAGCTATAGTAATCCTGTATCAATGGTCATCAAATACTTTTGACGCCCACATCATTTTATTGTATACTTAAAAAAGTTGATTTGTGTTTAGTTTTATTATTATTTTAGGAGGTAATATATATGTTAATGAATTACTCTGTACAAATTGACATGTCTGAGTTTGATTCTGAAATACTGGAACAAATTGAAACAGCAAGTGAGGCAGCTTCAAATGATAATAGCAATATTTATCTGGTTGTATTCATTTGTATTTTTTTCCTTACTTTAAGTTATTTACTTTATTTTAAGTATGAACTAATATATAAAATTACTGAAAGTTGGAAAAGTTATGGTTCATCAGATTGTTCCGATTTATATATTGCAAATTGTAAAATAGGCGCAATTATACTTCTTTTTTTCGTGATATATATGATTATCAATTTTACTTTTGATTTTCGGTTTGATTTCTTAGGATTATTTGGATAAAAATGGGGCTGTTGCAATTAAGAAAAAGTTCAACAATATATAGTAAATTTATCATCAAATTATTACTGTATTTTGTGTATCTCATTCTTAATACAACAGCCCATATTAAATTTGTTATATATCCAAATTCCTTACATACTTAGCATTCTGCTCAATAAACTCTCGCCTTGGCTCTACTTTATCACCCATAAGTGTATTGAAAGTCAGGTCTATTTCTGAAACATTTTCCTCGTCCATCATAACTTTAAGTAGTACACGTCTTTCAGGATCCATAGTAGTTTCCCAAAGCTGCTCTGCATCCATCTCTCCAAGACCTTTATAACGCTGAACCTTATTGCCGGCATCACGCCCTATATCAGACATTATTTTTTCAAGATCTTTATCATTATATGCATACCATATCTTATTTCCCTTCTCCACTTTGTAAAGAGGAGGCTGTGCAAGGTAAACATGACCTTGCTTTATAAGTTCCGGCATAAAACGGTAAATGAATGTCAGCATAAGTGTATCTATATGTGCTCCGTCTATATCCGCATCAGTCATTATTATAATTTTTTTGTATCTAAGTTTACTTATATCAAAATCGTCATGTATACCTGTACCAAAAGCTGTTATCATAGACTGTATTTCTTTATTTTCAAGTATTTTATCAAGTCTTGATTTTTCTACATTAAGAATCTTACCTCTAAGTGGAAGTATAGCCTGTGTAGCCCTATCTCTTGCATCTTTTGCAGAACCACCCGCAGAATCTCCCTCTACAAGGTAAATTTCACAGTTATCAGGGTTCTTATCCGAACAGTCGGCAAGCTTGCCCGGAAGATTCATATATTCAAGTGCTGTCTTTCTTCTGGTTAAGTCTCTTGCCTTTCTTGCCGCATCTCTTGCCCTCTGAGCTAACAATGCTTTTTCAACTATCATCTTAGCTATAGCAGGATTTTGTTCAAGGAAAATCATAATCTGCTCACTTGCTATTGTTTCAACTGCTCCTCTTGCCTCACTATTTCCAAGTTTTTGCTTAGTCTGCCCTTCAAACTGAGGCTCAGGAATCTTGATACTTACGATAGCTGTCATTCCCTCTCTAATATCTTCACCTGTAAGAGCAGGGTCATTTTCCTTAACTAACTTCATCAGCTTTGCATATTCGTTAAAAGTTTTTGTTAAAGCATTTCTGAATCCTGTAAGGTGTGTACCTCCCTCAGGAGTATTTATATTATTTACAAAACTGTAACATCCTTCATTATAACCATCATTATGCTGGAGTGCCACTTCTACCTGAACTGTACCCTTCTTTCCCTCACAATAAATAATCTTATCATAAATAACATTTTGATTTTTATTTAAATAACTTACATACTCCATAATTCCACCCTCATAGTAGAAACTATCTGTCTTTTTATTCTCTTCTCTTCTGTCAGTAAGGCTTATCCTAAGACCTTTTGTAAGAAATGCCATTTCTCTGAGGCGATGTTTTATAGTTGCATAGTCAAATACTGTTTCTTCGAATATTTCACTATCAGGTAAAAATGTAACAGTAGTTCCATGTCTTTCTGTATCACCTATTTCTGTAAGTTCTGTAACTACCTTGCCTCTTTCATAACGCTGTTTATATGCTTTTCCATCTGTTTCTACCAATACTTCAAGCCATTCAGAAAGAGCATTTACAACAGATGCACCTACACCATGAAGTCCTCCTGATACCTTATATCCTCCACCGCCAAATTTTCCACCGGCATGAAGAACTGTAAATACAACCTGTACAGCAGGGAGTCCTGACTTTGAATTAATACCTACCGGTATTCCACGACCATCGTCTACTACTGTAATAGAATTATCTTTATTTACAAATACCTCTATATGACTGCACTCACCTGCAAGTGCTTCATCTACGGAATTATCCACTATCTCATATACAAGATGGTGAAGTCCCTTAAGGGATGTAGAACCAATATACATACCGGGTCTTTTCCTAACTGCCTCAAGTCCTTCAAGTATCTGAATCTGGTCAGCTCCGTATTCTGCACTCATTTTTTTACCTCACTTTAATCATCAATTTTACCACTATTTATCTTATATATCCTGCCATCAGCCTTTTTATTTTCAACAAATTCTTCAAGACCGGTACAAGTAATAATAGTTTGTATATCACCTATACTCTCTATAAGATAATTTTGTCTGCTCCTGTCAAGTTCTGAAAGTACATCATCTAGTAACAAAATAGGATTATCCCCAGTTTTTTTCTTAAAAAGTTCTATTTCCGAAAGTTTTAGCGAAAGTGCTGTACTTCTTTGCTGTCCCTGAGAACCATATTTTCTTACATCATTTTTATTTATATAAAATGTTACATCATCTCTCTGAGGCCCAATTAAAGTAGTTTTATTGTAAATATCACTACTTCTGCCTCTTTTTAACTTATCTGAAAAATCTTCTTCAATAACATTTGGATTATACTCTATCTGCAGCTCTTCCTTACCTCCGGTAAGCCTACTGTGAATAGGTTTTATTATCTCATCAAGTTCAGATATAAATTTTCTCCTATTCTTTATAATCTCAGCCCCTACCTGAACCAACTGTTCATCCCACACATCAAGTGTATCAAGTATATTCATATCATTAGAAATCTGCTTTAAAAGATTATTTCTCTGAACTAATATTTTATTATATTTGGAAAGATTATACAAATATATTCGATTTATTTGGGATAATTCCATATCTATAAATCTTCTTCTCTCTGCCGGTCCATTTTTAATCATATTAAGGTCTTCCGGAGAAAATAAAATAAGCTGTGCTATCCCAAATACATCAGAGGATTTATGAACAGGTATTCCATCTATTGCCATAGCTTTGGATTTACTTTTTTTTAAATGCATATCAACTTTTCTGTCTAAACCATTTTTATTAAAAATAATTCTTACATGCGACTCATCTCTGCCTATGGTTATCATTTCTTTATCTTTGCTATTTTTATGAGATTTAGTTGTAGTTGCAGCATATATAGATTCAAGTATATTTGTCTTTCCCTGTGCATTATCTCCGTATATAATATTAAGACCTTGTCCAAATTCAATATTGATATTCTCTATATTTCTAAAATCACTAAGTACTAGAGACTTAATTATCATTTGCCTCAACCCTTACTTCTTTTCCTTTAAAAGAAACTATATCACCAGGAACAACTTTTTTTCCCCTTCTTGTATCTATCTGACCATTAACTAATACTAAACTGTTCTGGATATAATACTTTGCCTCCACTCCATTATCTGCAAAACCAGCAAGTTTTATAAGCTGGCCAAGTTTTATATAATCATCTTTTATTTTTATAACCTGCATAGATACCTCCACTTATATATAATTAAATATCTTCAGGATTAAAATTTACAGGAAGAATTATATATAAATAACTTTCTTCTTTGTTTTTTATAGAACATGGTGCTTTAGCATTTAAAAAATAAATATCTATATTATCATCTTCTATTACTTTTAATGCATCCATAACAAGCACCGGATTAAAAGCTATTAATATATCTTTTCCATCTTTAGATAATTCCATGTCATTATCTACACTTCCTGTAGCCGTTTTTATGCTAAAATTTATATTATTTTCTGTTATATCAAGTATTACAGGTTTTTTTTCTTTTTCAGTAATAAAAGGTAGTGCTGAATTCATATTTTCAAGAAATTCTCTTCTGTCTATATTAATCTTAGTTTCATAATCACTTGAAATCATTTGGTCAACATTGTAAAATTCACCATCTATAAGTCTTGAATTAACAGTAGTATTGTTAAATTCAAAAACTATATGTTTTTTTGAGAAGTATATAGCAACTGTATCATCTACTTCTCCTGAAAGAATCTTGCTTATTTCGTTTAAAGTTTTACTTGGAACTATAGCTTTAATATTTTCATGTTCTCCTTTAAGTAAAACCTTTCTTATAGATATTCTATGTCCATCAAGAGCTATCATTCTTAAATGATTATTATTTACTTCTAAAAGCTCTCCTGTCATTACTTTCATGTTTTCGTTAACAGATACTGAAAATATTGTTTGTTTAATCATTTCTTTAAGAGTATATTGTGAAACTTCAATATTTTTTATTATTTCTATATTAGGTAAAATTGGAAATTCATCTATACTTTGTCCATCTATTGTTGAAGTTTTTTTACCACATTTTATTATTGCTTTATAATTAATATCTGTATTTATTTCAACTAAATCATTTGGAAAACCTCTTATTATATCAAAAAATATTTTTGATTTTAAAGCTATACTTCCGGATTCGATAATTTCTCCATTAATAATAGTTTCTATTCCTAATTCCATATCATTAGCAAGGAGTCTTATACTATTGTCAACTGTTTTTATTACTATACATTCAAGAATAGGTAAGGTTGTTCTAGAAGAAATTGCTTTTATTACAATATTAATTCCTTTTATCAAATCACCTTGATTTATTTTTATTAACATAACTTCTCCTTAGCAGTTTATTTTCTCTTAGTAGGTGGATAATTTCTATATATATAAAATATATACTTAGTAGTAGTAGGGATAGTGAATATGTTTATAAGCTAATAAAACAGCATAAAATCAGTCTTTTGAGCTTTTTATAAGTGTGTGGAAATAAAATAAATCTGAAAATAGCTATTCACAGCTTAAAAACATAATAATCCAAATTATCCAATGATTATCACAAAGTTATAAACATTGGATTTTAAGAAGAAATGAGTTTTTTAATTACATCAAGTTTAACTGAAAGTTCAGTACTGTTTGATTTTTTCTCATTTTCAAGATCATCTTCTATTTTTTTAATTCCATGAACTATTGTAGAGTGATCTTTTTTTCCAAGTTTAGATGCTATTTCTTTTAATGAAGCAGAGGTAAGCTGTTTGCATAAGTACATAGCAATCTGCCTTGGATAAGCTACATTACTACTTCTATTTGAAGAGCGAAGCTGATCTATTGAAAGCTCATAATGGCTTGCTACTACATCTATAATAGTATCAATAGTTATAACATTTTTAATATTAGGATTAATAATATCTTTTAAGGCATTTTTGGCTATTTCTAAAGTAGCCTCAGTATTTACATTTACAAGTTTATTAAGAGCAGTTACTTTTTTATATGCTCCTTCTAACTCTCTTATATTTGAATTTACATTTGTAGCTATATAATTTAGAATTTCATCGCTAAGATGTTCTTGTTCAAGTTCACAGCGTTTTTTTAATATTGCCATTCTTGTTTCATAATCAGGAGGATTAATTTCTGAAAGCATACCACTTCCAAAACGAGATTTAATCCTATCTTCAATATTAGTAAAGTCCTTAGGAGGACGGTCTGATGAAATTATTATTCTTTTTCCTGCCTGATAAAGTTCATTAAAGGTATGGAAAAATTCTTCTTCAGTTCTTTCTTTTCCTATAACGAACTGAATATCATCAATAAGAAGTGCATCTATGTTACGGTATTTTTTTCTAAATTCTTTAGAAGCAAGTACGCCTTCTTTTATAGCCTCAATAACTTCATTAGTAAATTGTTCACTTGTAACATAAAGAACCCTTGCATCTTTTTGATTTTCAAGGATGTAATGAGCTATTGAATGCATCAAGTGTGTTTTTCCAAGTCCGACACCACCATATATAAAAAGAGGATTCCAGTTAGTACCCGGATTTTCTGCAACAGAAAGGGCAGCTGCAGTAACAAGGCGATTATTATCTCCAACTACAAAAGTATCAAAGGTATAGTTGGGGTTAAGGTTAGCACTTGCAGCCCTTTCCCTAAGCAAATTATGTTCATTTTTTGTAGCATCATAACTGCCCAATTCTTCTTTAGATATAAATTTTAGATTATAGGACTTAGATGTAACAGTTTCAATTGAATTCTTAATAAAGGCATAAAACTTTTCCTTAACATAAGAATCATTGTGTTGATAAACTTCATCATCCATTAGAATAACAACTGTATCATCATTTTCATCATAAACCTTAAGAGGTTTAATAAAAGTTTTAAATAATACCGGTTTTATTTCAAAATCATTTTCAAGCATTTCCAGTATTGCATCCCAATTTTTGCTAACTAATTGTTTCATAAGACAAAATACTCCTTTATACATATATTCTATCGCAAAATAAGATAAAATACAACCTAATATATTAAAGAGTTATTCAAGTTATCCACAAAAATATGTTAATAACTTGTGGATAAGTGAGTAAATATACAGTATTGTATAAGTTATCGACATTTATAGAATAACATTATAAACATTATAACAAATTACTGTAAAACAATAAAAATGGGAATTTATTAAAATAATCACGACTTATCCACAACTTATAAACATTATGTGGATAAGTGAGTAGATGTTTGTAGAATAATTGTGAATAAATTGTATAGAATACAGTCTACACTGATAGAAAGAATAAAAAGTAATAAAAAGAAACTTTTATCTTGATTTTTGAGAAATATGCTGATATTATAAGGGTTGATTGTATTTAATCGCTAAACTAGAGTGAGTTAAGGAGGTGTACCAAATGAAGATGACATTCCAGCCTAAGAAGAGGCAGAGATCAAAGGTTCATGGATTCCGTAAGAGAATGAAGACAGCTGATGGCAGAAGAGTATTAGCTAGAAGAAGAGCTAAGGGCAGAAAGAAATTATCTGCATAATCAGTTACAATAACAATAAGGACACAGGCCTTGCCGGTGTCCGTTTGTTTATCAAGGAAAAATATGTTACCTAATTCGTTGAAGAATTCAAGGGAATTCAAAAAAGTTTATAATAATGGAAAATCTTATGCCAACAAGTATCTGGTTATGTATATGTATCATAATGGAACCGAAGAAAATAGAGTAGGTATATCAGTTAGTAAAAAAGTTGGCAATAGTGTGGTTAGGCATAGAGCAACCAGATTGATAAGAGAGAGCGTAAGGCTCAACAATGAAAAGATTAAAAGAGGTTATGATATCGTTATTATAGCCAGAGGAAGTATTAAAGATAAGAAATATAAAGATGTAGAGAGTGCATATATTCATTTATGTAAATTACATCACTTGCTCCAAAGGGAAAGAGATGATTAAAATTGATAAAGAAATTTCTTATATTTTTAATAAAAATTTATAAAAATCATATATCTCCTTATAAAGGGAGTCCTGTGTGCAGATTTATTCCATCTTGTTCAACTTATGCTATTCAGGCTATTGAAAAGTATGGGGCATTAAAGGGCTCTTATTTGGGTGTAAAGAGAATTATGAGATGTCATCCTCTGTCAAAGGGCGGTGTTGATTTTGTACCTTAAAGAAAGATTTAGGAGGAAGGTAGTTTGATCCAACAAGTATTTGCACTAACTCAGTATAATGGTGCCATAGTAGGTCCTATTGCAAGGATACTTGCATATATAATGAATGGTATTTATGCAGTATTTTCTTCAATCGGAATAGAAAATGCTGCTCTTTGTATTGTATTATTTACATTTATAATGAGAGCTTTTATGATTCCTATTTATTACAAACAGCAGAAAGTAGGAAAGCTCACATCAAAAATGAGTCCTGAACTTCAGGAAATTTCTAAAAAATATAAGGGCAAGCGTGATGCAGAGTCACAAAGAAGAATGCAGCAGGAAACTCAGGCAGTTTATGAAAAATATGGTTCAAATCCATTATCAGGCTGTCTTCCGGTACTTATAACACTTCCTATAATGTTCGGTCTTTATAGGATAGTTCAGAGTATGCCGGCTTATATGCCTGCTATCAGAAACCTGTATGAAGGTATTGCTACTCCTCTTATGGAGCAGCAAAATTATGCTGATACCATTACTAAAATAGCTAACAGCAATACAGTAAAATTAGTTACAGAGGGTGATAAAAGTGTTATATTAAACTCTGTGATAGATGTACTTGCTACATTTAACCATGATAAATGGGAGGCACTTAAGGCAAGTTTCAGTGGTATTTCAAATGTAATAGCCACTAATTCTACTGAAATAGAACATATAAATAATGTATTTGGACTTTTTTCAATCTCAGATGTGCCGGGATTTTCAAACCCTATTACTTTTATAGTGCCTATACTTGCAGGTGTATTGCAGTTCATAAATGGTAAGCAGATGTTTAAGAATCAGCCACAGACAAATACTAATGATCAGGCTGCTGCTATTAATAAGAATATGATGAATTTTATGCCATTTATGCAGGCATTCTTCTGTCTTACATTTCCAATAGGTATTGGTGTTTACTGGATTGCAGGTAGTGTGATGATGATAATACAGCAGTATTTCTTTAATAAATTGCTTGAAAATGTAGATGTTGAAGAAATGATAAGAAAGAATCAGGAAAAGGCTGCAAAACTTCGTGCAAAAAGGGGAGAGGCACCTGTAGCTGAGAAGTTTAATCAGTTTGCAAATACTTCAACTAAGTCAATAGCAAATACAAATACAAAGAAGATTGATGATAATTCATCAGATGATACTAAGTATACTGAAAAAGGAATTACAATTAAGACAAAAAATAACTATAAGATTACGGATTATAAAAAGCGTGAGGGTGAGTATAAGGCTACTAATATTTCAGATGTGGCTAATATGTTAAAGAGAGATTAGGTATTGGAGGTATATTATGAGTAATAATTGGATTGAGATTTCAGCAAAAACAGTTGATGATGCAATAAATGAGGGTTTGGCTAGACTTGGAACTACAAGCGATAAAATGGATGTAGAAGTGCTTGAAAAAGAAAGTTCAGGTTTTTTAGGATTTATAGGAAGACATGATGCGAAGATAAGAGTAAGAATTAAGGAAACTAAGGCTGTTTCTGAAGTGGCAGCTAAGCCTGCTAAGGTAGAAAGACCTGTAACTGCAAAAGTAAGTCAGGAAGTAAAAGAGGAAGAAAAAGCAGTATCTGAGCAGGTTAGAAAACCTAAAAAGAAGTTTGATGAAACTGAAAAGGAAGAGCCTGTTTCTATAAGCAGACAGGAAGAGGCTAAGGCTAATGCAGTAAAATTCCTTACAGATGTATTTAAGGCTATGAATCTTGAAACAGTTATAAATGTGGAATTTGATACAGTAGAAAATGAACTTAACATAGATGTTAAGGCAGACGATATGGGAGTGCTTATAGGAAAGAGAGGACAGACTCTTGATTCTCTTCAGTACATAGTAAGCCTTGCCATAAATAAAGATAGTAGCGAGTATGTAAAGGTTAAGCTTGATTCTGAAAATTATAGAATAAGAAGAAAGGAAACCCTTGAGAATCTTGCTAAGAACATAGCATCTAAGGTAAAGAGAACAGGTAGACAGGTTTCACTTGAGCCTATGAATTCGTTTGAAAGAAGAATAATTCACTCTGCTTTGCAGGCTGATAATGATTGTGAAACTTTCAGCGAAGGCAGTGATCCTTACCGTAGGGTAGTTGTTAAGCCAAAGGGTGAGAGAACTTATTATAATAACAGATATAATAAAGGTTATGGTAAAAAGCCTTATGGAAGAAAGCCATATCGTAAGAATGGTTATAACAGGAATTATACTAAGAAGTATGAAAAAGAAGAGTATGATGACACAGCAGATGTAGAATAGTAAAAATAATCCTTGTAGAACTGAGTACTTAGTTCTACAGGGATTTTGTTGTTTATGAGGGAAAATTGTGATAGTATGGGGTTAGGAGTTTACAAAAATAATAATATTCCGAAATGGGAAAATTATTGTAAATTTAAGGAAAATATTCTATAAATGGAATATTTATATATTCAGGTAAAAAATCTGATTGAATGGTTGTTGGAGGATAGTATAAAATATTAAACTTTAAGAGAAGAGTGGAGTAATAATTATGAATGATACAATTACAGCAATTTCTACGGCAGTTGGAAATTCAGGAATAAGTATAATCAGAATAAGTGGAGATGAAGCCTTTGATATAGCCAGAAAGCTTATGAAATTATCTTCTACTGATGTAGAAAAAATAAAAACCCATACTATAAAATATGGACATATATATAATGAGACAGAGATAGTAGATGAGGTATTGGTTTCATTTATGAAAGAACCGAAGACTTATACAAGGGAAGATGTGGTAGAAATAAACTGTCATGGAGGGGCATTTATAACAAAAAAAGTGCTTGAAACTGCTATAAAAGCAGGTGCGAGGCTGGCAGAGCCGGGTGAATTTACAAAAAGAGCCTTTCTTTCAGGAAGAATAGACCTCACACAGGCAGAGGCTGTTATGGATATCATAAGGGCAGATAGCGATTATGCCATAAAGAGTGCAGGTAGAAGATTAAACGGAGGAATAGGGGATAAGTTAAAGCCTGTAAAAGACAGTATTTTAACTGATATGGCTTATATAGAGGCAGCCCTTGACGATCCGGAGCATATGTCACTTGACGGAAAATCGGAAGAGATAAGGGAAAATGTAGTTAATAATATAAATGCCCTGAATAACATTTTGGAAAATGCAGGTAAAGGCAGAATAATTAAAGAGGGTATTAAGACCGTAATAGTAGGTAAGCCGAATGTGGGCAAGTCTTCATTTCTTAATTATATTTCGGGGGAAGAAGTAGCTATAGTTACGGATATTCCGGGTACAACCAGAGATGCCCTGTTTCAAAATGTGAGCCTTGGGGATATCTCACTCAATATTGTGGATACGGCAGGAATTAGAGAGACTGACAATGAGATTGAGAGAATGGGAATAGAGAGGGCAAAGGAGCATTTAAATGATGCTGACCTTGTACTTATGATAATAGATGTATCTAAATCACTTTCAACAGAGGATAAGGAACTGCTTACTGAAATAAAGTCAAAAAAGACTGTACTTATATTAAATAAGACAGACCTTGAAAGAGGTTTAACAGATGAGGAGTATGAGAAATTTTTGGAGTTTAACTCAGTCGAAATTTCAGCAAAGAAAAGGATTGGAATAGAAAGATTGACTGAGATTATTAAGGCAATGTTTTTTAATGGGGAATTGGACTTTAATAATGAAATTTATCTTTCCAATCTTAGACAGGAAGGTGCTATAAGAAGGGCAAAAGAAAGTTTGAATATGGTACTGGAGTCTATTGATTCGGGAGTTTCGGAGGATTTTTATACTATTGACCTTATGAATGCTTATAATGCCATCGGAGAAGTTACAGGGGATACCACCAGCGAGGACTTGGCTGATAAGATATTTAAGGATTTTTGTATGGGAAAGTAGAAAGGAGAAAAACTATGCCATTTATTAATTCAAAAATTACAAAGAAGATTACAAGAGAAGAGGAAGTTGTAGTAAAAGAAAAACTTGGAAAAGCCATTGAACTTGTACCGGGTAAGAGTGAAGCTTGGCTTATGTTAAATTTTGAGCCTGAGAGCCATCTTTATTTTAAGGGCAGTAATGAGAAGGATATAGCCTATGTTGAGGTAAATGTATTCGGAAATGAGAATAAAGAGGCTTTCAGTAATTTAACTGCTGAAATAACAAAGATTTTTAATGAGGTTCTCGGAATAGAACCTGAGAGAATTTATGTAAAGTATGAGACAACTACTAACTGGGGCTGGAATGGAAGGAATTTTTAATGGAAATTGAGATATACAGAAAACTATGTGACGAATCAAAAATTATGTGGGCTGCACATTGTCTACAAAGAATGCAGGAAAGAGATATAAGTCGTGCAGATGTAAAAAATGGAATTGTAACGGGAGAAATAATAGAGGAATATCCTGATGATTTTCCAAATTTTAGTTGTCTAATTTTTGGATATAGCATAAATGGAAAGATTTTGCATATAGTTGCA
>NZ_JBQMXS010000035.1:0-18450 GCF_052173895.1 Catonella sp. | reverse complement strand
CTGCTGTATCCATCATGGGTGAGATTGGTGACTTTTCAGCATTTTCAAAACCAAAGCTCGTAGCAATGGGGGCTGTTTCACATAAAGTATGCAACATGATATTTGCAATACTCAGAGACAACAAACCATTTAAAATCATTGCTCCTCAGGAGCATATCAAACAATACAATGCTGCTAAATGCGATATAGCTGCATAAAATACTATGACTCCAATGAATCAATATCTTTCAAAAAACGATATTTTCACCAAGGGGAAAGTCCGCCCTTTTTTAGTCAGAAAACAAAATAAATTTTATCTCATTTAACTATTGACATTTATTAGCTGGACTTTTTTTTATAAAAAAAGACGATAGAGAAATTTCTCTACCGCCATAACTTGCTTGAATTATTTTTAATTTTAGAACTACAAATTGGGAGTTTCTCATTGACAACATCAAAACCAATTTGCTTTTTCATCTCTAATTTTAGGAGTACTGCTTTGTTGATAAGGATTGTAGTTATTTCGATTACATCCGTATTCCTTTAAAGATTTTATCTTATTATCGGTCGTTCATTCAACCAAAGAAATTCCGTCAAATTCTTCTGTTTTTCCTATATACATTAGTGTATCAAACATAAACTTTTAACATCACCTCCTGATTTTTTGCACAAAAAAGCGACTAAGATTTTTATCTCCTAATCGCTAATTTTGTATATTTTATATTTGTTCCCAATTACTTTTAAAACCGGATAACTGCATTATTTCTTCTATTTTTACAGTTTTAAACTTTGTTTCATATCTTAAAAATATATCTTTAATCTCTAATATAAGGTGGCTATGTTCATCTTTAGGTAATACTAATTTTAATAGCATTATCAAATCATATAGGTTTTCGCCAGTATAATCATTGTTGAAATATTTTTTGAATTTCTGAGTTGAACTAACTTTTCTTATTTTAAATGAATACATAACCTCATCGTGTGCTATTATATTTCTAAAATAGTTGGATATTTTTAGAATTTCTATTATTTCTCCAGCTTCTATCTTTTCTTTTGAATTATATTCTTTTTTATACCTATTGCTAAATGTCTTTGCAATAATTGACTGCAAAGAATTATCTAAGGAATTATAAAAGTATGATATATTGCCTAATGTTAAAAAGTTTATCAGCACCCACAACGGAACGTGTGAATATTCATCTATATAGTGTTTTATTGCAGGTTTCCCTGTGCTTTTGTTGTTAGAACTTACTAAATTTGAAAGTGTTGCTATATTCTTGAGTACACTTGTTAAATTACTTGCATTATTGGAATAATTTTTCATCTGTAGATATGAATAATTTTCAGTATATTTTTCTGAAAAATAATATGCACAAGCTGTTTTCAGCAATTTTTCAAATCTAAGCAAATACGGAAATATCGTCTTTTTTAATTCAAAATCCATCAGATAAAGGCTATATAGTTCTTCAAAGGTAGTTCCTTGTTTGAATTCTTCTGGAGAAACTAATACTCCGTTTAAATCTCTTTTTAGAAATATGCTTTTATATCCGTTTATAACATTATAATAATTTATTTGTGATAAAATATCTTTTACATATTCATCATTATCAATAACTAAATTTCTGCTTTTTAATATATTTATTTGTTCATCAAATCTTTTAAATGGTTTATCTATAATTAGCTCCTATTAAAAACGCCCTGCCACTGGTGGCGAGGGCTTGGTCCTTTGTAAATAGATTATACCACAAAAAATGATTATTGCAACATGATTTTATTGTTTGGTGTACTTTTTTGCTCATTTATACTGACACTTTATTTTACCATTTATAGAAATTAGAGTTTCGTCCATACCGTTTGCTACAAATACTCCTGTATCAGTTATTATCCCTCTGAAATCTTCTGAGCCATTGTATTCGTCAACTACCTTTTTTTGCAAACCATCTATTTTTATATCTAATATTATTGTTCCAACCGCTTTTGAGTCTTTTATTATAGGATAACTATATGTTGTTACCATAGTTCTATCTTCGTTGTCCTTGTAAGGCTCTAACATAATAGTTTTTTTGCTATTAACTGTGTCTTTATACCAACGCCTTTCTTCAAAATTTGATATTGTAGACGAAGTAGGTTTTTCTCTTGATTCTTCAAAATAACTTGAAAAACTTTCCTTACTTATTATATCTTTTTCAAAACAAATACCAATTCCTTTTATTAGCTCATTCTTTCGATATATATCAAAAATTGCCTGAGTTATGTAATATTTATTTAAGTTTTCCTTTGGTGTACCTTGCAAATAATCTTCTATAAATCCTTGTGCAACTTCACCTTAATTGTAAATTTCTGCAAGTTTTTTCCCAACTCCTATTGCCATTGCCTTTGTCTGTTCAAGTTTAATAGTTTCTCCATTTTCAACCGCAGTATCAAATTTATTTTTTATTTGAACTACCAATTTTGCTCCATCTTTTATTGGCTTATTCTTTTCAGAAAATTGTCAATTTTCATTGGCTTAAAAAAATAAAAGCCTTGAACATAATCACATCTTAATTCCCTAACTAATGCTAATTCCTCCTCTCTTTCTACACCTTCCACACAGATAAGCAATCCAAAATTCTTACAAGCACTCATTATGCCTTCTAAGAATTTCTTATTTTGTTCTGATTTAATGCTTTCTTTTACTAAGCTCTTGTCTATCTTTACTACACTTGCGTTGACAAATGTGATTATGATATAACATTAATAATTGTTATCCTTATTTGATTTTTAGGTTGACAATATTTACTTTTTGTGTTATTTTATTAGAGTATAAAGGAGAATATATGGCAACAAAAGAAAATTTATTGAAATTGCTTGAAGAAAATAGAGGAATCTATCTTTCCGGTGAAGACATAGGCAGTGCACTGTCAGTTTCAAGAACATCTGTATGGAAAGCAGTCAAAGCCTTGCAGAGCGAAGGATATGATATTTGTGCAGCAACAAACAAAGGTTACTGCCTTGCAAAAAATACCGACATCATCTCTAATCAAGGCATACAAAAATATCTAAGCGAAACAAACAAAAGCCAATTAGAGCTAACCGTTTTGCAAAGCGTAACTTCCACCAACTCCTTCTTCAAAGAAAAGGCAATCAACGGAGCAAAGGAAGGTAGAGTAATCATTGCAGGCGAACAAACAGCAGGTAGAGGGCGAGCCGGCAAAAGCTTTTTCTCTCCCAAAGACACAGGTATCTATATGAGCCTTTTATTAAGACCGACCGAAGAAGAAAAAAACAAAGTTTCAAAAGTCACAACCATTGCAGCCTTAGCTATGAGCGAAGCAATAGAAAAAGTTTCAAATAAAAAAGCTGCCATAAAATGGGTCAATGACATATTTGTTAACCACAAAAAAGTGTGTGGGATTTTGACAGAAATCTCTTTAGACTTAGAAAGCCGAAATATAGAATACATAATCTTAGGTCTTGGAGTCAATGTCTACGAGCCACAAAACGGATTTCCAAAAGAAATAAAAGATATTGCAGGAGCAATTTTCAAAAAATCTAAAGCGGACTCAAAAAATAGACTTATAGCAGGTTTTTTAGAAAGATTTTTCAAATACTATAAATCAGAAAATATTGACAGCTATGTTGAAAAATATAGAAAGAAATGTTTTGTCATAGGCAAGGAGATATTTGTAATCAAAGGAAAAGAAAAACTCCAAGCCTTCGTGAGAAATTTAGACAACAACTGCCACTTGCAAGTCACATACCTTGACGGAAAGCAAGAGATTCTTTCTTCTGGAGAAATCAGCTTAAAACTTAATAAAATTTAATATCAGAAAGAGAGATTATATGAAAAACATTAAAAACTTAACCTATTGTGCCCTATTCGTTGCTCTAATAACCGCAGGTGCTTTTATCAAAGTGCCGGTGCCTGTGGTTCCATTCACCTTACAGCTACTATTTACTATGCTTGCCGGTCTGCTACTTGGAGCAAAATTAGGCGGCATCACAGTTAGCATTTACGTTCTGATGGGCTTGATAGGCTTTCCTGTATTTACAGAAGGTGGAGGGTTAGGATATATCTTCAACACAAGCTTTGGATATCTTATCGGTTTTGCAGTAGGTGCTTACGTCACAGGGCTTATAGCAAACAAAAAACCTGCTCCAAGCTACAAAAGACTTTTAGTTGCAAACTTTGTCGGGCTTGCCATCGTGTACGCTTTTGGAACAGTCTACCTCTACCTAATAAGCAACCTCTACCTTGGTAGAGCCATCAGTGCTTGGACAGTTCTTCTATATGGCTTCTTTTTAGCAGTTCCCGGAGACATAGTCTTGTGCTTTTTAGCAGCAAATTTAGCCAAAAGACTCATTCCTATTATGCAAAGAGACTTCCATCTTTATAAAGGCTTAAAAGGCTAATAACACTATATACAAGATAGAAAAATGGATAAAAAAATGAAAACTAATTTAAATGTCAAAGACATAGCTAAAAAAGTGCTTGACCGAAAAGAAATCACCAAAGAAGAAGCCTTGTATATCTACGACCAAGACTTAAACCAGCTCCAAAAATATGCCAACAGAATAAGAGAAAAATTTTGCTCAAACAAATTCGACCTTTGCACTATAATAAACGCAAAGAGTGGCAACTGCTCCGAAAACTGTAAATTTTGTGCCCAATCTGCGAAAAGCTGCACACAAATTCAAAAATATCCCCTCCTATCAGCACAAGAAATCATACGCCAAGCCAAAATAAACCACGAGCAAGGCGTTCTTAGATATTCCATAGTAACCTCAGGCAAAAAACTTTCAAACAAAGAGGTTGACGAAATGTGCATTGCCATAAAAAGAATAAAAGACGAAGTCGGCATATCAGTTTGCGTATCCTTCGGACTTTTAGACGAAGAACAATTTAAAAAAATTAAAAAAGCAGGAGCTTCAAGAGTGCATAACAATTTAGAAACCTCAAAAAACAACTTTCCAAACATCTGTACCACCCACACCTTTGAAGACAAAGTCAAATCAATCAAAGCAGCCAAAGCAGCAGGGTTATCTGTATGTAGCGGAGGGATAATGGGTCTTGGCGAAACCAAACAAGACCGAATAGATATGGCATTTAGCCTAAAAGAGCTCGGCATAAAAAGCGTGCCTATCAATATGCTAAATCCAATAAATGGCACACCTTTGGGACACAACCAAAGACTGACAAAAGAAGATATGCAAAGGATCGTAGCCACCTACAGATTTATATTGCCGGACGCCTTGATAAGATTGGCAGGAGGCAGAGGACTTCTTGAGGACAAGGGCGAAGCTTGCTTCATTTCAGGAGCAAACGCAGCCATTTCAGGCGATATGCTTACAACAGTAGGCATCACAGTAAAAAAAGATATCCAAATGCTCACAGCTCTAAACTATGAAATAGGGTTTTTCAAAAAAGATTAAAAAATATATAAAAAAGAGGATAAAATGGGAAAAAAGCTATTTATAACGGGTACAGGTACAGACGTAGGCAAAACCTACATTTCAGCCTTAATCTTAAAAAAACTTAATCAAAACAAAGAAAAAGCAGCCTACTACAAAGCTGCAATGAGTGGTAACATCAAAGCAGAAAACGGAGAGCTTATACCGGGTGATGCAAAATTCGTAAAAGACATTTCACAAATAGACCAAAGCCTACAAACGATGTGTCCCTATGTTTATGAAGCAGCAGTCTCACCACATTTAGCTTCAAGATTAGAAGGTAATCCTGTTGATATCAAAGTTGTTATGCAGCATCTTACCCGCTTACTGACAAACTACGACTACATAACAGCAGAGGGTTCAGGTGGCATCTTATGCCCACTTAAATTTGATGAAGGTGAGCTATCACTCACAGACTTCATAAAACAAGGAAACTTCCCCTCAATAATAGTTGCAGACGCAGGACTTGGCACCATCAACTATGTCGGCTTGACAGCCTATTATATGCAAAAAGAGGGCTTTAAAATAAACGGAATTATCTTCAACAACTTTGAGCAGGACAACATTTTGCACCAAGACAACCTGTTTATGTGCAAACACCTCACAAGTCTACCTGTAATAGCCCTCGTAAAAAAGGGCGACACCGATATAGATATCCCAATAGAAAAATTAAA
Organism: Catonella sp.; assembly: GCF_052173895.1. Taxonomy (GTDB): domain Bacteria; phylum Bacillota; class Clostridia; order Lachnospirales; family Lachnospiraceae; genus Catonella. The sequence goes on along the minus strand of NZ_JBQMXS010000035.1, from coordinate 12,367 downwards.
AGCTCTATACGAATAAAAATAAGCTATTATCATAAAAATTTAAAAATAAGAAAATTTATATTGTTTCACTTAATCTATACTATGCTAAAAAAATAATAAGGTTTTAGTAAAAAGTAAATTCAATATAAAATAATGTGAGTAATTGGAGGATAATTGATATGCTTTGGTATCCATACGAACAAATGAAAACTATGAAAAAGCCCTACAAAATCATAAAGGCAGAAGGTGTGTACCTATACACAGAAGATAACAAAATGATAGACTCCGTTTCCTCTTGGTGGAGCACTATTCATGGATACAACAACCAAGAAATAAATGATGCTATCAGAAACCAGCTTGACAAATTTGCCCACGTAATGTTAGGAGGACTAACACACGAACCGGCAGAAAAGCTTGCCGAAAAACTAAAAGAAATCTTGCCGGGAGACTTAGACTATTGCTTCTTCTCAGACTCCGGTAGCGTAGCAGTAGAAGTTGCTCTAAAAATGGCACTTCAATACTATATGAACCAAGGTCAAAAAGAAAGAACAATGGTATTAGCCCTTGAAAAAGCCTACCATGGAGACACCTTCAAAGCAATGGAGGTCGGTGATGATGAAGACTACCATTTTGTGCTAAAAGCCTACGGAAAAAGCCAAAATGTCATTCACATACCAACCGACATAGACGCTTTAGATAAAGCCTTTGAAAAATATCATCTAAAGCTAAACTGCTTCATAGTCGAGCCACTACTTCAAGGGGCAGGCGGTATGCAAATGTATGACATATCATTTTTAAAGCGAGCAAGACAGCTTTGTGACAAATACAAAGTGCTGCTAATCTTTGACGAAGTCGCAACAGGCTTCGGAAGAACAGGCAACAGATTTGTAGCAGACTTAGTTCAGCCGGACATTATAGTCCTTGGTAAATCACTCGTAGCAGGCTATATAGGTCACGCAGTAACAGTATCAAGCAAAAAAGTCTTTGATGCCTTTTATGACAACAGCAAAGACCGTGCTCTGATGCACGGTCCGACCTTTATGGCAAATGCTTTAGCTTGCACAGTCGCACTTAAATCTATCGAGCTATTTGAAAAAAATGACTATACATCAAAAATCAAAAAAATCGAAGAAATCTCAAAAAGAGAGCTAAAAGACTTCACGGACGAAAGAATAAAAGAAATAAGGATAATGGGCGGCTGCACCTGCATAGAAGTGTTTGATGCCAAAGATTTGCAAGGCTACCAAGACTTCGCCTACAAAAAAGGTGTATTCTCTCGCCCATTCCTTAAATATATGTATTCAATGGTGCCATATATCATAACAGAAGAAGAATTAGTCAAAGTATTTCAAACAATGAAAGACTGGTTCAAAAAATAACAAAAATCTCTAAAACAAAGATTTTTCCTTTGCTTTAGAGATTTTCTTTAGATGATAGCATACAATTATGCGAAGTTGCCGCTATACACCCCACCACTACTCATCTCCACGTGTTTGTTAGATTTTCTAAAAACTAAATTTCTATTTAAATACTTTTCATTTACAATATCAGCTATTTCATCAGCTATTTCTTTAATGTTATCATATTTTCTTCGTTTACGATGGCTAAAAATTTTACTCCCTCAATCCTATAAAGACCTATTTTCCCATTCAAACTTTCAATTCTTTTATCTATTACGCTTTTTAGAAATTCGTCAGCAAATTCTCTGCCTTTGTAGTCATTTATAATTCTTAGATGATTAAAGGCAAAACCAATAACTCCGATTTTATCAAGTCCATAATTTAAAATCTCTAATCTTGCACCATCTTTTCTTTGCAATTTCGTTACTGGATCTATATCTACATCACTATCTAAAATCGTTATCTTGCCGACAAAAAATAGTGGGACATTTTTTCTTTTTTAACTTTTCCTTGACAAGAAATCCAATGCTCAGTGCCTTTTATATCTTTCACTTTATACACTAAGTCGTGTATTTCTTCATTTCCAAGTAGCATTTCTTTTATATTTTCATCATATTTTTTCAAATAATCGGAATTTTATATTCTTTTTCTCCACTCCGTTAGTAAATCTCTCACTATATTCGATTCAAATCCAAACATATCTTTTAGACGATCAGAAATATAATACACATTTGAGTTCAAATCGCCAAAAAACATTGCATTATTCTTATCAGAATTCTTATAAAAATAAATTTAATTTTGTTTTACCAATATATCTAAACAGCAAGGGAAAGTATACTAAATTAAACCGGAAAACAATTTCCACCTATAAATTCCCTTACCAATGAATTCTTAGGCACATCATCTGCCGGCATTGACAGAAAATAATTCAAAAACTTAAGCAATCTATTTGCCTCAGAATAATAAGGCGATTCCTTAGAGATACCAAAAAGCAGCGGCTCTGCATACTGTTTGATTACTGCTAACTCATAAATCAGCGAAGAATCAAACATTTCATCCGCACCTTCCTGAAACGGAAAAATATTTTTCTCCTCCCCTCTCCTGACAGATGCCCACCTCGCAAGTGTATCCTCAGCACTATTTCCTCTTGTCCTGGCATCCCTGATTATTCTTCTAAGCAGCCTTAAATCTGTAGTATGTATTCTATTATGATTATCAATATTTAACTGTGTAAGCGCACTTATATAAATCTTAAACTTACTTTCCTTCGGCAAAGCCTCCGAAAACTTATCATTCAAACCATGTATACCCTCTATTACAAGAATGTCATTTTCACCTAATTTAAGATTTTTACCCTTGTACTCTCTCTTACCTGTCTTAAAGTTATAAGAAGGCATACTTACTTCCTTTCCAAGAAGAAGATCTGTCATATCTTTATTAAACTGAGCTGTATCTATTGCTTCAAGGCATTCAAAGTCATAATCCCCATTTTCATCCCTAGGAGTTTCATCCCTATTCTTAAAATAATCATCGGCCGCAATAGGATGAGGGCGCAGTCCCTGAACCATAAGCTCTATGGAGAGCCTATGTGAAAATGTAGTCTTGCCTGAAGATGAAGGTCCTGCAATCATCACTATTTTCTTACCAAGCCTAGCAATATTCTCTGCAATTTTCCCTATTTTTCCTTCCTGAAGGGCCTCATTTACAAGCATCACATCATTAATCCTACCCTCAGAAATTGCATCATTCAAATCCCCAACCGTATCAATACCAAGGCATTTCCCCCAAGAATTAGCTTCCTTCATAGTTTTGTAAAGCAGTTCCCTAGGCTGCCATTTAGGCCTTGCCACTTCAAAACCCTCGCCATAGTCTGGAAGTGTTACTACTATTCCATTATCATAAGCTTTAAGATCAAAAGATTTAAGTACTCCGGTAGATGGAGGCATATAGCCATAAAAATAATCATGATACTCTCCAAGCTTGTATATATTAGTAGTTGAACCCCTCCTGTACTTAAACAAATGTTCTTTATCCTGTAAATCACTATCCAAAAATTTATTAACAGCTTCCTTAGTTGATACAAGGCTCTTTTCAAACCATATATTTTCCTTTACAAGCCCATCCATCCTACTTTTTACGTTAGCTGCAAACTCCTCATCAACAGTTACCCTTCCTTTTATTTCACAAAAAATTCCATTCCCCAGTGAATACTCACAGCTTATCCCCATAACCTCATCCTTATCATATACATCATGTACAGATTTTATAAAGAGAAATAAAACTCCCCTTTCATAAGTCCTTCTGCCATCAGCCGAATTTATATCATAAAAGCTTATTTTGGCATCCTCATGAACCCTTTTCCATAATTCCTTAAGCTTTCCATTAACCTTTGCCAATAATTTCCCATGATTTTCACCATATAATTTTACAGCAATATCAGATAAGGTAGTTTCCTTTTCACATTCTATAATCTTTCCATCTATTTCTATTACCATAGTTTCCTCCATAAGTTAAAATCTGCTAAGTGCCTCATGCACCAGCCCCAACTCCTCTTCTATCACCTTAACCCTGCCATTATCAAGATTATTTTGTGATTGCAAAAACTCTCTATTTTGCAATAATTCTTCAAAATGCCTCTTTCTTTTCAGTAAAAACTCCCTTAATACAGGATGTTTTTTCTTGATAAGTATGGGACCAAATTCATCTTCTATAGTAAAAGACATTTCTGAGTATCCTTTTTCTGCCTTTATTATCTGATAATATTTTCCTGACTCACTCAGCATGTCCTCATCAATAATAACAAATCCTATTTCCCTTAAATACGCCCTAACTATCCGCAAATCCGACTGAGGCTCTAAAATAAGAACATCTGCACCATTTACAACCTCCCTGCTTTCAGAAAGAATTTCTCTTATTAACATACCTCCCATTCCTGAAATTAAAATAGTATCAACCTCTTTAGGTTTATATCCACATAATCCTGAGCAAAGTCTGGTTTCAATTTTTTCTTCAAACCCCACAAACCTTATATTATCACTTGCAATCTTTAATGGTCCTTCTCTCAAATCAGAGGCAATTACCCTCTCAGCCTTTCCATTTTCAATAAGATTGATTGAAATATAAGCATGATCACATCCTACATCTGCTAAAACCTTGGATGAATCCACCAAAGATGCAATCGCAAGCATTCTTTTTGGTATTTTTTTTCTTTTCCTCATTATTCTAAATAATCCTTCAATTTTCTACTTCTACTCGGCTGTCTGAGTTTTCTTAAAGCCTTAGACTCAATTTGCCTTATCCTTTCTCTAGTTACATCAAACTCTCTTCCCACTTCTTCTAAGGTATGGGTACGCCCATTATCAAGTCCAAATCTCAGTCTTATTACCCTAGCCTCTCTCTCTGTAAGACTTTCAAGTACATCAGCAAGCTGCCTTTTTAAAATAGCATGAGCTGCAGCCTCAACCGGTGCCATATTATTATCATCCGGAATAAAATCTCCAATATGACTGTCTTCTTCCTCTCCTATAGGCGTCTCAAAAGAAACAGGCTCTTGTGCAATCTTCATTATACTTCTAACTTTTTCAGTATCCATGCTAATCTTTTCTGCTATTTCCTCCGGCTGTGGCTCTCTCCCAAATTCTTGAGTGAGCTGTCTCTGTACCCTTATTATTTTATTTATAGTCTCTACCATATGTACAGGAATTCTTATTGTTCTAGCCTGATCTGCTATCGCCCTGCTAATTGACTGTTTAATCCACCACGTTGCATATGTGCTAAATTTATATCCTTTTTTATGGTCAAACTTTTCTACTGCCTTTATTAGACCAATATTACCCTCTTGTATAAGATCCAAAAACTGAAGACCTCTTCCAATATATTTTTTGGCTATGCTTACAACCAACCTTAAATTAGCTTCAATAAGTTTTTGTTTAGCATCTTCATCACCTGCTTCTATCTTTTTTGCAAGCTCTATCTCTTCTTCTCCGGAAAGAAGTGAAACTTTTCCAATTTCTTTCAGATACATCCGTACAGGATCATCTGTTCCAACTCCATCCGCAACCAAAAGATTCTCGTCTTCAATTTTTTCATCAGGCTCTTCATCATAGTCCATCTCTAATAAAATTTTATCTTCTTCATCATCATCTGAACTACTTATAAAAAGTACATCTATACCATTGTTTTCAAGATATTTATAACACTTCTTTAATTCATTGTCACTTATTTCACAATCAGAAAAAAAGCTTTTAACTTCCTCTGCCTCCAATGCTCCTTTCTTTATATTTGCCGCTTTAACAAGCTCCTTCAACTTACCTTTAAGTACCTTTTCATCCATATGTTCATCCTCCTGTAAGTTTTCAAATTAAACAAGTGACAAATTAAAATTTCAGTCTGCTAAGCTCATTCTGCTTTCTTTTTATCTCCATCAAGTTTTTCATATCATTATCATCAAGCTGTCTCAGCATTTCGTCAAGGCCGGCTCTCTTTACTTTTATAACTACTTCTCTAAATACTTTTTCCTGCTCATTTTTAACAAAACTTAAATCAAATTTATCTTCAAATATTTCCGTAACTAAAGCCTGATCATCTGCTGATTCATACCTGCTTATCATCTCTGCTACATTAACTACTCCTCCATTATCTATAATTCTAAACATCCTACCTGCCACATCTTTATATAGAGGAACTACAAAATCTTCCGGTAATATTATATCTTTTATACGGTTATATAGGCTTGGTCGGTTATAAATAAGAGAGAGTAACAATCTCCCGGTCTTTAACATTCCCTCTTCTGCCGTTTTAGCCCTTTCAGCCTTCTTGGTTCTCTCTCCGGCTTCCTTATAGACCTCCCTTATTTCTTTAGCTCCTCCAATCTTAATTACAAGCCTATTAAGTGACTCTTTAGATATAAAATATTTTTCTGCAACCGCCGCTATATAGTTTTCACGCTCAAGATCTTCATGAAAGTCTGTAAGTCTTTCAGCTACTTTATTTAAAAATTCTGTTTTCCCCTCCGGTTCTGAAAGATTAAAAGATTGCTCCATAGTTAAAAGTTCAAAGTCAAAACTATTTTCTGCATTTTCAATCCTTTTTTCAAATTCTTCCCTTCCTGCTGCCTTTATAAGCTCATCAGGGTCTTTATAAGGAGTAAGTTTCAGTATCTTAGTCTTAATCCCTGCAGCCTTCAGTATAGGAATCGCCCTTAAGGCAGCCTTTACTCCGGCTCCATCACTATCATAAGTTATAACTACTTCCTTTACATATCTTGCTATCAGCCTCGCCTGCTCTTCAGTAAGTGCAGTACCTAAGGACGCAACAGCATTGGTAAAACCTTCCTGATGAAGTGCTATTACATCCATATATCCCTCACAAAGCAACATATATTTCTCTCTGCTGTGTTTTGCAAAATTTAGTCCATAAAGATTACGTCTTTTATTAAATATATCTGTTTCTCTTGAATTAAGATATTTCGGTTCGCCTTCTCCCATAACCCTTCCGCCAAATGCAATAACCCTATTATTCTGATCCATAATTGGGAACATCACTCTGTTCCAAAACATATCAAACACACCTCTACCCTCTTTAAAAGTCACAAGTTCAGACTTAATCATAAGTTCATCACTATAACCTTTAGACTTTAAGTATGTATATAAGGCATTGTATGACTTTACTGAATATCCCAATCCGAATTTATGTATAGTTTCATCACTAAGCCCTCTGTTTTTCAGATAATCCATAGGGTATTTGCCATAATCCCCCCTTAAATGATAATAGTAGAATGTAGCCGCCTCTTTATATATTTCAAGCATCCGTATTCTTAAATCTGCCTTTTTCTTTCCATTACTATACTCTGTTTCTTCCGGGAGAACCATTCCTACCCTGTCAGCTAACTCTTTTACCGCTTCAGTAAAAGATAAATTATCGTACTTCATTATAAAACTAATACAATTGCCACCTACTCCACATCCAAAGCAATGAAAAATCTGCTTACTTTGATTTACAGAAAATGATGGTGTCTTCTCTCCATGAAAAGGACATAACCCCACATAATTAGACCCTCTTCTTGTAAGATTTACATGGCGTGAAATTACATCAACTATATCATTTTTTTCTCTAACCTCATCGACAATTTCCTCCGAATAGTACATGAGCCTCCTTAATATTTGCCCCAGCGAACAGGTACAAAAATCTCTTTTATAGTTTTAATAGCAAAATCATCGGACATACCGGCTATATAATCACAGACTACTTTTTCTACAGGCTCTCCCATTTCATCAGCAAGCCTCTTATATTCTTCCGGCAAGGTTTCATAATTTTCAAGATAATATCTATATAAATACTCCACAAGCCTCTGAGCCTGTGTCTCCTCACTCTTAGCCGCAGGATTACTATATACTTCTCTCATTAAAAAACTGCGAAGTCCTCTCATTGCTCCTTCAACTTTTTCAGACATTTTTACTTCGTTTTTGCCAAAGCTTGTAAAAATTACATCCTTGACCATTGTGTCAATCCTTCCTGCCACACTATGTCCTACTACCTCTGTATATTCCTCCGGCAGATCCTCTTCTGTAAGAATTCCTCCTCTTAATGCATCATCTATATCATGATTTACATAAGCTATCTTATCTGAAAGCCTAACTATCTTCCCCTCTAAAGTATAAGGTTTACAAGCACTCCTGTGATTTCTAATCCCATCCCTTACTTCTTTAGTGAGATTAAGCCCCTTACCATGCTTTTCAAGAAGTTCTACTACTCTTACACTCTGCTCATTATGCCTAAAACCATAAGGTGAAACACGATTTAAAGCGCTCTCTCCTGCATGCCCGAAAGGAGTATGTCCTAAATCATGCCCCAAAGCTATAGCCTCTGTTAAATCCTCATTCAACATCAGTGCCCTCGCAATCGTTCTTGCAATCTGAGCAACCTCAAGAGTATGTGTAAGTCTGGTTCTATAATGGTCTCCTTCCGGATCTAAAAAGACCTGCGTTTTATGCTTAAGCCTTCTAAAAGACTTACAATGTAATATCCTGTCCCTATCTCTTTGATAAATTGTTCTTATCTCATCAGGCTCTTCTTTTCTATCCCTTCCTGCTGAACCGTCTGCAAAAGATGCAAACTCACAAAGCATCTTATGTTCAAGTTCTTCTCTAAGCTTTCTAATACACTTAACTTTTCCCATTTTTACCTCCATTACAAAGCCCATACCAGTATTATTCAAAAAAAAATTTAATTTTCCTTTTTTTTGTAACCGTTTTGTATTATACTTGTATTATAATAGTAAGAGTATTGATTGTTACGTTGTTAATTATAAATATCTTGGAGATTAGAATGGTGAATAATTATTGGTTTGAAGTAGCGGCATTTATTTTAGAACTGGTTCTTGGCTATATGCTGATATTTAGAAATACTGTAACACTTCCTTACAGTAAAATATTTAAGAGCTTATATATATGCTCGTTTTTCTCGTCCCTTACTGCTTTATCACAGGTTTTAATAGAATATTATGTATTTTATAATAATAAAGACATAGGCAATTTTACTCTCATATTAAACATCCTATCAATGGTGTTTTTCTATGCTCATATCTTGTGCTGTGCTTTTTTTGCACTTTACGAATATTCAGTTCTTAACATAAAAATTAACGATACTTTGACTAAATTTCTGCTCTACAGTCCTGCGGCTGTAGCAATATTTACTATTACTTTAAATCCATTTGCTCAAACAGTATTTTACATAAGTCCTGTTTCCGGATATCACAGAAGATTGCTACTTTACCTTTTATATGTAATAGCCTTTTACTACCTAGCCTTTATTACTATAACTATCAGAATGTATGGTCAAAATATTAGGAATGATAAGCGAATTGCATTTACAATACTTCCATACATACCTGTGTTAGGAACCATCATACAGTTTTTCCTGCCTCAACTTGCAATTGAAAGCTTTTTTATGACAATAGCTGTATTAATTACCTATATAACTATAGAAAGTCCATCAGATTATATTGATTTTGTTACAGGACTCCAGAATAAGGATGCACTATTTACTAACTTCAGTGTTGCTATGTCTATGAGAAAGCCAATCGCAATTATTACCGTTAACATAGAAATGATTGATGCTTTGGACAAAGAACTTGGCATAGACTGCACCAATGCTCTTATTTTAGATGTGTCAATTTTCTTGTCACGCCTTTTAAAGCATGCAAATGTCTATTCATATGGGAGAGGTAAATTTGCCATATATATTTCCCTAGACAATTCATGGGCAAATATTCACATGGCTGAAATCCTCGCAGACAAGATAGAAGAGCGATTTAAAGCACCTTTTGACATAACCGATACTAATAGGATGCTCCTCCTTAAACGAGTTTTCATATACAACTGTCCTAAAGATATTTCAAATTCAAATATGCTAAATGAGATTCTTCAATTAGAATCTACTGCCACAGTATCTAATAAACAAAAATACTTAACCATTGATGATATAGATATTAATGTTACCGATAAAGAACGTCTTATTTCATCAAAAATTCTTAATTTATATGAAAAACCGTCTATAGAATTAAAATTCTTGCCTGAGTATAATGTCTCATCAAGTTCATTTGATTCTGTAAAGGCTGAACTTACTATGAATACAGCTGAAATTGGTTATGTAAATTCACATACCTTTATAAGTGTTGCTGAAAAATATGGATTAATTATATCTCTATATAACTATATCCTCGAAATGCTCTTCAAAACAATAAGAGACTCTGATTTGATTATACTTGGAATAAGATCAGTTGAAATAGTTATACCGATTTCTATTCTGTTAAAGAAGAATGAGGGAGAGAAACTTGTTAACCTTGCAGCACAATATGATATTCCACCAAAGCTCATTTGCTTTGAGTTGGCAAAAAATACTATTGCTGATTATGAAGGAGTAATCGCAGAAAACATGAAGGCCATACATAATTCCGGCTTTAGGTTCACTCTCGAAAATTACGGCAACGGCTATACAAATGCCTCTGCCTTTCTTGAAATGCCAATTACTTCAGTAAGTATAGATAAAGTTTTAACCGGAAATGCACTTGAGTCCGAACTGGCAGACAATCTTATGAACTGCACTCTTGAGCTGCTCAAGGAATTTGGAATGATTGTTAAGGCTAAACATATAGAAACTGAAAACGCCAAAAATTACGCAATCCAATTAGGTTGTGATTATTTGCAGGGGTATTATTTTTCTAAGCCACTTCTTGCAAATGACCTGGCTAAATTTTTAAAAAAGGAGGTAAACACCAATGGAATATAGTATCTGGCTTGATGTATGCTCTATATTAACATTAATCTCCCTTATTTTAGCTAATCGAATTAAGAAAACAGCCTCGTTTTATCGCAACAATCTGGTACTACAATCAATATTGGTTTTGCTCTTAAACACCCTTGTTGACCTTATAGCCATTAATGGCCACATAATTACTAATAGATTTTTACTTTATTCCCTACATTCCCTTAAATACATACTAATGTATGCAGCACTTGGTTATATGATTGTGTACACTTCTGTTGCTGTAAACCAGCGTATACATGGGCGTAATATACTTAAATTATTTATTGCTCCTATTATTTTTATATTTACTTTGCTGATATATAATTATAATACTGAATTTGTCTTCTCCATAACTGCCGGTGGATTTTTTGAGTATGGTCCTTATTTTGCTATTTTTTCTTGCTTGGATTTGTACTACATATCCGTAGCATCTTATTTGTTAATAAGAGGCCGTCTTGCCCTATCAAAAAATCACAAAATACTGATTCCGGCCATACCTATTATTTTTGTCACCGGAACAGTTTTTGATTATTTATTTCCTGAGGCGGCCTCACTGCAGTTTACTTCTACAGTTTTTATTACCCTTGTATTCTCCTATATGCAGAATCCAAGCGAATATTATTCAGATGATTCTCTTATGATGAGTCGTGATGCATTTATTTCAATGTGTGGGTCAAGATTTTCACCTGAATCTCATACTCAGTGTATAGCAATAAATATACACAATTACGATTTACTTGTTAAAACTGTAGAAAAAAATAGAATCTTACATGCTGAAGGAATATTTATAAAAAGCCTAAAACAATTTTCTAAAAAACTACTTATATTTAAAGTAAATAATGGCCAATACATTATAATTATGGATGAAAATAACGAAACTGAGGCCAAGCTTGTCTACGAAGAGACTTGCAGCATAATGAAAATACTTTCCAACTCAACAAGACTCAGTATTCCTATTTATTCAACCTGCTGTGCCTTCAGCTCTCCTAAACATGTTTCCAGCATAAGAATGGTGGATAATCTTTTTTCCGCATTAAGGCTTTATGAAAACAGGGATAATCTTTTTACCGTAGATGTTAATGAACTTAATATTAAAAGCGATGAAGAAATTTTGCGTATAGAAGAGCTTGTTAAAACTGCCCTTAATGATAATCGCCTAGAAGTATATTTTCAACCTATATATAATACAGAAAAAAAGAAATTTACTTCTGCCGAGGCATTAATCAGAATGAAGGACAACGAAGGCAATTTCGTCCCACCTGATATATTCATACCAATTGCTGAAAAGAGTTCACTAATTATTGATATAGGAAATTTTGTCTTAAATGAAGTATGTCGTGTAATTTCTGAAGAACACCTAAGCGACTATGACTTTGAGTATATAGAGGTAAATGTATCCATGGTTGAATGCTTGCAGAGCAACCTTGCCTCCAATGTTATGTCAGTTCTAAAACAATACCGCATCTTCCCTAGCCAGATAAACCTTGAAATTACAGAAACTTCAGCCAGTGAATTCACTGACATCGTTGATAAAAACATCAAGACACTCTATAATAAAAATATCACATTTTCTCTTGATGATTTTGGAACTGGCTATTCCTCTCTCTCAAGGATTTTATCATTACCGTTAAAACTAATTAAAATAGACAAATCAATTGTTCAAGCTCCTTTTATCTCTACTG
>NZ_JBQMXS010000034.1:0-19841 GCF_052173895.1 Catonella sp. | reverse complement strand
TAAGCAATAATTATATAGTAGAAGGCTTAGTTTTAGCTAAAGATAATAACTTTCCCAATGAAGTTACTGCCTTTATAAAGGAGCATAATTTTAAGTTGGGTTATCCAAAATCTCGTGAAACTGCGATAACTATGATAGTGTGTAAATTCTCCACAACTATATTCTATCTTGAAAATAAGGGTATTAAGCGTAGTCTTACCCAAATTGTTGATGGTGTTATGGATTCCTGCCTTATGTCAGGAAGACTGGATGCATCGGGGCTTTCTTTAAATGAATATAAATTTATTAAGGACTATCTTATGGAGGAGGCGAGGACTAGTTATGACTATTTTAGTAGAGAATGAAACCGAGAAAGAACTTGGATTTGATTATGAAAAGATTATTGAAGATGTGGTAAATAAAGCACTTGAAACAGAGAATTGCCCTTATGAAGCGGAAGTAAATGTCCTGATTACCAATAATGAGGAGATTCATAAAACAAATAAAGAGTTCAGAGGAATTGATAGACCGACAGATGTACTGTCATTTCCTATGGTAGATTATATTTCTCCTGCCGATTTTACCTTGATTGAGAAAAGTCCTGAAAGTTATTTTAATCCTGAAACAGATGAACTGCTTTTAGGAGATATTATGATTTCCGTTGATAAGGTGATGGAACAGGCAAATGAGTACGGGCATAGTCTTAAAAGAGAATTTGCCTTTTTGGTAGCTCACAGTATGTTACATTTGCTTGGGTATGACCATATAGATGATGAAGAACGCTTAGTGATGGAAGAGAAACAAGAGGAAATATTACAAGCACTAAGTATAACTAGAAATGAGGGATGATATGAAAAATAAAATCGTACTTACAAGTTTAATTATGCTATCCACAGTATTTGTTTCTCTTTCAGGCTGTGGTAAAAAAACAGATAATTCATCTGCTATTAAAAATGTCACATCGGTTGTTTCAAATACTTCGACTAATATGCCGGATTTATCTTCATTAGTATCCGAACTGCCAAAAGAGCCTGAAAAGCCTGTTTATACCAGTCCTTTAAGCGGAAAACCTTTAGATGAGAAATATAAGAATAAGCGTCCGTTTGCGTTCATGTTCAATAACATCGAATTTGCCTATCCTCAGACAGGTACAGGCAGAGCAGAGATTATATATGAAATCTTGGCTGAGGGCGGAATAACAAGACTTATGGGAGTCTTTGATTATATGAAGGGTGATAGAATAGGCTCGGTAAGAAGTGCAAGACATTATTATGTAGATTTTGCAAATGAATTTGATGCTATTTTCGTTCATTTCGGGCAGACACATTATGCAATAGATGAAATAAAAAAATTAGGAGTAGATACTATTTCAGGGCTTTCTTGGGAGGGAGCAAGGGCATTTTACAGGGATAACAGTATAAGAGCTCCTCACAATGCTTTTGCAAGTGCTAAAGGTCTGATGAAGGCTATGAAAGATAAGAAGTTAAGAACCAAGCCGAGAAAAGGACTTTCATCACATTTTAATTTTTCACAGGATGAAGAAGTCAATAATGATGAAAAAGGTTCATTTAAGACAAACTATGTAAAAATACCTTTTTCTGCATATATGACTCCCTCGTTTACATACAGCAAAAAGGATAAATTGTATACCAGATATGCTTTTGGTACAAAGCATATTGATAAGGGGACAGGCAAGGCACTTAAGTTCAAAAATATTTTTATTCAGTTTGTAAATGAATATAATAAGGATAGAAATGGTTATCAGACAATGGATTTAATTAATCAGTCAGGAAATGCGTACTATATTACAAATGGCAGAGGAATAAAAGTCTATTGGGAGAAAAATGGCGGAGCAGATAAAACCAGATTTTATTATGATAAGGCTCACACTGAGGAAGTCCGTGTAAATACAGGTAAAACTTATTATGCAGTCTTTCCTGTCAACAGAAAAGAGATGATAACATTTAAAAAGAAATAGAGGAACTATGGTTAATGAAATCAGAGACTTAATAGTTGTCGGCGGAGGGGCATCAGGTATCCTTACGGCACTGATTGCCGTGCGAAAGGGTGCTAATGTAACAATAATTGAGCATGGTAAAACCTTGGGTAAAAAGCTGTCTATAACAGGTAATGGGAAATGTAATTTTACCAATCTTTATCAGACAAAAGCCTGCTACAACAGCGGTGATATAGATAAGGCTTATAACCTTATAAATAAGATGGGAGGGAAAGGGCTTGCAGACCTTTTCTCTTCTTTTGGTATTGAGTGGATAGTTAAAAAAGGCAGGAATTTTGATAGGATAGAGGCAGGTTATGTATATCCGTCAGGTGAAAGTGGTAAGGAATTTGTAAATATTTTAACTGATGAGTTAATAAGGCTTAAAGTTAAGATAAAAACGAATATAAATATTATAGATGTTAAGAAAAACGATGGAATATTTGAAGTTGTAACAGGAGATAGTAATAATTCTTATTCATACTTTGGAAAGAAATTGGTAATTGCCTGTGGCGGTCTTGCAGGCAGTTCCACAGGAAGTGACGGGTCGTTTTATAATATAATTAAAAGTCTTGGACATAGTATAATAAAGCCTTTACCTGCTCTTTCCTCGGTTAAAATAAGCAAGCATGATTTTGCAGGAATCAGATGCACAGCTAAGATAACAGCCTATATTAATAATGGAGAATGCAAGGTACTGCTGGGAAGCGAAGTAGGAGAGTTACAGTTTAGTGAACAGGGAGTAGGCGGAATACCTGTCATGCAACTTTCCGGTAGGATTGCAAGAGAACTGGATAAAGGAAATAAGCTGTATTTCACCATAGATTTTTATTATGAAAAATCGGAAGAAGAACTTAAAACCATGTTGAAAAATCGTAAAAATCTAATAGGAGAGAAGACAGCTGATAAGTTTTTAACAGGCTTTACTTATGAGAAAATTGTAAAATATATTTCAGATAAGGTTTTAACCGATAAAGGTTATGTTAGGGATATAAATGATGACAAAATTAGTATGATTTCACAGTGGCTTAAATCAGCCAAATTTGATATAATATCCGTTAATAGTTTTGAATCGGCACAGACAACTTCAGGCGGTGTTCCAATGGAAGAGGTTACAGACAGCTTGGAATCAAGGTTTATAAAAGGACTTTTTTTTGTTGGAGAAGTTCTTGATGTAGATGGACTTTGTGGAGGTTATAACCTTACTTGGGCATTTTCAAGTGCTTATGAAGTTGGAAATGGAGGATGATGAAAGAGGGAAATTTACTTCAGGTTTCACAGATAAAACTTCCAATAGGTTATAAAGCTGAGGATGTAAAAAATGCCTGTATAAGGAAATTGAAAATAAATGATAAAGACTTGATTGCATACGAAATTAAAAAGCAGTCGATTGATGCAAGAAAAAAAGAGGAAATACATTATAGCCTATCTGTAGTTGTTACATTGGAAAATAAGGCATATAATAAAGTATTATCTGCAAAGAAGTCTCAAATTGATGTAACAATATACAAGGATGAAAAACTTAGCATTAAAAAGCTTGGACAGAGTACCAACAATAACAGGCCTATCATTATAGGTAGTGGACCGGCAGGACTTTTTTGTGCCTATGTGCTTGCATTGGCAGGGCTTAATCCTATAATTATAGAGCAGGGGCAAGATGTAGAGAAAAGGACTGCTACTGTAGAAAAGTTTTGGGAAAGAGGAGAACTTTCAGAAACAACTAATGTACAGTTTGGTGAGGGAGGTGCAGGAACTTTTTCCGACGGAAAGTTAAACACCATGGTAAAAGACCCTTTTAGAAGAATTCCTTTTGTGCTTGAAACTTTTGTAAAATTTGGTGCAGACCCTGAAATCCTATATATTAATAAACCGCATATCGGAACAGATGTTCTTAAGACTGTGCTTATAAATATGCGTAAAGAAATAGAGTCACTTGGGGGAGAATATAAGTTTGAAACTAAATTTACTGATTTTCATACAAAAAATGGAGAACTGACAAATATAGTGTTAAATCAGGAAGAAACACTTCCATGCGATGAGGTGATACTGGCTCTCGGTCACTCTTCGAGGGACACTTTCAGTCTCCTCTCATCAAAGGGAATTATTATGACACCGAAGCCTTTTGCTGTTGGAGTGAGGGTAGAACATCCTCAGGAAATGATAAGCAGATACCAATACGGAAAGCTGTATGACAAACTTCCTCCGGCAGATTATAAGGTAACATATACAGGCATAGAGGGACGAGGTGTGTATTCGTTCTGTATGTGTCCCGGAGGCTATGTAGTAAACTCTTCCTCAGAAAGAGGAGGAACTTTGGTAAATGGTATGAGTTACCACAATAGAGATTCAAAAAATGCCAACAGTGCCATAGTTGTAGCTGTAAATACAGCTGATTTCGGTGCAGATGATGCATTAGCAGGTGTAAGATTTCAAAAGGAACTGGAAAAAAAAGCCTTTAATTTAGCAGGTGGAGCAATTCCTGTTCAGCTTTTAGGCGATTTTAAGGAAAATAAAATAAGTTCGGGTTTTGGTTTGATTGATACAGTATCAAAGGGAAAGACTCAGTTTGCTAATTTAAGAGAAATTTTGCCTAACTATATTGTACAGTCAATCATTCTTGGAATGGAAGATTTCGGGAATAAGATAAAAGGTTTTAATAGGGATGATGTGGTTATGCTTGGTGTAGAGTCAAGAACATCCTGTCCTCTTAGGATTGTAAGAGATAATAACACCTTTGAGTCAAATATAGCAGGAATTTATCCTATTGGAGAGGGTGCCGGTTATGCCGGTGGTATAACAAGTGCAGCTGTGGATGGAATAAAAACGGCTGAGAAGATAATTGAAAAAAAGCTGATAAAAAATATTAGATAGGATGAAGATGGAAGATAAAATAACAAATATTTTTAAAGTTGATTATGATTTTGAGGCAGTAAGAGCTAAAGAGCCCACTGCAGAACCTGATAGACAGTATTATTATATGGAAAAGGCAGCTGAAGTTTTTAAATTAATTTGTAAAAATGCAGGAAAGCAGCTTACCTTTAATTGCAACACATTCGGATGTCAGATGAATTTCAGAGATTCTGAGAAAATAGCTGGCATACTGGAAAAAATAGGGTTTACAGGTACTGAAGATAAAAGTCCTGATTTTGTAATCCTAAATACCTGTACTATCAGGGAAAATGCAGATCAAAAAGTCTATGGCAATTTAGGGTATTTAAAAAAATTAAAAGAGCTTAATCCGAATATGATAATTGCTCTCTGTGGTTGCATGATGCAGGAGACAACTGTAGTTCAGAAACTTAGAGAAAGTTATTCATTTATTGATTTAATTTATGGTACTCACAATATATATAAGCTTGCAGAATTAGTGTTTGCTATGTTCGCAGAGAAAAGTTATGCTGCACATCATCCTGTAAAGAAGAATGGAAAATATAAGATTAAACATTCTATGCTTGTAGATATATGGAAGGACACTGATAAAATAGTCGAAGATCTGCCTGATGAAAGAAAGTATTCATTTAAGGCAAGTGTAAATATTACTTATGGCTGTGATAATTTCTGTACCTATTGTATAGTTCCTTATGTTAGGGGTAGAGAGAGGAGTAGAAGACCAGAAGACATAATTAAAGAAGTACAGTGTCTTGCAAAATCAGGTGTCTTAGAGATTATGCTGCTTGGTCAAAATGTAAACTCATATGGGAAAGGATTGTCTACTGAGGGTGGAGAGCCTGTTACCTTTGCAAAACTTTTAAAAATGGTAGAAAAGGTAGAAGGTATTAAACGCATCCGTTTTATGACACCTCATCCGAAAGATTTTTCAGATGAACTTATTGAGGTAATAGCAGAGTCTGATAAAGTCTGTAGACATATACACCTACCATTTCAGGCAGGAAGTAATAATGTGCTTAAGAGAATGAACAGGCGATATACAAAAGAAGGATATCTTGAACTTACTGAAAAAATCAAAAAAAGGATTCCTGATATTGCACTTACTACCGATATCATAGTGGGCTTTCCGGGAGAAACAGAGGAAGACTTTGAAGATACTTTAGATGTTGTAAGGAAGGTACATTATCAGAGTGCTTATATGTTTGAATATTCTAAAAGGACAGGAACTCCTGCTGCCACAATGACAGATCAGGTGGAAATTGAAGCAGTGAAAAGAAGATTTAAAAGGCTGCAGGATACCGTAGCAGAATATTCTGATGATAAATTCGGTAGTCAGGTAGGACAGATAGTAGAGGTGTTGGCAGAAGAGGTAAATAGCGAAGTTCCTCTATTTATTACAGGGAGGATGTCTGATAATACCCTTGTTCATTTTAAAGTACCTACAAACAAAAAAGAAGATTATATTGGAAAGCTGTTGAAGGTTAAGATTACTGAAAATTGCAGATTTTATTTAATGGGTGAATTATAGTTTAGGGGGGACTGATATTCCATGAATATAATAATAGTTGGCTGTGGCAAGGTGGGATATGCTCTTGCGAGAGAGTTAAGTAATGAAAAAAATGACATTTGTATAATTGACAGGGACAATACAGCACTTCAAAATGCAGTAAATATTCTAGATGTACAAGCTGTGTGTGGAGATGGTACAAGTTATAAGATGTTACTTGAAGCCGATGTACAGGATGCTGATTTACTTATAGCTGTTACAGATAAGGATGAGATTAACTTACTCTGTTGTCTTATGGCAAAAAAGGCCGGTAACTGCCAGACTATAGCAAGGGTGAGAAATCCTCAGTATTATGAAGAAATTAGTTATATAAAAGAAGAACTTGGTCTTTCAATGGCTATTAATCCTGAGAGAATAGCTGCTTTTGAAATAGCAAGACTTATTCATTTTCCATCAGCTATAGAGGTAGATACATTTTATAAGGGTAGGGTAAATCTTATTTCGCTTACAATAGGAGAAGATTCTATACTTGATGGTATGAGCCTTATAGAATTTTCAAAAAATGTATCGGGTAATGTGCTTATATGCATGGTAAGAAGAGATGGAAAGGTTGAAATACCTAACGGCTCTTTTGTTCTTAGAAAAGGAGATACATTTTCCTGTATACTCAAGTTTAAAGATTCCTATGATTTCTTTAATAAGGTAGGGGTGAATACAAGACCGATTAAGAATGTAATGGTTTGTGGTGGAGGTACAGTAGCTTACTACCTATGTTTAGAGCTTGTAAAAGCTAAGATAGATGTAAAAATAATAGAAGCCGATGAGGCACGCTGTGCTGAACTTTCAGAACTTATTCCTGAGGCTATCGTAATACATGCAGATGCTACGGATAAGAGAATTTTGTTGGAAGAAGGCATTGAAAATGCTGATGCTGTTGTAACTTTAACCAGTATTGATGAAGAAAATATTCTTCTTTCAATGTATACTCATCATATTTCTAAGGCAAAATCAATTACTAAAATAAATAAAATAGAATTTGAAGAAGTTATTAGGGAACTTCCGATAGGTTCTGTAATAGCTCCTAAGCAGATAACTTCACAATATATTTTGAAATATGTTCGTTCTATGCAGAACTCAAAAGGCAGCAATGTTGAAACCTTGTACAAAATGTTTGGGAATGAGGCAGAGGCTTTGGAGTTTCTCATCAAGTCTGATTCTAAAATAACAAAAAAGACTTTAGAAAAATTAAATATAAAGCCTAATGTTATTGTAGCTGCAATTTATAGAAATAATCAGATTATCACACCATCAGGTAAAGATATTATTCAAAAAGGAGACAGCGTTATTGTAATTACTACCAATACAGGTCTTGGCAGTATAGACGATATAATTGCTGAGTAAGAATTATGAATTATTTAATTGTAGCCTATATTATGGGCTGGGTACTTAATTTTGAAGGAGCGTTCCTGCTCCTACCTGCTGTTACGGCACTTATTTACGGAGAGAAAGAAGGTTATGTTTTTTTTGCCTGCTCTTTACTATCCTTTATAATTGGAGGGCTTATAACGCTTAAAAAACCTACGAATAAAAGGTTTTATGCAAGGGAGGGATTTGTAATCTGCTCACTTACATGGATAGTTATAAGTCTAGTGGGAGCTATTCCTTTTGTACTTACAGGTGTACTTCCTAATTATATTGATGCACTGTTTGAAATTGTTTCAGGTTTTACAACTACAGGTTCAAGTGTTATTACAGACTTAACACCATTTCCTCATTGTGTACTTATTTGGAGAAGTTTTTCACATTGGATAGGTGGGATGGGGGTTCTTGTTTTCATACTGGCAATCTTACCATTGTTTGGAGGTGTAGATATGCATCTTATGAGGGCAGAAAGCCCTGGACCTTCAGTAGGTAAGCTGGTTCCAAATGTAAAGAAAACAGCGTCCTACCTTTATAAAATTTATCTTGGAATGACAGTTGTACAGCTTGTTATTTTACTTATAACTGGGATGCATCCATTTGATGCTGTATGTATAACTTTTGGAACTGCAGGTACAGGTGGATTTGGCATACATAATGACAGTTGTGGTGGATATACTATGTTGCAACAGGCTGTAATTACAGTGTTTATGTTGCTTTTTGGAATTAACTTCAATGTTTACTTTTTAATACTTAAGAAGAAGTTTAAAGAAGTTATAAAAATCGAAGAAGTAAAATGGTATCTGATTATTGTATTTACAGCTGTAGCATTAATTGTGGTAAATTTGGGAGAATGGGACAATCTTTATTTAAACATTCATCATGCTTTTTTTTCAGTAGCCTCAGTAATAACTACAACAGGTTATGCCACTGCAGATTTTAATATGTGGCCAATGTTTGCGAAAAGTGTCCTTCTTATGATTATGTTTGTTGGAGCCTGTGCAGGAAGTACAGGAGGAGGAATGAAGGTTTCAAGAATACTTATATATGCTAAAACTGTAAAAAAAGAAATTGTAGGTATGATTCATCAAAAAAGTATAAAGATATTGAAAATGGATGGCAAAACAGTAGAACATTCGGTTATTAGAAATGCGAATGTTTACTTAGTTTCATATATTTTAATTATAACCTTTTCGTTCTTAATAATATCTCTTGATAACATAGACTTTGAATCAAGTTTTACTGCTGTTGTTGCTACCTTTAATAATATTGGACCTGGACTTAATAAAGTAGGGCCGACAGGAAATTTTTCCGAATTTTCCAATCTGTCAAAATTAGTATTTATTTTTGATATGTTAGCCGGAAGATTGGAGATATTCCCAATGCTTTTATTGTTCTCGAAAGCTACCTGGAGTAGAAAATAATCTTTAACATCATTTAATATTTAAAGAGGTATTATGGCTGAATTAAATAGGATAATTATTAAAAATCTGGCTGCAAATGACATTGCTTATAATAGAGGTATAAGATATTACTCTGCAAAAGCAATAAAGACAATATCTAAATCTAAAAGCAAGGAGCATTATAGAGCTATCGTTCAAGGTAAAAGTGAATATACAGTTGATATTGATTTAAATAATAAGGGTAAAATTGAGTATAAATGCAATTGTCCTTCTAGCAGAAAGCATCCTGGAGCCTGTAAACATGCTGTGGCAGTAATGCTTTTTATAAATGATTATTCCGATAAACGGAAACAGCAGAAAATAGAATCTGATGATAAAAGGCGTGTTGCAAGAGTATTAGACTACTTTGATACTATGGACTATATGGCAGGGCTTGGAGATATTTTTCATATAAAACTAAGCATAATTCTCCCTTCTATGTTTAGAGCAGATAATTCTGTAAATGCATCTGTAAATATAATGGCTGGTAGCACCAAAATGTATAAAGTACAAAATATAAGAAAATTTTTATCTGATTACATACATGATGAGCCAATTTCTCTAGGAAAAGATTTCTCTTATTTTCATGGAGAAAACCGTTTTGACCATGAATCAAAGGCAATACTTGATTTTCTTTGTGAAATTTTTGACATACAAGAAATTGTTGGAAGAGGAAATTCTTCAAGTATGTTTGTAAAATCAAATATTTTCTTAGACAGGCATATGCTATTAAGACTATTGAAAATAATAAAAATTCCTTTTAATTTTAGTTTTGCAGATGAAACTTTTGAAAATGTTAAATTTATTGTAGGAAAGCCTGATTTGAATTTTTATCTGAATCTATCAGATGAAGATGATTCGATTATTTTATCTTGGGATGATGAGAGAATTATCCCACTAGATGAAAAAGGAAAGCTATTTTATTATGATAATGCCATCTATCATCCGGATAGGATATTTACAAGAAATTTTCTGCCGTTTTATCATACTCCAAATGATGGAGAAGAGGATGCCTTAGTATTTGAAGGTGAGGAAAAGGATCGCTTTTTAAATGTTGTTCTCCCTCGCATACATGAAACTTTTTCACTTACAATTCCTAAGGCACTTCGTGATAATTATATAACAGAAAATGTAAAATTTGAACTGTATATGGACATATACAGAGGTAGTATCAAGCTTGAAGTGATTACTGTTTATGGAGAGTATAAATTCAATCCATTCCTTAAGATGCCTGATATAAAGGCGGTAATTGTACGGAAACCAAGTCGTGAGGCAGAGTGTTTTGAAGATATTGAAAGCTTAGGTTTTATCAGAGAGGAACAGTATTTTTATTTAAATAATGAATCAGAGATTTATGATTTTTTAAAAAATAGTTTAGAATATTTATCTGGAAAATATGAATTGTTCTACTCAGAAGAATTTAAAAAAATTAAAGTAAATCAGCCCAAAATAGCAAAAACTTCTGTTCGTGTACAAAGTGAAAACAATATGCTTGAAGTTGACTTTGATTTTGAAGGACTTTCAAGTGATGAACTTACAGACCTTTTTAACAGTCTAAAGTTAAAAAAGAAATTTTTCAGACTAAAAAATGGTAGTTTTATTGACCTTGCCGGTAGTGGAGAACTGGATAAGCTGAGTGAACTCATTGATAAAATTGGAAATAACAAAGGAAGTATTACAGATGGGAAAATATACACCTCACTTGACTATGCATTTTATTTAAGTCAGGCCTCTGATGAAGGTTTGTACGAGATAAAAGCAGACAAATCTTTCACTGCGTTGATAGAAGAAATTAAGCATCCTGAAAATACGAAGATGAAGGTTCCTGAGGAAATTAAGGCTCAACTTCGTCCTTATCAGGAGGTGGGATTTGAGTGGCTTACTTCACTTTCAAAATATTATCTTGGAGGTATTCTTGCCGATGATATGGGACTTGGCAAGACTTTACAGGCTATTACCTATATTGCATCAGTTTGGAAAAAGAATAAAGATGCGGTATTTATAGTAGTCTGCCCATCGTCACTGCTTTTTAACTGGCAGGATGAAATTGAGAATTTTTGTCCAAAACTCAGTACACTTATGATTTTGGGTAATCCAAACGAAAGAAAAGAGCTGATAGCAAAATATCCTAATCATCAGGTTGTACTTGTTTCTTATCCTATTCTTAGAAGAGATATTGATATATTGAAGGAGATTAATTTTCATACAGCCTTTTTGGATGAGGCACAATTTATCAAAAATCCTAACAGCCGTAATGCGAAGGCAGTTAAGATGCTTAATGCGAATCATAGATTTGCACTTACGGGAACTCCAATAGAAAACAATTTGTCTGAACTTTGGTCAATATTTGACTTCCTTATGCCGGGTTATCTGTATTCCCACTCAAAATTTGTGAATCTTTATGAAAAGCCTGTAGTAAGGTTTGAAAGTGAAGACGCACTTAAACAGCTTAATTTTCATATCAAGCCATTTATCCTTAGAAGAATGAAGAGGGATGTGCTTGAGGAACTTCCTGAAAAGACTGAAAGAAAGATGGTTTCAGATATGACAGAAGAGCAGAAGGAAGTTTATATGTCATACCTTGATGATATGAAAAAGAAGATAAATAGTGAAATTGACAAAAAAGGATTTGAAAAGAGCAGAATGATGATACTTGCCTCTTTGACAAGACTTAGGCAAATCTGTTGTCATCCTTCTACTTTCATATCAAATTATAACGGAAATTCAGGAAAACTGGTATTACTGCTCCAGTTGGTACAAAATGCTATTGAAGGAGGACATAGAATTCTTGTATTTTCGCAGTTTACCTCTATGCTAAATATAATAGAAGATGAGTTTAAAAAACTTAAAATCAGTTATTACTATTTAGATGGATCTACACCTATTTCACAGCGAAGTGAGGATGTTAAGGCTTTTAACGGTGGAAGTCGTGATGTATATTTAATATCACTTAAAGCCGGTGGTACCGGACTTAATCTTGTTGGGGCAGATATGGTTATTCATTATGATCCATGGTGGAATCCTGCTGTTGAAGATCAGGCTACAGACAGAGTATATAGAATAGGGCAGACAAATAGCGTAAATGTAGTTAAACTTATAACTAAGGGGACGATTGAAGAGAAAATTTATAAACTTCAAGAGAGGAAAAAAGACCTTGCTGAATCTGTAATTAAGGCAGGAGAGGTATTTATAAATAAGCTTACTAAGGAAGAGGTTGATGATTTGTTTAATTCTTGATTTGATTAAAGCGATTAAGAGAGATTCTTAGTCGCTATTTTTTACACCTAAACTTTTGACATAAACTCCTATTTGTTGTATTATTATAAGATGATATTTAATTAGTTTAGGAGACAATATATGATAGCCTCGGTAAAAGGAAAACTGGAAACTGTAACAGCGGAAAGTGTGATTATAGATGTAAATGGCTTTGGAGTAGAATCAATAGTTCCTTCTGCAGTTTTTAATTATCTTCCTAAAATAGGCGATGACATAAGGCTTTATACATATCTTCATGTAAGGGAAGATATTATGCAACTTTATGGTTTCCTTGAAAAAGAAGATTTAGAGTTTTTTAAGCTTTTAATTACAGTAAATGGAATAGGCCCTAAGGCAGGGATAGCAATTCTTTCCTCAATCCCTACTGATATTCTTACTTTTGCAATACTCTCTGAGGATATTAAAACAATAGAAAAAGCTCAAGGTATAGGAGCAAAGACAGCTAAAAAACTTGTGCTTGAACTTAAGGACAAGGTAGGTATTATAAATAATAAAACTATTACCTCAGAAAATCACGATTACTTTGTAAAGGAAAGCATAAACAACGAAGTAAAAGGAGAGGCAGTAGAAGTTCTTATTGCCCTTGGTTATAGCCGGACAGAATCCATGAAGGCTATCAGTCAGATAGAATTTGCAAAAGATATTACAGCTGAAGAACTTGTTAAACTTGCTCTCAAAAATTTGATGTAAAAGGTTGGATTAGATGCAAAGCGATACAAAAAGACGAATAATATCAGCTATATCTTCAGAAGAAGATATTAGAAATGATGATACCTTAAGACCAAAACTTTTAGCAGAATATATTGGACAGCAAAAAGCTAAGGAGATGATGAAGGTATACATAGAAGCTGCAAAAGGCCGAAAAGAACCTCTTGACCATGTGCTTTTATATGGACCGCCTGGGCTTGGAAAAACTACTCTTGCAGGGATTATAGCCAATGAAATGGGAGTTAATATTAAAATCACTTCAGGTCCTGCTATAGAAAAGCCTGGTGATGTTGCAGCTATCCTTAATAATCTTAAAGAGGGAGATGTTCTTTTCGTAGATGAAATCCATAGGTTAAACAGACAGGTAGAAGAGGTACTTTATCCGGCTATGGAGGATTTTGCTATAGATATAGTTATTGGAAAAGGTGCAACTTCAAAGAGTATAAGACTTGAACTTCCAAAATTTACACTTATAGGTGCAACAACAAGAGCAGGTATGCTCTCTGCACCTCTACGTGACAGATTTGGAGTAGTTAATAGGCTTGAATACTATAACTTAACAGAACTGGAAACTATAATTATGAGGGCAGCAAAGGTACTTGGAGTCAAAATTGAAAGAGAAGCTGCACTGGAAATGGCTAAGCGCTCAAGGGGAACTCCAAGACTTGCGAATAGAATGTTGAAAAGAGTTCGGGATTTTGCTGAGGTTAAGTATGATGGTAAGGTAACAAAGGAAGTCGGTACAGAAGTGCTTACGCTTTTAAATATAGACGGATACGGACTTGACCATATTGACCGTCAGATTCTTACGGCGATGATAGAGAAATTTAATGGCGGTCCTGTAGGGATTGAAACAATTGCTGTTTCAATAGGAGAAGATACAGCTACTATTGAAGATGTTTATGAACCATATTTAATCCAATCAGGCTTTATAGCAAGAACTCCTAGAGGAAGGGTAGTTACAGAGCTTGCATACAGTCATTTAGGCTTAAAATAAACTATTGTGAGGGGAAATATGAACGAGAAGAACAATATTAAAGTGATTATAAATGATAAACCATATACCTTAAGTGGATATGAAAGTGAGGAGTATCTGCAAAAAATTGCACTTTTTTTAAATTCTAAATATGTTGAACTTTCTAAAGAGGAGGGGTATAGACGTTTAGATGATAATCAGAGAAACCTCACAGTTCAGATTAATATTGTAGATGAATATTATAAGATGGTTGAAAGAAATGAAGACTTAAAAAAAGAACTTGAAAAAAAGGATAAAGAATTATTTGAGTTAAAGCATGAACTAATTTCTAAAAAAGAAGATGAACGAGGAAAAAAACATAAATAACAGATGAATAAAAAGAGAGAAATCGAAATACTTGCCCCTGCAGGCTCTGTAGATAGAATGAAGGCAGCTTTTGCAGGAGGGGCAGATGCCTGCTACATAGGTGGAAAAAACTTTGGAGCTAGAGCTTATGCGGATAATCCTGAAGAAAAAGAGCTTATTGATGCAATCTATTATGCTCATGTGCATGATAAAAAATTATATATGACACTAAATACCCTTATCAAAGAAGAGGAGATGAAGGGGCTCTATGACTATGTCCTACCATACTATAAATCAGGCATAGATGCTGTACTTGTACAAGATTTCGGGGTGTTAAAGTTTCTTCATGAAAATTTCCCTAACCTTGTATTGCATGCAAGTACTCAGATGACAGTCTGTGATACGGGTGCAGTTAACCTGCTTAAGCAGTATGATGTAAAGCGAATAGTGCTTTCAAGAGAACTTTCACTAGGTGAGGTAGCTGCATTTAAAAAAGAAAAAGTTGAAATAGAGTGTTTTGTTCATGGTGCACTCTGTGTCTGTTATTCAGGACAGTGTCTTATGTCAGCTATGAATGGTGGAAGAAGTGGAAATCGAGGTAGTTGTGCAGGCCCTTGCCGTATGAGCTATAACCTTTATGCCAGTAATAAATCTGTAGGAATAAGACCGGCTGAAAAACTTGAAACAAAGCCTTACTTACTTAGCCCTAAAGATATCTGTGCCTTAGACTTAATACCTAATATGGTAGAGGCAGGCATCGACTCTTTTAAGATAGAGGGGCGAATGAAACGCCCTGAATATGCTGCCCTTACAGCACATTTATATAGAAAATGGACTGATATTTATTTAGATTATGGAAAAGAATATTTTAATTTAGAGCAAAGTATAAGGGAGCGAAATGCAGATGTAGAAAAACTTTCAGATATATATAACAGAGGAAGTTTTACTAAAGGTTATCTTGTCCATTATAACGGAGAAGAAATGATGTCAAATACAAGGCCTAATCATAATGGGGTGCTTGTAGGTACTGTTAAACATGTAGTAACAAAGGGCAAGAAAAATGTAATTGTTATTAATTTAACAAAAGATTTGAATTCTCATGATGTAGTTGAAATAAGGGCAGATGATAAGCCGACGGAACCGGTGTATGAATTTACTCTGAAGGACGAAAAAAGAGCAGGAGAGAGTTTTGAAGCTAATTATACAAATGGTCTTCAAATGAGGGAAGGGCTTTTAGTATATAGAACAAAAAATGAAAAACTTCTTAATGATATAAATACAAATATCATTAAAGAGCAAATTAAAAAGAAGATTAATGCAAGTTTTTATGCAGAGCCTGACAAAGAGCTTATGCTCACTCTTTTTACAAAAGACACAAGTGTGACTATAAATGGTGCTATCTGCATGAGAGCCAATAATAAGCCTATTGAAAAGAAAAGGGTTCAAGAATCGTTGCTTAAACTTGGAGAGACTGAATTTTTAATGCATGAAGAAGACATAGAAATTACCTTGATTGGCGAAGTATTTTTTCCAATATCTGTACTTAATGAGCTGAGAAGAAAGGCTTGTGATATGCTTTATAAAGCCTTAGCAGAAAGAAATGAGAAACATCCGATTTCTATTTTGGATAATAAGAAACATCAGTTTCCTATACCAACTTTTAATCCGAAATATGAAATAGTAGTATCAACTATGGAACAGCTAAAAACAGTATTAAAAATTACTAAAAAAGATGAAGAACAGTATGAAATCTTCATAAATCTTGAGCATTTTGGACTTGATAATCTTATAAGTGGACTTGACCTTGTAGAAGATGATGGAAGAAGTGCATATCTAAGACTTCCTGAAATATTTCGAAGAAGTACTCGTAGAAAATATATAAAATATTTTGATACAATAGATGGTTTTGATGTTTTGCTTAGAATTAAGGGATTTATTGTGAGGAATTTAGAAGAAATTTCATTTGTAAAAGAGATGATTGATATTTCAGATGCATCGATTAAGATGATAGCCGATACCAATTTATATACTTTTAATTCTAAAGCAGTAGAAAGCCTTGTTGACTTTGGCATTTATCACTATACTGCAAGTCTTGAACAAAGTTTAAGGGAGGCAGAACTTGTCCGTAAAAACATCACAGTACCTTCTAAATTTTCTCTTGTAGTGTATGGCAGAGAAGAATTGATGGTTATGACACAGTGCCAGTGGAAAAACAAAGGTGCATGTGTCAAAAAATTAACAAAAGGAATTAAACCTCTTCCTGATATTCTTTACATTGAAAACAAAAAAAATAAGGCAAGTGGAGAGTCCGGAAAATTTCCTGTTGTTAAAAACTGTGACAGCTGTACAAACTATGTTTATCAGGATATTCCTATAAATCTCTTCAATAAAATTGATGAAATTAAAGAACTTTCACCTGATTTTCTAAGGTTTGATTTTTTGCTAGAAACAGAATCAGAAGTAAGAGAGGTAATGAAACTTGCAAATTTTAGTAAGTGAAATATCTAAGTATATAATTATCATTATTATAGCTATTTATGCCTATTTAGGCTTTATAGGCTTTATAAATAATGATAAATATAATAGCGGTGAAATATATTTTTTTCAACCGGTATTAACCCTAATGTTTCATTTTGCAGGATTTTTATGCATATTTTTAAAAATGCCTGAAATGAAGGTTATCCTTCTTTATCTTGCACAGATACTTTTGCTTATAAGCTCTACATTTTTATACAGAATATTTTACAAAAATTTATTTAAAAGTCTATTTTCGCATATGCAGTTTCTTATAACAATAGGCTTTGTCTTCCTTACAAGGCTTAAATTTGTATGGGGAGTTAAGCAGACTGTATTTGTGGCAGCAGCATTGGTTGCCTGTCTTATACTACCATTTTTAATAAAAAAAATGTCAATGCTTAGAAGTATGGGATATTTGTATGCAATAGCAGGTATAGGCTCTTTAGCCTATGTATTTTTAAGAGCAAAGGTGCAGTATGGAGCTAAAAACTGGATAAACATTTTTGGTATGAGCATACAGCCATCTGAATTTGTAAAAATACTATTAATTTTTATGATAGCATCATTATTTTATGTAAGTAAAAGCATTAAGCAGATTATAATAACAACATCACTTACAGCTATTATGGTGCTTTTGCTTGTACTAAGCAAGGATCTTGGTGGTGCTATGCTCTTTTTTACCACCTTTACTGTAATGACATATTTTGCAACCGGAAGTCTGAAACTTCTAGGACTTTTTACCGGTGGAGGAGTAATCTCAGCAGTTGCAGGATATTATATATTTTCTCATGTAAGGGTTAGGGTTCAGGCCTTTGTAGATCCATGGAAATATATAGATGATAAGGGATATCAGGTTACACAATCTCTTTTCGGTATGGGCAGTGGTGGATGGTTTGGTTTTGGTCTTGGAAATGGTCTTCCTTCCAATACACCGGTAGTTGAAAGTGATTTTATTTTTTCAGGACTTTGTGAAGAACTTGGACTGCTTTTTGGATTTTGCCTTATTTTAATTTATCTTTGTACTATTATAGCATTTATTTTACTTGCTTGGCGAACCAAGAATCAATTTCATCAGCTAGTATCAATAGGCTGTGCAACTATGTATTCATTCCAAATATTTTTATCCATAGGAGGAACTGTCAAATTTATTCCTTCTACAGGTGTAACCTTACCGCTTGTAAGTCAAGGTGGAAGTTCTGTTATTAGTACCATCATTATCTTTGGAGTAATTCAGGGACTTTATATAGCAGGTACTAAAAAAGAAGATAACGTAGCTGATATAAAAATAAAACGTGTAAAAAAGCCTGTTGGACTTGTTTACATCATACTAATACTCTTTGTATCTATGTCAGGTTATCTTATTTATTTTCAGTTTATTACTGCACCTAAGATAATGAACAACTCTTATAATAAAAGAACTGATATTTATGCATCCTATGTGTCGAGAGGGAAAGTTCTTTCCTCAGACGGAGATGTACTGGCCTACACAAGAGAAGAAGGCAAAAATAGTGTAAGAGTTTACCCTTATGGTGATATGTATAGTCATATTGTTGGAAGAAATTCCTCAGGTAAGACAGGAATAGAAGGAATTATGAATTATGAACTTCTTTCATCCAATGATAATGTCTTTACTAGAGTTTTTGAGAGAATTAATCAGGATAAGAATAAAGGTGACAGTGTAGTTACTACGGTTGACAGTAAATTGCAGAAATCGCTAAATAATGCCCTTAAAGGCTACCATGGAGCAGGTGTAATCCTTGAACCTTCAACAGGAAGAGTTTTAGCTATGGTCTCAAAACCTGATTATGATCCTAATACTGTAATAGCGGATTGGGAAACACTGTCAAATCTGCCTCAAAAAGATGCAAAACTGGTAAATAGGGCTACAAACGGACTTTATCCACCGGGTTCTACATTTAAGGTACTCACTGCTCTTGAATATATTAATGAGCACAAAGACTATGATAAGTTTAGCTTTGACTGCAAGGGAATTTTTTCATCAGGAAAAGAAAGCATAGTATGTTTTGACCGCATAAAACATGGAAAAGAAGATTTAAAAACTGCTTTTGCGAAATCTTGTAATGGTGCTTTTGCAAGTATAGGGTTTAATTTAAATAAGGATAAGTTTGCAAAACTTACAGAAAAATTTCTATATAATAAGGAACTTCCCTTTGAACTTACAACTTCAAAAAGCAGCTTTGTGCTTAATTCATCATCAAACACTGAAGAGATTTTACAGACTTCAATAGGGCAGGGGAAGACTCAGATTACGCCTTTTCACAATGCATTAATAGCCTCAGCAATAGCAAATGACGGTATGCTTATGAAACCTTATACAGTAGAGAAAATAGTTACAGATGATGGAAAAAAGCTTGTAAATGACTATAAACCAGAAAAATTTAAAAGACTTTGTTCTAAGAAAAAGGCTGAAATTATCAAGGGCTTTATGAAAGCTGTTGTAACTGAAGGTACTGCCCAAAAACTTTCACATCTAGGATATAATATTTATGGAAAG
Organism: Catonella sp.; assembly: GCF_052173895.1. Taxonomy (GTDB): domain Bacteria; phylum Bacillota; class Clostridia; order Lachnospirales; family Lachnospiraceae; genus Catonella. The sequence continues at coordinate 272 of NZ_JBQMXS010000034.1, read as the reverse complement.
ACAGGTACTGCGGAATATCAGAAAGAAGATGGAACTAAGGGTGACCACTCATGGTTTATGGGATTTGGCGAGAGAAAAGGAAAGAAAATCGCTATAAGTATTGTTGTTGAAGGAGAGAGTAGAGGAAACTATTCAGGAACTGATGTTGCAAGTAAGGTTTTTGCAAACTGGAAATAAAAAATGAGATGTTTTATGACTTTTTGATATATTTAAAATAAAAAAATACAGGAGATGGGACTTGAACCCACATGATATTGCTATCGTCAGATTTT